>JAZREI010000147.1:0-5864 GCA_045660685.1 Oscillospiraceae bacterium
ATAGATAGAAGTGACACCGTCTTCGATGATAACTTCTTTGATAACCGAACTATAATTGGTACGCCAAGGAGCAGAGGTCATTTTACCTGTGCCGCTAATGGTAAGGACACCTTTGTTGGTCAAAGTCCAGGTGACATTGTCGCCACAGGTGCCGCTGTCGGATTCGGCTGCAAAGACAGTCACGGACAGACAGCACAGCAAGGCTGTAAGCACGGCTATGATGGTAAGAATGTGTCGGAAGCGTTTCATCGTAAAACCTTCTTTCCTGTAGTATATAGCTTCATTATAGGCGATTTCCCATGATTCGTACAGGGCGCATCTGCAAATCATCGCTTTATAGCAAATGCTCCTCCCCGGATTATTGAAAATATACAAGAGGCTGCTCCCGTAGGAGCAGCCTCTTTTTATAGAAAGGTTTTAACTTATGCGGAGTAGATGGTCTTGCCTTCCTTGATGGTTTCCAGAACAACAATATCCTTGATTTTGTCGCCGTCTACCTTCAGGGGATTGGAGTCCAGAACAACCAGGTCAGCTACCTTACCTGCGGTGATGGAGCCCTTCTTGTCTTCTTCGAAGATCTGGTATGCACCGTTGATGGTGATAGCCTTCAGAGCTTCGTAAGCGGTCAGCTTCTGGTCTTCGCCCAGAACACGGCCGGCGGGAGTGGTGCGGTTTACTGCATTGTGGACTGCAAACAGAGCGTTGGGGTTCACAACGGGAGAGTCCTGATGCATGGTGTAGTTGATGCCGCGTTCCATAGCTGCGCGGATGGGAGAGATGTGCATGCCGCGGTCGTGGCCCAGAACGGAGGTGTAGTGGTAGTCGCCCCAGAAGTGGATGTGATCCAGGAAGAAGGAAGCAACCATGCCGATTTCAGCCATACGGTCCAGCTGGTCGTCGCGAACGGTCTGGCAGTGTACCATAACGGGACGCAGGTCCTTCTTCAGACCGGTTTCTTCGATTGCCTGAGTGTAGCAGCGGATCAGCTGTTCGCAAGCAGCGTCGCCGTTGCAGTGTACGTTCAGCTGCCAGTCATTTTCCAGACAGATCTTGCAGTGACGAACAACTTCTTCGTCGGGGAAGATCTGGAAGCCGCAGTAGTCTGCGTCGTAGCCTTCGGGAACTTCATAGTAGGGCTTGGACAGCCATGCGGTCTTGCCCTGAGGAGAGCCGTCCAGGAACAGCTTGTAGCCGCCGATACGGCTGTGGTTGGTGTAAGGACCAACCTTCTGGCCCTTGACCAGAACTTCTTCTGCGATGCCGGGGTCTGCCAGACCAACAACGTCAATGTTGATGAAGCCCAGCTGGCCGCCGTAGTTCAGCAGCTGCAGTTCGCCATTGGTAACACGGCCGTCCTGTGCGGTGGTCAGACCGTAGGAAGCATACAGACCTGCTGCCTTGCCCAGTGCGCCCAGAACGCGTTCAAAGCTGGGGGGAACGGTCTTCGCCTGAACAGCGGGATCCATGTAAGCCAGTTCGGTTACCAGACCGTGAGGAGTGCCGTCGGGCAGCATTTCAACGGTGCCGCCTTCGGGAACTTCGAAGTCGCCCCAGTAGCCCAGCATCTGCAGAGCCTTGGTGTTCAGAACGGACATATGACCGGAAGCGTGGATGCAGGAGATGGGAACTTCGGTGGAAATGGTGTCCAGATCGTGACGAGTGATGTGCTGCTTGTCGGGGAATACGGAGGGGTCATAACCCATAGCCATCAGCCATTCGCCCTTTTCCCAAGCTTCCATGTTTTCTTCGTAGTTCTTCTTGAATTCTTCCAGCAGAGCTTCCTTGGTGTCGCAGCGGCCGGAGGGAGAGGGCTTTGCATTAACCATCAGCAGAGCGTATGCAACTGCGGTAAAGTGGGAGTGGGGGTCAATGAAGCCGGGCATCAGAATCTTGCCTTCCAGGTCGCGAACCAGAGTTTCGTCGTCCTTGAGAGCCAGGATTTCTTCGTTGGTGCCAACCTTAACGATGTTGCCTTCTTCTACCAGAACAGCCTGTGCGGAAGGCATTGCTTCGTCCATAGTGACAACGTCAGCGTTGAACAGAATGATTTTTGCCATGAGGTTTCCTCCTTGAATAATGTGTGTTTATACAGATCTGCATCCTCGATACAGAAAAAACTACGAATGAATTGCCAATCAGTCTTCCAGCTGATATGCCTTCCACTTGTTGACAGCAAATACGGTCAGCGCAGCCATGTTGATGGCGCAGACCACAAACAGCAGCAGGTCAACTACGTCGAATACGATGTTGAAGCCGAAGACTGCCAGAGTGCCTGCGGAGAAGATTGCAATGATGTAAATGATGATATTGGTGTTTTCCTTGCCGTTGAACAGGGTAGCCAGGAAGTAGTAGGAGCTCAGCAGTACGGACAGACCGGACAGCAGAGAGAATACGCACAGAACCACCAGACCGAAGCCCCCTGCGATTTCCTGAGCAGTCAGGAAGTAGCCCTTCAGACGTTCAATGCCTTCTGCGGGCAGAGCAATCAGACCGTGGGTTTCGCCGTAGGAAGCGATGTAAGTGGTAACCAGAATGGACAGCACGATGGTGATGCAGGTGGGCAGCAGAGAAACAATCGCTGCTTCACGGGGTTCGGAATCTGCTTCACGTGCGGACATACCCAGAGTGCCCAGACCTGTTTCGGAGGACTGCAGCACACGCTGAATACCCAGAATGAAGCCCATAGGCATACCCAGACCTGCGTTTACGGGATTCAGCATACCTTCAATCATGCCTGCCACATAGGTGGGTACGTAGTTGATGGTCTTAATAAAGAAGAAAATAAAGAATACGATGTAAGCGCCAACCGCAATGGTAATCATATAGGTCATAGCACTGATGAAAACATGATGCTTTCTGGACAGAACAATCAGGCTGACCGCCAGTACCAGAGGCAGAACGATGAACAGCCAGCGCTGTACTTCAGACAGGGAGATGTGCAGGTATTCCCCGGTGATGATGGTCACAACGGAGTCAATGCCGCTGAACTGGAAGCCGCCGAAGCCGAAGATATGCAGCGCGCAGAAGCCAACCGCATAAACCATAGCCAGACCGGGAGTCAGCAGGTTGCCGATGTATTCCTTGGGGGTCTGCTTCATGACCTTAGCAATCAGAGTTTCCGCATAGGATACGGGAACCATGATCAGAGATCCGATGAGGGCCCAAATTGCCAATGCTTCCAGCTGTACCTGACCTGCGCCAACCAGCTTGGAGCAGGAGCCCAGAACGCCGATGATAGCGCCTGTGCCAATCATTGCACCCAGAGAAATAACTGCAGGGCCGACGATATGAGCAGCATCTACCTTCGCGGGCTTGCTGGTCTTGGGCTGGATTACGGTAAAGGTACGGATAATCAAAAACAGGCCCACAATCATTACCAGAGGCAGGAAGATAGGCCAGACGGTACCGGAAATGGTGCCAATCACGTGTTCAACTTTTTCAAGAATGCTCACTTGTGAATCCTCTTTTCTTTCGTTTTTGTCTTTCACAAATACACAGTACAACGTCTTTGCCCAACAAACATAACGTACCATAAAACCAACATTATCGTCAATGAATTGACAATGAAAAGGGCGTTTTTTTCGCATTTTGAGTACTTCTGTACAAAAGCGGCAAAGAACATATATTAATCTGATATATCAGAATTATTCTATCACTATTTCTGTGAATCCGCAATCAAAACACCCTCTAAAGCCTGAAAATTTTTCCTCTCAAAACCGGTTTTTTGTCCATGTCAAGACAACATTTTTTACAGTTGTCAAGATAAAATAGCAAAAAAGCATTGAACAGAAATGAAAAAAATGTTAAAATGGTCTTTAGAATCAAATTCATTTCCTGAAAGGGGAACCAACAATGAGTCTGAACTACTCCAAAGAAAAACTGAATATGACCATGCTCTGCGACTTCTATGAGCTGACCATGGCAAACGGCTATTTCCATTCTCCCATGAAGGACAAAATCACTTATTTCGATATGTTCTTCCGCAGAGTGCCCGATGGCGGCGGCTTTGCCATTATGGCGGGTCTGGAACAGCTGATTGATTTTGTCAACGACCTTCACTTCTCCGAAGATGATATTGCATATCTGCGCAGCAGAAATCTGTTCTCCGAGGACTTCCTGAAGTATCTGGCGGACTTCAAGTTCACCGGTGATATTTGGGCAGCCCCCGAAGGCACCCCCATCTTCCCCAACGAACCCGTTCTGGTGGTCCGCGCACCTGCCATTGAAGCACAGCTGCTGGAAACCTTCTTCCTGCTGACCTTCAACCATCAGTCCCTCATCGCCACCAAGGCAAAGCGTATTTGCCGCGCTGCTCACGGCAGTGCTGTTCTGGAATTCGGCTCTCGCCGCTCTCACGGTCCCGACGCTGCTATTCTGGGCGCTCGTGCTGCATACATCGGCGGCTGCGCAGGTACTGCCTGCACCATCGCCGACCCCCTGTTCGGCATTCCCGCAGGCGGCACCATGGCACACGCATGGGTACAGATGTTCGACAGCGAATATGAAGCATTCAAGACCTACTGCGAAACCTACCCCACCAATGCTACCCTGCTGGTTGATACTTACGACACCCTGAAGTCCGGTGTGCCCAACGCAATCCGCGTATTCAACGAAGTGCTGAAGCCTCTGGGCATTACCAAGTGCGGCATCCGTCTGGACAGCGGCGACATCGCTTACTTCTCCAAGAAGGCACGCAAGATGCTGGACGAAGCAGGCTGGACCGAATGTAAGATTACCGTTTCCAACTCTCTGGACGAATACCTGATTCGTGACCTGCTGATGCAGGGTGCAAAGATTGACGTTTACGGTGTAGGTGAACGCCTCATCACCGCACGCAGCGAGCCCGTATTCGGCGGCGTATATAAGCTGGTTGGCATCGAACAGGAAGACGGCACCGTGACCCCCAAGATCAAGATCAGCGAAAACGTAGCAAAGATTACCAACCCCGGCTACAAGCGCGTCTATCGTTTCTTCGAAAAGGCAACCGGCCGCGCTCGCGCCGACTACATCACGTTGGCAGACGAAGTGGTCAACATCGAAGATCAGGATCTGGTTATCCGTGACCCCAACGCCACCTGGAAGGAATTCCTCATTCCCGCAGGTGCTTACGAAGCTCGTGAGCTGCTGGTGCCCATCTTTGAAGGCGGCAAGCAGGTTTACCAGTCTCCCCCTCTGGCAGAAATCCGCGATTACTGCACCAGACAGGTCAAGACCCTGTGGCCCGAAGTCAAGCGCTTTGAAAACCCCCACACCTACTATGTGGACCTGTCCGATAAGCTGCTGGAACTGCGCAACGGCATGCTGAACGAAAAGAGAAAACACAGCTGAAGGAGGGCAAAGCATGAACGCTGAAACCCGCAGAAAAAAGATTCTGGAACAGCTTTCCGCATCTAATAAGCCCGTCAGCGCCACCGCCCTTGCAGGAATGTTTTCCGTCAGCCGTCAGGTCATCGTAGGTGACATTGCCCTGCTGCGTGCATCCGGCGCGGAAATCACTGCCACCCCCCGCGCTTATGTACTGGCCAAAGAAAAAGTGGGGCTTCTGCGCACCATTGCGGTACAGCATAACGTGGCCGAAACAGAGCAGGAGCTGTGCATCTTCGTGGATAACGGATGCATCGTGGAAGATGTCATCGTGGAACACCCCATTTACGGGCAGATTATCGGTCAGCTGCACCTGACCTCCCGCTACGACGTGGGTCAGTTTATGGAACAGCTGGAAAACGGCAGTGCTTCTGTGCTGTCCAGCCTCACCGACGGCATCCACCTGCACACCCTCCGCTGCCCCGACGAAGCGGCATTTGACCGCGCAAAGGCAGACCTGAAGGCAGCAGGCCTCCTTCTGGAAATCGAATAACGCAACA
>JAZREI010000148.1:0-19548 GCA_045660685.1 Oscillospiraceae bacterium
AACGAACAGCGAGGCCGAGTACAGGAACCCGGAAGGAAGGCATGAGAAATCAGGTCGGAGAGAAGGGGGAAACCGAGGAAGCGAGAGCGGAGACGGGCACCGGGAAAGCAGCTGTAAGGCGGAACCGGGAAGAGAAGGAAAGGAAGAACAGAAGGCTGAGTAGCCGGAAGCGGAAGGCAAGCGGACGAAAGAAAGCAAGTCGGAAGTGGAAAATATCGAACGTGAAAACGGAAGGTAAGCACCTGTGGAACAGCTGTGGGAGTGAAGCAGGGAAGGGCGAAAGGAAACGAACAGCGAAGCCGAGTACAGGAACCCGGAAGGAAGGCATGAGAAATCAGGTCGGAGAGAAGGGGGAAACCGAGGAAGCGAGAGCGGAGACGGGCACTGTGGAAGCCACTGTGAGGCGGAAGCGGGAAGAGAAGGAAAGGAAGCACAGAGGCTGAGTAGTCAGAACCCAAAACTGAAGCGGACGAAAGAATGCCGAAACAGCGGGGGTCAGAAAGCGGAAAGGAAGCGGTGATGAGCCGTGGAATGGACGGCCCAGAAAGGTCAGAAACGAAAGTGGAAGACAAGGGTGAGCCGGAAGAAGCAGCTGCAGAGATTGAAGCCGGTGGAAGACGAAAAGAAATTGCAGACGAAACGATTCGTTAAGCAGTGTGTGTGGAGGCCGAAAGGCCGAAACCACCGTTTAATGATTGTGGATATAGAAACAGAGAGGTCTCGGCTGAAAGGTCGAGATTTTTTTGTATCCAAATCGCAAAACAGCCATGCATTTGAAGTGCATGGCTGTTTTTATGCATAAAAACGGTTGTTCCTAACGCCAATCACCCATGAGCGGCTGCGGGATTTTTATAGACAAGCAGAAATGAAATGCATGAAATTGTCAGTGGTCTTGCCGGTAAGGGATGAATGAGTGACAGGGGCGAAATGCCCCTGTCTTTTTTGTTGCTGTATATGTTATAATATTATTGCTTGATAGTTGAGCAAATACGGAGGTGAAACTATGTCTATTTTCGAAATGATAAAGTATCACACACAAGAATATCCAGAAGATATTCCACTTCGGATAGAAGAATGTGCTGCGCATTTTGATGTTGATTCTATAAAAGCCAATTTGCGTTATTCTCTTCATACTGAATATAGCTACGGGAAAAGAAAGTACAATACAGCCATTGTTCATCGTTTCCCGACAATATTGAGTGCGCATAAAGATAATGTGCCGCAACTTTGGAAGGGAGAACGATGGGCCTCGGAGTTTGCTCAATTTGTATGTACTCTTGCGGGTGATGAGGTTCCAGCAGTTATAGAAATTCATCCTCCGTTCACTGATTATGCAAGCTTTGGCTCATTTATAGAGAGCTATAAAGTGTTTGAAGAAAGCGTGGTTGGACAATATCCGGAAGTTGACATTCTTATTGAAAATAGATGTGGGTCTGTATACAAAGGCGGAAAGTTTTTGATATCCAAACTCCATGAAGTCGAAAACCTGTGCAATTTAATTGAACAACATAATCTGCGACTGAAGATAGCCTATGACGTCCCACAAATATATACTGCTCATAATGTCAAGAAAGCAGAGCAATATATAAAGCTTCTGGAAGAAACCGTATCTTTTAGAAATCAGATCGGTGGTGTTCATCTCTGGGGAAAACGAAAATCGGATACTGGGCGCAAGGTTTCTCATTGTGGAGATTTAACATCATATTTTGAGGGAGATATTGAACTAAAAGAGAGTTTTCTTCATGCTTTTAACAATTGCTTCGATGACAGCAAAATACGCAAGCTGGTTCTTGAAGTTAATAGCGGAAACAAAGACTTGGTTTCGATTATCAATGATATTCGAAATTATGGTGTTGAGTTCATTTGATAGAATAAATCTAATCGGTAGGAATTAGTTAGGCGAATGGAGGGTATATATGAAGAAAACAGTAATCATCACCGGTGCGACAGGTGGCATCGGGAAAGCATTGGCAGTTTTGTTGTCCAAGGACTATAACCTTGCCCTTTGCGGAAGAAACGCGGATAAGATGGAACAATTGACCCGTGAATTGGGGGACTGTGATGTTTATGCAGAGTGCTTCGACATTACTGACGGAGCAAAGCGTCACGCTTTTTGCGAAAATGTGAAAAAGACCTTTGGGACTGTGGATGTGCTGGTGAACAGCGCAGGTGCGAACAGTAAAAAAGACAAGGTCGTGGATATGAATTTGGATGACCTGCGCTCCATGTTTGAGTTGAACTGCGTCAGTCCCGTTGGCATGATTCAGGAAGTGTATCCCATGATGGCAGAAAAACAGCAGGGCTTGATCGTCAATATTCTAAGCAGTGTCTGTCTGTTCAGCAATCCCATGGCAGGGGCTTACAGTGCGTCCAAGGATGCTATGGAGGGAATCAGCAAGATCCTCACCAAAGAAGCAAGAGCAGACCATATCGGCGTTTGCAATGTATACCCCGGTGGCGTAAACACCGGCTTCAGAGCGGTAGCCAAGCCCGACTATCTGAAGGCGGAAACCGTGGCTAAGATGATTCGCTCCTGCATTGAAAATGATGACGGCTGTGTCCATGACATTGTCATCAGACCCTTTATTGAAGATAATATGGCATAATCGAATTTTTCGGGGAAAAGGAGGCTGCGGCAATGATACTTGTGACCGGTGCAACGGGATTTGTGGGGCAAAAAATCATGGAGCATTGCAGCTGCGCCATTCCTTGCCCCTCTCTTAGAAATGCGTCTGAAGATGAAATCAGGGGCATCATAGAAGCAGCTCAGGTGGATGCCATTGTCCATACAGCGGCAATTTCCGATGTTAGTGTATGTCAGGCAAATCCGCTGGCTTCTTATGCTGCGAATGTGCAGCTGCCGGTTGCCTTGGCAAAGGCGGCGAAGCATGTAAAGCTCATTTGTTTCAGCTCGGACCAGGTTTACGGCGGAATAGATGAAGACGGACCCTATACGGAGCAACAGGCGAAGCCCAACAATGTCTATGGCCACCATAAGCTGGAAATGGAGCAGCGGGTGCTGGAAATCGCGCCCCATGCGGTCATGCTGCGCGCGGAATGGATGTATGATTACTATCTGAAGAAATCCAATTACTTCATGAACATCATAAATGCCACAGATACCGTCAGCTTCAGCTCCCGTCAATACAGAGGCGTTACCTATGTAAAAGAAGTGGCGGAGAATATGGAAAAGGTCGTTGGTCTTCCCGGTGGTGTCTATAACTTCGGAAGTGAAACCACAAAGTCCATGTATGAAATCACCGAAGAATTTTTGCAGCTGCTTGGGAAACCCATCAAGCTGGAAGATGCACCGCCGAGGCACAATTTGTGGATGAATTGCGAGAAAGCAAGGAAATTTGGCGTGGAATTTAGCTCTGTGGAGGATGGACTCAAAAATTGCGCGGCAGATTACAAGCTGATTGAACTGTGAGGAAACGGTTATGAAAAAGCGTATATTGTTATTGCTGTTGGCGCTTGTGCTTTTGATGGCAGGCTGTGGAGCCGAACAGGAGGAAGTTCCACAGGTTCAGCCCACACCGGAGCAGACTGTGATGGAAGATAACGACGTCTTTGGCGACTATATGGCATCCATTGAGGCGCAGTCCGAGGCCATTAAGACCTCTCTGGAGCAGGATGCTCTGACACAGGCGGATATGAATATGAAGTCACAGGAGCTATATGAGCTTTGGGACGGGGCGCTGAACTATCTGTGGGGTGAGCTGAAGAATCGCCTGCCCGAAGCAGAGTTTGCGAAGCTGCTGGATGAGCAGCTCAATTGGATTGAGGAAAAGGAACAGGCAGCGGAAGAAGCGGGGAAGCCCTATGAGGGCGGCTCCATTTATCCTTTGATTGTGAACAGCGAGGCTGCGGCAATCACCGAGAAACGTGTTTACGAGCTGTATGAGCTGCTGACTATGTCATGAAAGGGGAAAGTGTAATGAGTAAGTTTGACGCCTACAAGGCCGAGGCGCAGCAGCGTTGGGGCAAGACTGAGGCATACAAGGAACATGAGGAGAAGGCAAAGAATTGCTCCACGGACAAGTGGAACGCCATTGGAGAGGAAATGGATGCCATTTTCGGAGAGTTTGCCGTCTGCATGAAAAACGGAGCGGCTCCCGAAAGTGAGGCAGCACAGCTTTGCGTGAAGAAGCTGCAGAGCCATATCACCGAAAATCACTACAACTGCACCAAGGAAATCTTGTTCGGCTTGGGGCAGATGTATGTTGCGGATGAGCGTTTCAAGGAAACCATCGACAAGCACGGAGCGGGCAACGCACAGTTTGTCAGCGAGGCGATTGCTGTTTACTGCAAATAAGGAGTTTGATTTGTCATGAGAAAGCTTTTGGGATTTGTTTTGGCTGCGGTGCTGATGCTGTGTCTTACGGGCTGCGCTGAGGGAGCTGCGGCGATTCCCGATGACCTGTACGGAGATGTGCTTGCCAATTTCTATGACATCATTGCCCATCCTGAGGAACGTACGGAGTTTGCCGAGGGTGAATTTGGGGTGTTTGAGGCTGCCAATGCCCTTGGAGCGGATGCTCTGGATGCCATTGGCTATGTGCTCACAGACCTGAACGGGGACGGCACCGATGAGCTGCTTGTGGGCGTGTTCGATAAGCCCGAGGGGGCTCATGTGAAAAACGAGCTGTACGCGGCCTACACTTATGATGGGCAGCAGCCTGTACTGCTGTTTGAGGGCAGCGCTCGCAGTGCCTATTCCTTGATGGAGGGCGGCAGCTTCTATTATTACGGCTCCGGCGGTGCCATGTACAGCATCTTCGGGGAAGCGGTGCTGAATGATAATTCTGCATTGGAATGGGTGGACTATTACTTTACCTACGAAACCGACGAGACACGTACGGAAATCGGATTTTTCCACAACAACAGCGGTGTTTGGGACCCTGCGGAAGCAGAGCGATTGGACATTGACGGAGACGCATTTTGGGCGCTTCAAGAGGCCTATGCAAAAAGAACCGCAGAGCTTGCGGACACGAAGTTTGCGCAGCTCGGAGGTGCGCAGTGACAGAGGCAATCGAGCGGGTACGGCGCATGGAGCAGTGCTTCGATGCATTGCAGGAAATGGCGCGGCAAGACCCGACCCAAATAGACAGTCAGCTGGTGGAGACCTTGCGTGACTATTACGATGGCGGTCAGTGGCTGCAGGATTATACACTGGATGAGCAGGGCTGCTTCCCCGTGGAATTGAAGCGGGGCGTGCTGTCTCAAGATGGGGTGTATGATTTCTTGGAGGAATACGGTCGGATAGACGTACTATCCCGTAGGGGCGGCTATTAGCCACCTACAAAGGAAAATGTTTTGAGATTGCTGCAAAACCAATTCGAATATGAAAAAACGGGAACGACGATTGTCGTTCCCGTTTTGCATAGTATTTACATATCCAGCAGGCCCATGATGGCAATGCCGATGACAATCAGCACGATCATGAAGTAATGCTTCTTGGACAGCTTTTACTTCAGGAAAATGCGGCACCACAGTAGGGAGGCTGCGCAGTAAGAGGAAATGATGGGGGCGGACATTGCCAGATGCTCGGTGTCGGCAATGGCGTAGATGTAAGCAAACTGACCTGCGGTTTCGCAGACAGCACCGATGTACTTGGGTGCTTCCATGTTGGGGATGAGCTTGTCCTTCTTGATGAGCACTACGTAAATGAAGCTCAAAGCACCTGCAAACAGGAAGGTCAGCTCGTATGCCACGTTTGCGCTGCTTTCGTCCAGCAGCTCCAGTACGCGGTTATCGGCGAAGGTGCCTGCTGCATCCAGCAGACAGTATGCCACGGGCAGTGCCAGGGCAATCCAGCTCTTGGAATAGATGTAGTTGCCTTCCTTCTGGCGTTCCAGACGCAGCTCGTCATCTTCCATGTATTCCACAACGCCCAGACCGATGGCGCCAATGCAAACCAGTGCCACAGCGCCCAAACCCAGAGGGGAGTAGTCGGATGCACCGAACATAATCAGAGTGACCACCGCAACCAGTGCGCCGGAAGAGTTGCAGATGGGGGAGGATACGGACAGCTCAATGTAGCGCAGACCCAGATAGCCCATTGCCATAGAGCCAATGTACAGCAGAGAAACAGGCAGGTAGGTGAGGATAATCTGCATATTGATTTCCACGCCGTTGACGAATACCTCGAACATGGCGTGCAGACCCATAACAAGACCAACTGCCATGACCATCTTCAGATGGCTGTATTTGTCGTCTGCTTCACGGCAGCCGATTTTAGAAAACAGGTCGGAGCCCGACCAGCAAATCAAAGTGATAATAGATAACCAGAACCACATAATTGGAAGTCTCCTTTTTGTCGAATTGCGCTTCACATGATAATACGTTTTCGTTTTGCTGTCAAATGTTAATTTCTATTTAATTGTGTGCAATTTAATAGAAAACCATAGGATTATGAGGGCGAAAAGTTCAGAAACTCGACGAAATGGCATTGGTGTGATGAATCAAAACGGCGCTGTTTCGTGCGGAAAGGCTGTGTTTGCCCCCAAGAAAAAACATGGGGGAAGCTATAGGCTTTTTGCAAATGTGTGGTATAATGTGAGTACGAAAGATGGAGGTAGGGTATGAAAAAGCTGCTGCTGATTACGGGGGATTTGGCCTGTGGGAAAACCACCTTTGCCAAGCTCCTGTCCAAACGATATGACACCAATCTGTATTTTAAGGACTCCCTGAAGGAATTGCTGGGGGATGTCATTGGATTTTCCAACCGTGAGGAAAATCTGAAGCTGTCTAAGGCGGCGGTGCAGGTGATGGTACATATCTTCTCCGAATTTGCGCCTTTGGGGAAGAATCTGATTCTGGAGGCAAACTTCCGTACCAACGAGTTGGAGCGGCTTCATGCCATTGCTGCGGACTACGGCTATGAGGTGCTGACCTTGGTGTTTGACGGGGAGCCCGAAATTCTATACGAACGCTTCCTCCACCGTATCAGCTATGAAAACAGACACCCCGTACATATCATCGGGGATATTCTGGAATATGAGAATTTTGTGCCTTATATCGAAAAGGCACGGCAGGAATTTGTGCCCGGTGCGACCTTGAAGATTTGCGCAGATGATTTTGATTACCAGACGGACAAGCTGCTGTATGAGGTGTTGGACGGATTTTTCTATGGAGGTGCGGTATGAGCGGATTTGATTTGAAGCGATTTGCGGATGCGCAGCAGCGCAGCTATGCCACCGCACGGGAGGAAATCCGACGTGGCAGAAAACGCAGCCACTGGATGTGGTACATCTTTCCCCAGATTCGCGGGCTGGGCTTCAGCTCCAATGCTCATTATTACGGCATTGTGAATTTGGAGGAGGCAAGAGCCTATCTGGCAGACCCCTATCTGGGCGGCAATCTGCGGGAAATCAGCGGCTTGCTGCTGCAGCTGGACACCAACGACCCCTATCGTGTGTTCGGTACACCCGATGACATGAAGCTTTGTTCCTCCATGACCCTGTTTGCACTGGTCAGCGAGGAGGGCAGCGTGTTCCATAAGGTGCTGGACAAGTACTACGGCGGTCACATGGACTCCGCAACCCTGCGGATTCTGGGGATGAAGTGATGAAGGAACATTTCATGAAGCTGCAGCGTCAGCCCTTTGAGCGTATTAAATCGGGACGCAAGACCGTCGAAATGCGACTGTATGACGAAAAACGCCGGCAAATTGCAGTGGGGGATACCATTACCTTCCGCTGTGAGGAGGATGAGCTGACTGCGTGCGTGGTCGGACTGCATCGCTTCCTCGATTTTGCCGCTTTGTATGCTGCCATGCCTCACAGTATGCTGGGCAGTACCGACCCCAAGGATATGGAGCAATACTATTCCCAAGAGGAACAGCGCAAATACGGTGTGCTGGGGATTGAAATAGAGAGGGTAACAACATGAAATTGAATTACAATATGAAAGTGAAGCTGCTGGCTATGGGCATCAGCGGTGTGCTGTTTTTGGCGCTGCTGGTGATGGTGCGCAGCTATGATGTGGCCGCCATCGGCCCTATGGGGACGGAAATCGGCTTTGCACAGCTGAACGGCAATGTGCGGGATTCCCTGGGCACAAACCTGTTTTGGTATGATTTTACCGAACTGTTTGGCTTTTTGGCACTGGCAGTCTGCGGATTGTTTGGCTTTACGGGGCTGGTGCAGCTGCTGAAGCGCAGAAGCTTGAAGGGGGTTGACCCTGAAATTCTGGCGCTGGGTATTTTCTATGTGCTGGTTATCGGCTGCTATGTGCTGTTTGAGGTCATGGTAGTCAATTATCGTCCCGTGATTATGATGGGGGCTGTGGAGCCTGAGGCATCCTTCCCATCCTCTCACACCATGCTGATTTGCTCCGTTATGGGCAGTACCGCATTGGTGCTGAAGCAGTACATCAGCCGTGATGCCCTGCGTATGGGGTTGCAGGCAGGCTGCATTATTGTGGCGGCTGTGACTGTGGTTGGGCGTCTGCTGTCGGGTGTACACTGGTTCACGGATATTCTGGGCGGTGTGCTGCTGAGCTGTGCGCTGGTGGCACTGTTCAGTCTGCTGTGTGACTTCTTCGGTGCGGTGCTGAGAGCGCCTGTTGAAGAATGGAGCGATGAGGATGAAGAAGCAGGAGATTTATGAGCTGCTGAATCGTCGTGGCTTTTGGCACGTGATTACGGAGCATCCTGCGGTGTATAATATGGAGGAGATGGGGCAAATCGAGCTGCCCTATCCCGAAGCGGATGCCAAGAATCTGTTTGTGCGAGACGACAAGAAGCGGAATTATTATCTGATTACCGTCATCGGCAGCAAACGAGTGGATTTGAAGGAATTCAAAAAGAAGCAGGGGACACGCTCTTTGAGTTTTGCTTCTGCGGATGAATTGCTGCAGTTCCTCAAGCTCACTCCCGGTGGGGTGACACCCTTGGGGCTGCTGAATGACGAGGCGCACTGTGTGAAACTGTATCTGGACAAGTCATTTACCGAGGGGGATGGAATTATTGGGGTGCATCCCAATGACAATACCGCCACCGTGGCTATGAAGACTGCTGACTTGCTGACACTGTTGCGGGAGCATGGTACGGAAATCGAAATTGTAGAGGTGTAATATGGATGAATTAAAACAGCTGGAAGAGGTCATGATTGCATCGGAAGAAATTTTCGATGGTCATGTGGTGCATCTGTATAAGGATACCGTACGTCTGCCCAACGGGAAAAGCGCACCTCGCGAGACCGTACGCCATGTGGGTGCGGTGGCGGTTGTGCCGTTGCTGGATGACGGTCGTGTGATTGTGGAGCGTCAGTATCGTTACCCTCTGGGGAAGGTCATCACCGAAATCCCCGCAGGGAAGCTGGACAGCAAATCCGAGGACAGACTGGAGGCTGCAAAGCGTGAGCTGGCGGAGGAAACGGGCTACACTGCCGAGGAATGGCTTTCTCTGGGGGATTACTACCCTGCGGCAGCTTACACCGACGAGGTTATCACCATGTATCTGGCAAAGGGTTTGCAGAAGGGTCAGCGGAATCTGGATGAGGATGAGTTTCTGAATGTGGTGGCTGTGCCTTTGAAGGAACTGGTGCAGGACATTATGGCAGGACGTATTGCCGATGGCAAGACTCTGGCGGCAATCCTCAAGGTTTGGCTCATGGAACAATAAGAAACAGACCGTGTGACAATTGTCACGCGGTCTGTTTGTATTTGGTGGAATTTGGACATTTTCTCCTGTTTGGTAGAAATGTTCATAATTTCCTGTTAGACTGGATAAAAACCACAACAGGGAGGAACTACCATGAAGAAACTGACCCTTGCGGATAAAATTGCGAAAAAGACCTTTGAAAGTGCTGCCATTCAGAAGAGCTGGCAGGGACATATGCAGGCCTTCGGACCCATTCTGGCTCCTGCCTTTGTTGACGACTACCAGACCAAGACCCATCTGTGTGCGGCACTGAATTTCATCAGCAACCGCGATTTGGAAAAGGGGCTGAAGAAGCTGCAGCCTCTGCAGGAAAAGTGCGAAACCGATGCAGACAGAGCGGCGTGGCTGTTTTTCATGGGTCTGATTTTTGAGATGGCAGGTATTACGGATGCCATGGTGGACTGCTACCGTCAGGCGGGGCAGTTCGGTCACCGCTTCTATCTGCCCTATTTGAAGGTAGCTAAGGCAGCCCATATGGATGCTGCTTTTGATGTGGCTGCAGAGAATTACGAGCTTGGCATTGACTGCCTTCGTGAGGGTGAGCAGAACGACCGGACCCGTGTGATGCTGGGGTCTGCCTGCTCCAATTACGCTTCTGTGCTGGTGATGATGCGCCGCTTTGAAGATGCCCATGCCATGCTGAGCGCGTCTAAGGACTATATGCCCGTGCTTCCCGGGCGCAGCGGCACACAGGCTGTGCTGTATGCGGCAGAAGGGAATTGGGAAATTGCCGATGCTGCCATGGCGGCGCTGGAAAAGGAATCCCCCGAATTGTATGCCGAGACGAAAAAAGTGGTAGATGCCACCCGTGAGGGGACACATCCTCAGTTTTTTGTGCGTGAGATTTCGGAAGAGGGACTGAAGGGCTTCTGGGATTGGTTCGGAGAAAGTGAAGCCGCTATTGCCGAATGTCTGGCTAAGGACAGCTACGGTGATGCCTTTGCTATGGTGCAGCCCAAGCTGCGGGAACTGTTCCCCTTTATGGAGCGGGAGTTGGACATGGCGTTCCAGCCTGCAGAGGAGGGCATCAATGTCATCCTTGCGGACTATTACGCAGCGGCTCTTCGGGACGGCTACGAAAAGCTCATTGTCGCAAAGCCCGATACCTTGGTCAATCCTTGGATCTTTGTGATTGAGCATTAAATGAAACAGAGCCTGCACCAAACGGTACAGGCTCTGTTTTTATTCTTTTTTCGGTTCGATTTCGTTCCACAGAGTGAAGCCCAGAATCAGCAGACCGCCGATAATTTGCATGACGGTCATGCTCTCATGGAGTACGGTGACGGAAATCAGCACCGCCACCAAGGGGTCTACATAGCTCAAAATGGCCGCTTCCTGCCCGGGAACATCCTTCAAGGCGGTGAAGTACATACAGTAGGTCACCCCTGTGTGCACCAGACCTACCACCAGCAGGCACACCCAGCCCATGCCGTTCATAGCGCCTAAGGTGCAGCCGCTTGTGACGGCTACGTAAGGAATCAGCACTGCCACCGCTGCCAGAAATTGCAGCAGGGTGCGGTGGATGCCACCGACGTTTTGGATGAACTTGTTCAGCAGGACCACCGTTGCGTACAGCACCGCTGCTCCCAGACCGAACAGGATGCCTGTCATATGACTGCTGCCGCCGCTCAGGTCGCCCAGCCCCGTAATGAGTACGATGCCCAAGGTGGACATGATGAAGCACAGAATTTGCTTGGCTGTGAGCTTTTCCTTGAATAGGAAGGGGCACACCGCCGTGACAATGACGGGCGCAAAGTAATAGCTCAGGGTGGCAACGGAAACGGTTGTGTATTTATAAGCCTCAAAGAGCAAAATCCAGTTGAAGCCCATGGCTACCCCCGAAAACAGCAGCAAAGGCACTTCTTTCTTGATTTTGGCGAAGGGGATGGGCTGCTTGGTCACCAGCAGATACGCGCCAATCAGCAGGGATGCCAGAATGGCGCGGTACAAGGCAAGCTCTCCCGATGTGACGGAGATGCTGCGGACAAAGGGCGCCAGTGTACCGAAGGCTGCCATGGATGCTATAATCATCAAACGGGCTTTTTTCATAGGTGGATACCTCATGCATAGTTTAGCTAATTAAATCGCTATACACTATATCTTACAAAAAACAAAGAGAGATGTCAACCGAGCGGTTGTGCAGCGGATGGTTTTTTGATATGATATGTAATATATCAGTGAACTGAGGTGTGCTTATGAAACGAATCCTTTTGATTGCTATGACGCTGTTGATGCTGTGGCTGTGTGCTTGCAGTGGCAGTGGGGAAGTACCTATGACGGCGGAATTTGCGGAAACGGATATGACCGTGGACAATATGTTCATTGCGGAGGATTCCGAGTACATCAGCTACATTATATTTACCGCGCAGGACCATGTGAAGGATGTCCGCGTGTATGCCATGGATTTCGTAGAGGATGGCTTTGTGCCCGCTCAGGAGCTGTATGCCGCTGACAAGATGCAGCGAGGGGAGACTCTGCTGGGTGGCGTTGTCTTTTGGGGCGATATGACTACTTACGGGATGTCCCTCACCGACAGCAGCGGTACACAGCGCAGCTATGAAATGACCATGAGCGGTAAGGACGGCTCGCTGATTTTTAGCGAAACGACGGAGTAAGTTTGAGATGAGCAAAAACGGGACGATGGATCTGACACAAGGCAGACCCATCAAACAAATTATATTGTTCGCCCTGCCGTTGGTGGTGGGGACACTGTTCCAGCAACTGTATTCCTTTGTGGATACGGTCATGGTGGGCAGACTGGTTGGTGACGCGGCACTGGCTGCGGTAGGCACCACTTGGTCTCTGTATTTCTTTACCATCGGCTTTGTGCAGGGGGCGTGTGCGGGCTTCTGCATTCCCTTGGCGCAGTCCATCGGGGCGAAGGATGATGCAGAATTCAAGCGCTACTTCTGGAACGGCACTTGGGTGTGCCTTGTTATGGCGGCGGTGGTTGCTGTTGCAACGTATCTGGCAGCCGAGCCTTTGCTGCGGCTCATCAACACCCCCGAGGACATTCTTGCAGATGCGGTGATTTACATTCAAATCATCTTCCTTGGCATTCCCGCTACGGTGCTGTATAACTTCTGCGCAGGGGTGCTGCGTGCGGCAGGGGACTCTCAAAGACCTACTATGTTCCTGCTGGTATCCAGCTTTCTCAACATTGCATTGGACTATCTGCTGATTGCAGTGATTCCTATGGGTGTGGCAGGTGCGGCATTGGCAACGGTTTTGAGCCAGTTTGTCAGCGGTCTTTGCAATCTGCTGTGGCTGGTATGTAAGACGGACCTGCTCCATAATAGCGAAGGGCTCTGCAAGGCATCGGGCAGCCATATCAAGCGTCTGTGCAAGCTGGGCTTCCCCATGGGCTTTGAGTTTTCCGTGTCCGCCATCGGTGCGGTCATTTTGCAGGGGGCCATCAACTCCTTTGGCACTGCCGTCATTGCAGGGCAGACCGCAGGGGAGAAGATTCGCCGTATGTTCACCCTGCCCATGGAATCCGTGGGCGTGGGCATGGCTACCTATGTGGGGCAGAACATGGGTGCGGAGCGATATGACCGTATCCGTGACGGCATCAAGGCAGGCTGGACCATTCAGATTACCTACTGCGCCGTCATTTGGGTGGTGCTGCTGTTTTTGAAGAAACCTCTGTCCGTGTTTGTTTTGGGTCCTGATGCCACGGAAGCGGTGGCGCTGTCTGTGCAGTATCTGAGCATTATGAGCCTGCTGTTTATCGGTCACGGTGGGGTTATGCTTATGCGCAACACCCTGCAGGGCATGGGGTACAGCTTCCATGCGGTTTTGAGCGGTGTGGGCGAGCTGGCAGGCCGTGCATTGGGCGGCTGGCTGGCAGTGAACGTGCTGGGCTATGTGGGCATCTGCATCTCCAACCCTTTGGCATGGCTGCTGGCGACGGTATATTGCAGTGTGCTGGTGTGGTATTATCTGAAGAGGCTCATGAAAAAAGCATAATACAAAAGCGTATGCGATGGATTTCGCATACGCTTTTTCTGTACATTTCTTTGGCAGTTTGATATGATATTCCATAAGAGAGAGGTGTTGTTCATGTTCCGAGATGTGGTGCGAAAAAAGCAGGCAATGACCAAAGAGGCTTGTGTGGAGCTGCTGCGTGCAGTACCCCGTGGGGTGCTGGCGGTGCAGGGGGATGACGGCTATCCCTACGCGGTGCCCACCAATCATTTCTACGACCCCGATACGGGTATGCTGTACTTCCACAGCGGAAAGTCGGGACATAAGGTGGATGCTATTCGCCGCAGCGACAAGGCCAGCTTCTGTGTGACCGATGCAGGTCAGCGGAAGGACGGAGACTGGGCACTGACCTATCGGAGTGTCATTGTGTTCGGCAGAGTGGAAATCGTGGATGACTACGAACGTGCCATGGACATTACACGGCGGCTGAGCCTGCAGTTCACCGATGATATGGCATTTATTGAACATGAAATTGAGCATTACGGCAAGGAGACCTTGGTGTTTACACTGGTCCCCGAGCATATCACAGGAAAAACCATTCGGGAGGCGTGAGAGTATGAGTGAAGCAAAGAAATGGGTTAGCGTATGGGGCAACGCCGTCAGCGTGGCGGAAAACAGACCCGAACGATACGCAAAGGATATTACCATCCGTTATCCCGTGAATATTCCCTTTGATGGGGAAGGTATCCGTCTGACCTTCGATAATTACTGCGGCACCGAGCCCATTACCTTGACCAAAATCACCGTGTTCTATGGGGGTGAGTTCTACCCCGTGACCTATAACGGGCAGCGGAGCGTCACAATCGGAGCGGGGGAACGCATCGTCACCGACCCTCTGGCGGTGAAGCTGAATGCGGAAGAACTGGTGCAGGTGAGCTTCTATCTGGGTGACTTTACCCTTATGCGCTCTGTGGTGTATGCCTGCGGTCCTTTGTCCGAAGGCTTGTATGCCAACGGTGACCAGACGGAAAACGCTCACATTGACATTATGACCTCCAAGTACACCCATCTGTTCTACTTCCTGTGCAATGTCTCCGTGCTGACTGCAGAGGATAACCGTGCAGTGGTGTGCTACGGTGACTCCATTACCGCACAGGACTGGCCCGATTGTCTGGCGATGCGCTGCTATCGTGATGGCTACAACAAAACCGCTATCATCCGCCGTGCCACCAGCGGCTCCCGTATTCTGCGGCAGTATGACTGCCTCACCTATGAGTCCTACGGCTTGTCGGGCAGCAATCGCTTTACCCATGAAGTGCCTACGGACGGGGCGGACACGGTCATCATTCAGCAGGGCATCAATGATATCATTCACCCTGTGGGCGCGGAGAAGAATGTGTTCCGTCCCATGAGCGACCTGCCTACGGTGGAGGAACTCATTGAGGGGCTGAAAATGTACATTGCTCAGGCACGCAGTTTCGGCTATCGGGTATATGTTGGCACCCTGCTGCCTATGGGCGGCTGGCGTACGGATGCGCCCTTCCGTCAGGAAATGCGCCATGCGTACAATGAGTTTATTCGCACCACCGATTTGATCGACGGCTGCATTGACTTCGACAAGGCCCTGCGTGACCCCGACCGTCCCGATTTCTTCCTGCCGGAATACGACTCCGGTGACCATCTCCATCCCAGCCCCGCAGGCTATGAACGCATGGCCGCGGAAATTCCTGTACATATTTTGAAATGATGGCATATAAAAACCGCCCCCGATGGTTGTCGGGGGCGGTTGCAATTTGCCGAGATATTAGTAGTTTTCAGCCTTTCTTTCGAAGTAAGCCTGAGGATGTACGCATACGGGGCATACATTGGGAGCGTTTTCGCCTTCGTGGATGTAGCCACAGTTGCGGCACTTCCAGCCCAGAGGAGCGTCGCCCTTGAAGGTGTTGCCATCTTCCAGATTCTTCAGCATCTTCAGGTAGCGTTCTTCGTGAGACTTTTCAACAGCTGCTACCAGACGGAACTTTGCTGCCAGACCGGGGAAGCCTTCTTCTTCAGCTTCCTTAGCCATGCGCTGGTACATATCGGTCCATTCTTCGTTTTCGCCTTCAGCTGCCCACTTCAGATTCTGTGCGGTGTCGCCCAGACCGTGGAATTCCTTGAACCACATCTTTGCGTGTTCCTTTTCCTGGTCTGCGGTTTCCAGGAAAATAGCTGCCAGCTGTTCATAGCCTGCCTTCTTTGCTACGGATGCAAAGAAAGTGTACTTGTTGCGAGCCATGGATTCGCCTGCGAAAGCTTCCATCAGGTTCTTTTCGGTCTTGGTGCCTGCATACTTAGACATAGTAATTCTCCTTTGTTGTAGAAATCGTGTTGCCCTTGTGGGGCGGATATTCAATTTTCTCTGACACCATTATACCATAAATCATGTGGGAAACAAGCGGTGGAAAATGGATGCTTATGTAGAAAACAGGGAGGGGGATTTTGCTCACAATACCCAATTTTTTCCGCGATGGAATGGACAGGGGCGTTTTCGAAGGGTATAATACATAGCAATAAAAGGAGGTCGAGAGGACCTTGAAGAACAAAAGAAAAGAAATTTACATATGCGCCCTGCTGTGGATGATACTGGCTGTGTGTTTGTGGGGCATTTTCCGCATGAACCTTGCAGGGGACCCCATCCTGTATCAGACGGATATGTACACGGACATGATGTACGCGGTACGTGTGTGGGAGACGGGCAGCTTATTCCCTCATGGCTGGGTCTTTGGCAATCAGCTGTATGTGCTGGCGACCCCTGTGCTGGCGGCGGTGTTTTACGGGCTGACCGCGGATATGATGCTTTCCATGGGCTTGGCATCCTGCGTGATGACTGTTCTCGTGCTGCTGAGCTTTGTGTGGATGCTCCGTGACAGAACACGTGGGCTGCTTGGCTGTGTGCTGCTGGTGTCTTTGCACTTTTTGGTGGGGGACCCTGTGTACTCCATGAAGGGCTGGCAGCTGTTTTTCACCATGTGTTCCTATTATAGCTGCTATCTCATTGCGGCATTTCTGGCATTTGGCTGCTATCTCCGCAGCTGGGATGGTAAGCCTCGCGGCTTGGTCATTGCCTGTGTCCTTGCATTTGCCATGGGTATCCAGAGTCTGCGGCAGACGGCTGTGATGATTTGCCCCCTGCTTGCCATTGAGGGTTGCTGTGCCTTGTATCGGCTTTGGAAGAAAGAAAAGCTGTGGAATGCTTCTCTGGTGACGGTTTGCTGTTTGTCCTTTGCCAATCTGGCAGGCTTGGCGACAGCAAAGCTGCTGCCCATTGCCCAGGTGGAAATCTTCGGCGGCATCGGCTTAAACGGCATCGGTGAGATGCTCCGCGGCATCGTGCCTGCTGTGCAAACCGCACTGTCTATGCTTGTGCCGGGGCAGTACACCCTGCTGTTGTGGGCTGTGGCTGTGGTTGGCGTACCCCTGTGGTGCTTGGTGCTGTATGTGACGGTGAAGGCTCGTGACCGTGGTGGCGTGCTGTGCCTGCTGCTGTTTACGGTGAGTCCCTTGGTGATTCTGGCCATTGATATCCTCACCACTATGGCAGTCCGTGATATTTATTACTTTATGCTCATTCCCATGGCGGCGGTGGCGGCTGCGCTGCTGTATGCCCACGGTGGGAAGTATTTCCGCGGCTTGGTGCTGCTGGGGACTGTGGGGTTGTTCGGTTTGAACTGTCTCACAGGGCTGCTGACTGCGCCCGAATATAGCGACAGTGAACGATACGCGGACGTGGCGGCTTCTCTGGTTGAGCGGGGCATCACCACCGTGTATTCTCCCTGGAACTGCGGTGAGCAGCTTGCGCTGGCATCGGATGGAGACATCGTCGCGGGCTTCTGGGATCAGCCTTCCGTACCCTTCAAGTCTATGGAGTATCTCTGTGACCCGAGGGTTTTTGATGCGGATGCGTCGGAATGCGCCTATGTGTTCTTGGATGCCCACCATGCGGACCTTGCCATGGCAGAAGCGGCAAACAGAGGCGTGGAGCTCGTCATGCTTGTGGAATACATGGATGACGGATGGTACATCTGCGTGTCTGATGTGAATTTAATGGAATGAAAAAAGGACCGCTGCGTGCTTGCAGTGGTCCTTTTTGGTGTTATTTATTGTGAGGGGCTGTTAGTGGTCTCTGTCGAGGGAGAGGATTGCCCCTGTTTCGGCGTGGACCTCGTATTCGTATTCCAGCTTGTCGCCCATGAACTGAATGTCATATTGGGGGATGCGGTCGTCGATCTCAAATTCCGAACGCAGGAAACGAACCTGCTCCGAGGTGAAGCCTGCGTGGGACAGTGCGATGGCTTCCGCTTCCGCGGCGGTGAGCGCTGCGGGCTTGTCGGGGGTCAGCGCGTCTTTCACAGCTGTTTCCACGGCGGTTTCCACGGCTTCCTCTGCGGTGTCTATGCGATGCTCAACGGCATCTTCGAGGGCATCTGCTTTGCGGAGTGCGGTATCAAGACCGCAGCCGGAAAACAGGGATAAGGCCAGAACTGCAATCAGCAAGGCGGCACAGTGGCGGATGGTCATAGGGTATTCTCCTTTCCGTGTGTCGGATTGTTGGTTGGGTGGTCTTTGTTTTAAGAAAAAACGGCGGGGAGTTTCCCCGCCGATTTGATATTCGATTACTTGAAGTAGCGCTTCAGCAGACCTTCCAGAGCGCGGCCGTGTCTTGCTTCGTCGCGAGCCATTTCGTGGACGGTGTCGTGGATTGCGTCCAGACCGTTCTTCTTTGCGCAGGTTGCCAGTGCTACCTTGCCGTCGGTTGCGCCGTATTCGCAGTCAACACGCCATGCCAGGTTTGCCTTGGTGTCGTTCTTCATCATGGGTTCCAGTTCTTCGCCCAGCAGTTCAGCGAACTTTGCTGCGTGTTCAGCTTCTTCCCATGCTGCCTTTTCCCAGTACAGGCCGATTTCGGGGTAGCCTTCGCGGTGTGCGATGCGTGCCATGCACAGGTACATACCAACTTCGGAGCATTCGCCGTTGAAGTTTGCGAACAGCTGTTCACGGATGTATGCCTTGTCTTCGTCGGAGATGTTGGGGTTGTTCTTTACGGTCTGAGCGTAAACGCCGTATTCGTGTTCAGCAGCCAGAGTCATGGGACCGACAACTTCTTCGAACAGCTTAGCGGGAACCTTGCAGGTGGGGCACTTTTCGGGTGCTTCGGGACCTTCGTGGATGTAACCGCAGACAGTGCATTTCCATTTCTTCATAATAAACTTCCTCCTAAATGTTTATGGTAAAAATATTTTTTTCTTTCTGTTATGCGCTTGCGCAAGTCTTGCACAAGCCTGTGAACTGTACCCCGTAGGGGTCAATGGATACCGCGTATTCGCTTTCTGTGTCGCGGCACTGATGCTCCAGACCGTGGTCCAGTTCAATGTCCACCACGCAGCCGCAGCCGCGGCACAGCAGGTGGGCGTGGGGGTGGTGGCATGCATCAAATCGTTCCTTGCCTTCCAGTACCCCGACGATGACCGCATCGCCGTTTGCAACCATTTCCTTCAGGTTGCGGTAGACCGTTGCCAAACTCAAGTCCGGATATTCGGGCTTCAGCTTGTGGTACATCCATTCGGCGCTGGGATGCTCCCGAGTGGCTGCCAGTGCGTTGTAGATGGCTTCTCTTTTTTTGCTGTAACGTCTTTGGATTGCCATTCGTTTCGCCTCCTTAGTGATAACGATTATCGTTTGCAAGATAAATATAACATAGGCTCGTGGGTTTGTAAAGGGGGAAAATGAAAAAGTTCGAAATTTTTTTGACGAAGGGTGGGGGAGGTGGTAGAATAGCAGGGCATAATGCGTATAAGCCTCCCCTGTGTAAGGGGAGGTGCCCGAGCTTGTCGAGGGCGGAGGGGTTGTCACACCGGAACTGCGGTTGTAATGGAACAACCCCTCAGTCTTTTGCCTTCGGCAAAATCCAGCTC
>JAZREI010000149.1:0-3379 GCA_045660685.1 Oscillospiraceae bacterium
GAAAAGGTCTATCCCTGTGCCGAGTCCAAGGTTTTTGGCATCGGCGTAGAGAGCTACACCGTAGGCTGTGCCGAGTGGTGCCTCAAGTATGCCGCCGGGCGTGGGGACTGCATTACTCTGATGGATAACGGTCACTATCACCCCACCGAAGTGGTTTCCGACAAGATCTCCGCTGTCCTGGCTTACGACAAGAAGATGGCTCTGCACGTGACCCGTGGCGTCCGTTGGGACTCCGACCACGTCCTGCTGTTCGACGACGAGACCAAGGAGCTGTGCAAGGAAATCGTCCGCTGCGGCATCGACAAGGTGTTCATCGCTCTGGACTACTTCGACGCATCCATCAACCGTATCTCCGCTTGGGCAACCGGCTTCCGTAACCTGCAGAAGGCTCTGATGTACGGTATGCTGCAGCCCCAGGAAGAGCTGACCAAGCTCCAGAACGAGGGCAACTGGACCAAGCTGATGGTCATCCAGGAAGAGCTGAAGACTATGCCCTTCGGCGACATCTGGCACGAGCACTGCCGCAGCTGCGGTAAGCCCGTGGACGGCGAGTGGTTCTCCGAGGTGGAGAAGTACGAATCTGAAGTTCTCTCCAAGCGCAACTAATCAAAAGGAGCAAATTTACTTATGAATTACCAGGCTGAACTTGCTGCGCTGGCAGCAATGTCCAATAAATACGGTTCCAATCCCCAGTATGTGCTGGCTGGCGGTGGCAACACCTCTTTCAAGAGTGCGGAGAATCTGTGGATCAAGGGCTCCGGCACTGCACTGGCTACCATCAAGGCTGAGGACTTCGTGGTGATGGACCGCAGCAAGCTGAATCTGATGTGGACTGCCGACTACCCCGAAAACGAGGCTGCCCGTGAGTCCGCTGTTCTGCAGGATATGATGGACGCCCGTGTGGAAGGCGAGACCCGCCGTCCCTCCGTGGAGACTCTGCTCCACGATCTATTCCCCCAGAAGTACATTCTCCACGTGCACCCCACCCTCATTAACGGTCTGACCTGCTCTGTGGAAGCAGAGGCAGGTATGCGCAAGCTGCTGCCCGAGGCAGTTTGGGTAGATGCCTGCAAGCCCGGCTACATCCTGGCTCTGGAGTGCAAGGAAAAGATGGAAGCTTTCAAGGCTACTTACGGTCGTGACGCTGACCTGCTGTTCCTGCAGAACCACGGCATCTTCTTCGCAGCCGACACCGCAGAAGAGGTTGGCGCTCTGGCAGAGAAGACTATGGCAACCGTCACCGCAGCCATCACCCGCTTCCCCAACGAGGAAGCTGTTGAGGCTGACGCAGGTCGCGTAGCTGCTATCAGCGAGAAGCTGGCCGCTCTGTACGGCGGCAGCTGCTACTTTATGGCAAACCAGGAGATCCTGGGCTACGATCCCGCTACCGAGAGCCTGTCCCCCGACCACATCGTGTATGCCAAGGCAAAGCAGCTGGCACTGGACAGCGAAGAGGGTCTGGAAGCAGCCTTCGCCGCTTTTGAAGCTGCCAACGGCTACAAGGCCAAGATCACCTTCATCAAGGGTCTGGGTATGTTCGCCTGCGATGCTACCGACAAGACCGCACAGACCGCCGCATCCGTTATGTACGATGCAGTGAAGGTTGTTTGCTACGCCGAGTCCTTCGGCGGCGTGCAGCCGATGCCCGCTTTCCTCATTGACTTCATCGTCAACTGGGAAGTGGAGAGCTACCGCTCCAAGGTCAAGCTGTAAGAAAACCCAACAAGGGCGTGTTGCTTCTGCAACACGCCCTCTTAATTGCCCGTGGAGCGAAAAAAGGAAACCCCTCCGCTGCATTGCACAGCGGAGGGGATATGTTTAGCGGGGAGGGGGCAATGGAATCACTGTTTTGCTTGCTTTGCTTCCCACTTTGTCACACCACAAACGCAGGAAGATTCGTAATCAGCGTGCTGTTTTCCGCAAGTGCAGGCCCAGCCGCCGGGAATGGGGTTCTGCGTGGTTGCAGGTGCTGCCTGCTTTGCTGCTTGCTTTGCTTCCCACTTTGTTACACCACAAACGCAGGAAGAGTCATAATCGGCGTGCTTTCTGCCACAAGTGCAAGTCCAGCCACCGGGAATGTCTTTATTCGAAGAGACAGACGGAGCAGAAACGCGTGCGCCACTCTGAATGGTCACGGGCTTGGGCTGCTCGGGAGCTTCTGCGTCCTTCTTCAAAAACTTCAGGATTTCTCTTGTGTTTTCTTCGTTCATTACGGTCTTTTCTACCAGTTCCCCGAAGGCGTACAGAAGCCAGGAGGAGACCCATGCCGCAAGCGTGCCAATGATAATGGTGAGGATACCGACCAGAATTGCGTCGTTGCCAATCAAAACAAGACCACTGATGATGCACGCGATGGCTCCAAAAATGAATATAGTGATTGCCCAACCTTTGATTTTGCCACCGATGTTTCCGTAAAAGTCGTTCATAATTTTTCTCCTTCTCGTTAGTTATAGAATTTGATAGTGCTGCCGCAGGAGGGACAGGGACCTTCGTAAGGACCCTCCTGACCGCATTTTCCACACCGGAAGGGGGCATTGGGATTGTTTTGGTTCAAAAATTTCTGACCACAACACCAGCAGACCCGGCGGGAACTCTTTTGCTTTGTGTTACAGTTGGGGCAAATGATCTCACCATCTTCGGCGGCGGGTGCTTTCACAGGGTCGAAATCCGCACCGCTGTTGGCGGGGACATTGAGGGTCTTGGAAGGCTGTGCCGGAGGGGTTTGCTGTGCCGGAGGGGTTTGCTGTGTGGGACTGTAGCTGACGGTGCGAACCACGGGGGCAGAATCGTCGTCACATCCAGCCAATTTATACACAAAGAAGCCGATATCCACCAGACCAATCGCGATGATCAGCCAGCCGATCGCATTGCAAATATTCGTGTAATTGCGCTGGATTGCAGCGCCAGTAGCGCGGGTGACAGCATACATTTCTGTGTAAAAATCTCCGCCAAACCTCATAAGCGGGTCACCAATGGTGTAAGTTTTGGGGTTCATAATGCAGAAACCAATGATAATGATAACGATGCCAATGATAATGCCGATTACGCAAGCATTGTTCTTTTTTAAGCCCATACTGAAGCAGCTCCTTTCGGTTGATACCGTAACCATACTATAATCTGTGGTGCTTGTCAAGACGAAAACTACGCTCGAGGCAGATGGAGAAAAAGAGGGAAGGGATACAATATTTGGAAAATGGAAAAAGCAGAAAAACTGTCGAAAGTGCGAGATTTTTGTTGCAATTACACAAAAAACAGAGTATACTCGTACCCGGAAATGTTTTTCCCACACAATAAATATCGGAGGAAACACAATGAATTTGATCTATGGCATTCAAGACAAGCCTAAGTTTGGCCAGATGCTGATCTTCGCATTCCAGCA
>JAZREI010000150.1:0-23580 GCA_045660685.1 Oscillospiraceae bacterium
CCAGCATTTCGAAGTAAGTGCCGTGACGTGCGGTCTTGCCGATGTTTTCGATGTCACCGGTACGGATGCACTTCTGGCACGTGCAAACTCTGCGTCTGGGGGGCTCAACTTCGCCGGTGAAGTAGGGCTTCATGGGAGCCATACCGGAGTTGATAATCAGCAGAGAGGGGTCGTTCTGAGGGACCAGAGAGAAGCTGGGGAGACGCAGGTGATCCTTGGTTTCAAAGAACTTCAGGAACATTTCGCGCAGCTCGTTCAGGCCGTGTGCTTTGTGTGCCATGTTTTTCATTCCTCCAAATTATATCTTCATCTTATTATTTTTTGTTGCTGTTCAGGGGCCGGAAAAACAAAAAAGCTCCACCCCAACACAGGGGCGAAGCAACGTTCGCGGTACCACCCTGATTCACGCACCGCAAAAAGGGTACGCAATCTCATGTCATTCTGTAACGGGAATGACCCGTCCTGCTCATCACAGGCAGCTCAGAAGCGGCACTCGAAGACACAAACAGGAGCTTCCACCGTCCTCCCTCTCTAAAGAATGTGGTTCTTCGATTAACTTCGTCATCACATTTAACAGCAGTTATTTTAGCATATTTCATACCATTGTCAAGAGCAAAACACTAAATATTGTTCTTGAAGGGAAATTAAATTTGTGTATAATGGTACAAAGCAATCTATAAACAGAATTGGAATCACAATATGAACGCTAAAGAATTAAAAGGTAATCTCATTTTACTGCTGACTGCACTGATTTGGGGCTGTGCATTTGTGGCACAAAGTGTCAGCATGGACCATGTGGGTCCCTTCACTTTCCAGTGTACCCGTTCCCTGCTGGGCGCATTTGTCCTGGTGCCTGTTTTCCTGATACTTGATAACAGCAAAAAGAAAAACGGTACATATGTAGCACCCACCGCTGAACATAAACGCACCCAGCTGGTGGCCGGCATTATCTGCGGCATCATCATGACAGTCGCAGGCAATCTCCAGCAAATCGGCATGCAGTACACTACCGCAGGAAAAGCTGGCTTTATTACCGCCATGTATATCCTGATTGTCCCCATGCTGGGTCTGTTCCTCAAAAAGAAAGTTGGTCTGAAGCTGTGGGGCTGTGTGGCCATCGCATTGTGTGGTCTGTACCTGCTGAGTGTCACCGATGGTTTCTCATCCATCAACAAGGGCGATATTTATATTCTCCTTTGCGCTGTGGCATTTGCATTCCACATCCTCGCCGTAGACCATTTTGTAGAGCGCGTAGATGGTGTGCGTTTGTCTTCTATGCAGTTTTTTGTCTGTGGTATTTTGTCAGGGGTTATGATGCTGCTTACAGAAACACCTACCGTTGAAGGTCTCATGGGCGCTGCCCTGCCCATCGCCTACGCAGGCATTATGTCCTGCGGCATTGCATATACGCTGCAAATTATCGGCCAGAAATATACGAACCCCACCATGGCTTCTATGATTATGAGCTTGGAATCCGTATTCGCAGTACTGGGCGGCATGGTACTGCTGCGTGAAATCCCAACCGCAAGAGAAGCTCTGGGCTGCTGTTTGATGTTCATTGCGATCATTATCCCTCAGCTGCCTGAAAAGAAATCCCCCTAAGCACAACTCTTATCCCCGTCAAATTCTCCCCTATCTTTCGATTGACTTTAACTTCCTCCTATGCTAAAATGCCATAGCAAGAAATGCTTGTATAGCACAGCAGGTAGTGCATCTCACTCGTAATGAGAAGGTCGCCGGTTCGAATCCGGCTACAAGCTCCAAACTCCCGTATCAATTGATACGGGAGTTTTTTAGTTTAATAGGAATTCAAGAACTTCGGCATTGAACGCATGGGGATTCAGTGCAGCCACACCGTGGTCCCCGGGGATAATTGCAAGCTTGCTGTTAGGCAATTTGCGATGAATCAGTTTCGTATGACTTTCACGAATCAAGTCTCGCTCCCCTGCAACCACCAACACAGGCATCGTCAGCCGTTCAAGATCTTTAGGATTAATATAAGGGTCTTTCACCATAAGACCCAGAAGCTCTGCTTGGGTGTGTGATTCCACGCTCTTATTCTTAAACAGTTTTAAGTAATAGTATTCAAAGGTAATGGGAATCTGAAAAGCAGCTTTCACCCCTGCGGGGTACAAATTTGCTCCGTTTAATATAAGTTTCCCAACCCGCTCGGGATATTTCAGCGCAAAGCACATAGCAACATTGCCGCCATCGGAAAAACCGAGAATATGCGCACGGTCTATGCCGTGTTCATTCATAAAGTTATGCAGGTCATCCGCAAATTGACGAATGGTAAAAGGCGCATCTCCACGGGGAGTCCGTCCATGCCCTCGAGAATCCACAGCTATGACCCGAAAATACTCTGCAAAACAGTCAATCTGGTTTCTGAAATAAGTCATATCCTCTCCGTTACCGTGGAGCAGAATCAGCGGCTCGCCATGCCCCGTCTCATAATAATTCAAATGAATATCCATGAAACCTCCCATTTTTCTTTTCTTTGATTATACATCAATGAAAAGATTTTTCCCATAGATATATCATCAAAGCTTAATGAAAATATAATTTGAATTTACAAAAACTATATTCTATAATAGAACCAATTCAAACAAGAAAGGAAGAATGCAATGCAATATTTCCTTGATACCACGGGAACCATTCCCGAAAATGTGGGTTTTGCCCACTACGATTCGCTGCATATCACTTGGCTTGTGCTTGCAACGCTTTTTATCGTTGCTATGTCCCTGATTTACAAAAAGCAAGACACGGACCAACGAGCCAAAACACGAAAAATCTTGGCTGCAGCGCTGATTCTGGATGAGCTTTGGAAAATGTTCTGGCTGACCGTTGGACACCGCTACGAATTGGAATACCTTCCCTTCCACCTGTGCAGCATTAACATTTTCATCATTGCATACCATTGCTTCCGCCCCAATAAGACCTTGGATAACTTCCTGTACATCGTATGTATTCCCGGCGCATTGGCGGCACTGCTGTTCCCCAGCTGGGCTGTATTGCCTCTGGCAAATTTCATGCATCTGCATTCCTTCACAGTCCACACATTGCTTGTGGCTTACCCCGTAATCCTGCTTGTAAACGGCGATATTAAGCCAACAATCAAGGCACTCCCCAAATGTCTTGGTCTTTTGAGTGCATTCGGGTTATTTGCATTGGGATTCAATATTCTGTTTGATGAAAACTTTATGTTCCTCATGTACGCTGACCCAGGAAATCCCCTGTACGTATTTGAGCAGCTCTTTGGATATCACTGGATTGGTTTCCCTGTCATCATCTTGGGGATTATCATTGTCATGTACGGCGTTCCTGCAATCTACCGAAAAATCAAATCTTAAGCATAAAAGGACAGACCATTTCTTGGTCTGTCCTTTTTCGTTATAAACATCCATGCTTTCTCATGGAAACACAGGCTTCCTCCGCCACAATAAAATGATCCAAAAGCTCAATATTGAACAGCTGCAAAGCATCCTTGAGATTATGCGTCAATGTCACATCTGACAGGGATGGAGACGGGATTCCGCTGGGGTGATTATGCGCAAGCACAACACGAGCAGCACGTCGCTCCATAGCCTTCTGCACCACACTTCTCGGCTCAATCAGTACAGAATCCAGATTGCCGTGAGAGATGGGTTCGCAATATGTAATATGATTCCCCGAATCCAGACAAATTAGGAACAAGGTTTCCTCCATCTCAAAGGAAAACAGTGGGATTACAAAGTCCGCCATATCTTGCAAGGAAGTGTATGTCGCTTTTCTTCTCTGCTTTTCTCTGATATATCGTTTACAAACAGCCGGAATCAACTGCAAAAAAGTCGCTGTGTTTTCTCCAACGCCTTTCACCTTCACCAATTCCTCGTAAGGTGCATCTATTACATCCTGCAGACTTCCGAAACGATTGATCAATGCATGAGCAATGGGGTTTGTGTCCTGTCTCGGAATGACATAAAACAGCATCAGTTCCAGTACATTCACATCGTTAAAGCCATTCAATCCCGTTTCACGAAATCGTTGCTTCATTCTTTCTCTATGTCCGGCGTGCACAATGCACACTCCTCTCAAATGCTCATATTGGCGTAAGCGTTCAAATCCAAATCAGTGGTGTTGCCATTGAGATACTCATAATAACCCTGGGCACCAATCATAGCACCGTTATCACCGCAAAGCTTCAGAGGCGGGAAAAACAGTTCCAGACCTGCCTTTTCACAGGCATTCTCAAAGTCACGTCGAATACGGGAATTTGCAGCGACACCGCCTGCAACGACGATTTTGCTATGTCCAAATGCCTTAGCTGCTTCAATGGTTCTGGGCACAAGGCTATCACTGACAGCCTTACAGAAGGATGCAGCCAGAGAAGGCTCATCCAGAGACTCACCTTTCTGCTTTGCCTGATGCACCAGATTGATTACAGAAGTTTTCAGACCCGAGAAGCTCATATCAAAGGGACTATCGGAAACATGTGCCAAGGGCAGCTTATACTTGGTATCATCGCCGCTCTTAGACAGGTCATCAATGGGCTTGCCGCCGGGATAACCCAAACCAAGCACACGGGCAGTCTTATCGAAGCACTCACCTGCCGCGTCGTCACGGGTAGCACCGACAATTTTCATATCGGTATACCCCTGAACATCGATAATCAAGGAATTTCCGCCGGAAACTGCCAGAGCCAGAAACGGAGGTTCCAGTTCGGGGAAAGCCAAATAATTGGCAGCAATGTGTCCACGGATATGATGAACAGGAATCAAAGGAATATCCAGCGCCATGGCTACGGATTTTGCAAAATTGACCCCTACAAGCAATGCACCAATCAAACCGGGCGCATAGGTTACCGCAACAGCATCAATATCTTTTCTGGCAATACCTGCTTCTTCGATTGCCTGCTGCGCCAGCATGCTAATGACCTCAGCATGAGAGCGAGAAGCAATTTCGGGAACAACGCCCCCGTAAATCTTATGCAGGTCAACCTGGGAAATAATTTTATCGGATAAAACCTTTCTGCCGTCTTCCACTAAAGCAACAGCGGTTTCATCGCAGGAAGATTCCACAGCCATAATAATCATACTTCATCACCTTTTAAATAGGCAGTCATGAGAACTGCATTTTCTTTGGGCTTTGTATAGTAGCCCTTTCTGAGACCAACCGCTTTAAAGCCATGCTTAGCATACAAAGCCTTAGCAGGTTCATTGGACTCTCTGACCTCAAGTGTCACAAAAGAAAGTTCCAGTGCAGCTGCGCGATGCATCAATTCCATAATTAAGGCATCGGCGATATTTTGTCTGCGGTACGCAGAAGTGACTGCAACGTTGGAGATGTAGCCCTCATCCAGAACATTCATCATACCAACATAGCCTACCACACTTTCACCGTCCAATGCAACCAAAAACACATGATTATCACCGTTCAGCTGCGAAATGATGTTTTCTTCAGTCCAAGGTTCGGAAAAACACTCCATTTCAATAGCATGAATGCCCTTCACATGGCTGAGGTCCGCATTTGCAATGATGTAGCTCATCCCTTTGCCTCCATCCAGTTTCTTCCGATGTGTGCATCCACAGTCAAGGGTACAGTCAAATCAACTGCACGTTCCATTTCCTGACGCAGAATCTCACAAACAAGGTTCGCTTCTTCTTCGGGACATTCCACAATCAGTTCGTCGTGTACCTGAAGAATCATCTTTGCGGAAAGCTGTTCAGCTTTCAGTCGGCGATGAACATTGACCATTGCCAGTTTCATAATGTCTGCAGCAGTGCCTTGGATGGGCATATTTCGAGCCATTCGTTCACCTGAGCTGCGAACATTAAAGTTAGAAACCTTCAGTTCGGGCATATATCTTCGTCTGCCATAAACAGTGGATACATAACCAAGAGTCTTGCCTTCCTCAATCACGCGAGACATATAGGACTGTACACCGCTGTATTTTTCAAAATACGCATTGATATAATCCTGGGCCTCATTCTGATATACGCCAATATCCTGCGCCAAAGAGAATGCAGACATACCGTATACAATACCAAAGTTGACTGCCTTAGCTGAGGAACGCATAGTGGGCGTTACTTCATCCTGAGACACGCCAAACACCTGAGAAGCTGTAACTGCATGGATATCTTCCCCATTGCGGAACGCATTTCGCATGGTCTCGTCTTCAGCAATATGCGCCAGCAATCGCAGCTCAATTTGGCTGTAGTCTGCATCCACAAAAACCTTACCGGGAGCGGCAACAAACATTTTGCGAATTTCATGGCCCTGTTCCTTACGTACAGGGATATTCTGCAAATTGGGTTCCACAGAAGACAGACGTCCCGTAGCAGTAACGGTCATTGTGAAGTTAGAATGAATCCGACCATCGTCAGCAATTACCTTCAAAAGACCGTCCGCATATGTGGATTTCAATTTTGTCAAAGTGCGATAATCCAAAATATGCTGAACAATCGGGTGTTTCCCACGCAGCTTGTCCAACACATCTGCATTGGTACTCCAGCCCGTTTTGGTCTTTTTCCCTGCGGGAAGTCCCAATTTTTCAAAAAGCACAACACCAAGCTGTTTGGGGGAATTGATATTAAAAGGTTCCCCTGCCATGGCATGGATTTCGTTCTGCAAAATTTCAATACCGTCCGCAAGACCTTCGCCATACTGCTGCAGAGCCTTTCGGTCAATCATGACACCCACAGATTCCATTTCCGCAAGAACTCCGCACAAGGGCAGTTCAATATCGTAATACAGCTTATCCATGCCAAATTCAGTGAGCTTCGCTGTAAGCACTTCTTCCAGACAGGCAATGGCAGCCGCATTTTCAAGGGCTTCTGTAATTTCATCAACAGCTTCCGTCAGCAAGCTCATCTGTTCCTGCTCACGGGAATGGGCATGCAGCTCAAAGCCGCAATATTTGGTACACAAACCGACCAAATCATAACCGCTTGCGGTAGCATCCAACAAATACGCCGCAAGGGCAGTGTCAAACACCCAATTTTCGGGCTCGATTCCATAGCGAAGCAGCTCACGCTGAGTATCTTTAATATGATGACCGCGCTTTTTAATATCGCCGCCAAACAATGCAGTCAATGCAGCCTTATAATCGCCGTCAAAAAAATCCTTGGACAGAATATAGCCGACAGCATCGTCCCCACAGTCCACATGGAATACCGCCAAATCCGGAGATTGTTCTGTCCAAATATAGCAGCCATGCTCCCTAAGGATAGGCAAGGCAGTTTTCACATCATCCATGCTGAGAAGATTCTTAGACTCAACAGTGCCTGTGAACATTTCCTGCTGCTCCACCATTTCCTTGGAGGGGGTCAGATCCCATCGCTCAATGAACTTGCGGAAACCAAGTCTCATCAACAAATCGTACAAGCCTTCTCCACCAAAACCGTTCCATTTACATGCTTCGGGGCGAATCTCCAGAGGAACATCTTTCACAATGGTCGCAAGTTCATAGGAGAGCTTTGCAGAGTCCTCCCCTGCAATCAGCTTTTTACGCATACCTTCTTTAATTTGAGAGGACTCAATATTTTCATAGACGCCCGACAAGCTGCCAAAGCTTCGAATCAAGTTCAGCGCAGTTTTTTCACCGATGCCGGGAACACCGGGGATATTATCGGAGCTGTCCCCCATCAATGCCTTCAAGTCGACAATGAACGGAGGATCAAAGCCGTATTCCTCCCGAAATGCTTCGGGTGAGTAATCAATCGTTTCAGTCTGTCCCATACGGGATTTGATGTGAATGACATGATTAGAGTCGGTGATCAACTGAAAAGAGTCCTTATCACCTGTGACTATATCACACTGCCAGCCAAGTTCACCGCAAATTCTGCCTGCAGTACCCATAATGTCATCGGCTTCATAACCTTGACACTCATATCTGGGGATTCCCATGGTATCCAGAAGTTCCTTCAACACAGGCATTTGCGCCGCCAGTTCTTCAGGCATACCTTTTCTTTGGGCTTTATAGCCGTCATATCTCAAGTGACGGAATGTAGGCCCCTTTAAATCAAATGCAACAGCCACGGCATCGGGCTGACGTGTGTCCACCAAGCGCTGTAAAATATTGATAAAACCAAATACAGCATTGGTGGGGGTGCCATCAGGGGCATTCAAAGGACGTACGCCGTAGAATGCACGATTGATAATGCTGTTGCCATCCAATATCATGAATTTCATTTCTTACTTTTCTCTCCTCGCAATTCAATCAGGCGATCACGCAGCACCGCTGCATATTCGAATTCAAGCATCTTTGCAGCCTTCGCCATAGCCTGCTCAAGCCGCTCAATTTCCTTGCGGCGTTCTTTTTCTGTCATCTTCAGGCCATCTTTATTCTTAGGCGCTGCGCTTACATCGGAAGATATTTCTATTACATCACGAACACTCTTTACAATGGTTTTCGGAGTAATGCCATGCTCTGCGTTGTATGCAAGCTGCTTTTCTCTGCGTCGATTTGTTTCATCGATTGCCTTTGCCATAGAAGGTGTGATTCTGTCGGCATACATAATAACTTTACCCGATGCATTTCTCGCTGCACGACCAATGGTCTGAATCAAACTGGTGGTACTGCGCAGGAAACCTTCCTTGTCAGCATCAATGATTGCCACCAGAGATACCTCAGGCAAGTCCAAGCCCTCACGCAGCAAATTGATGCCTACAAGCACATCAAAGTTACCCAAACGCAGATCACGAATAATTTCCATTCGTTCCGTAGCGGAAATATCGTGATGCATATAACGCCCTTTAATCCCTGCATTGCTGAGATAATTAGAAAGGTCCTCCGCCATTTTCTTCGTAAGCGTAGTAACAAGGGTTCGTTCACCCCGTTCAATGCGGGCATTGATTTCACCGATCAAATCGTCAATTTGTCCATCAATGGGTCGAATCTCAATTTCAGGGTCAACAAGCCCAGTGGGACGAATAATCTGTTCGGCAATTTGACCTGCGTGTTCATATTCATATTCCCCGGGAGTTGCGGAAACATAGACAGCCTGATTGATTCTGTCCTCAAACTCATGGAACTTCAAAGGTCTATTGTCGAACGCCGAAGGCAAACGGAAACCGCACTCTACAAGGGTCTCTTTTCTGGATCGGTCACCGTTATACATCGCGCGAACCTGAGGAAGTGTCACATGGCTTTCGTCTACAAACAGGATAAAATCCTTGGGGAAATAATCCAAAAGGGTCATAGGCGCACTGCCAACAGGTCTGCCGCTGATAATGCGAGAGTAATTTTCAATGCCTGAACAATACCCAAGCTCCTGAATCATTTCAATATCATAATTGGTACGCTGGGCAATACGCTGAGCTTCAATGAGCTTATTATTTTCACGGAAATACTCTACTCGCTCGTCACATTCTCTGCGAATTTCCGCCACAGCCATGTTCATTTTTTCCTGAGTGGTTACATAGTGGCTGGCAGGATAGATTGCAACATGATTCAAAATACGAGTGGGCTGCCCCGTCACAACATTGATTTCGGAAATACGGTCAATTTCGTCTCCAAAGAACTCCACGCGAATAGCCTTATCATTAGAGTATACAGGAAAAATTTCCACGGTATCCCCTCTGACACGGAACATATTACGGTCAAAGGCAATGTCATTTCGTTCATAACGAATCTCGATGAGCTTATGAAGCAGCTCGTCAAAATCCCTGGTCTGCCCCGTACGCAAAGAAATCACCATACTTGAGTAGTCAATGGGGTCACCCAGACCGTAAATACAAGACACAGAGGCTACAACGATTACATCACGGCGTTCAAACAGAGATGAGGTGGCACTGTGACGCAGCCGTTCAATTTCATCATTGATAGAGGATTCTTTTTCGATAAACGTATCTGTATGAGGGATATAGGCTTCCGGCTGATAATAATCGTAGTAGGATACAAAATACTCAACCGCATTATTGGGAAAGAATTCTTTGAACTCCGCACAAAGCTGCGCAGCAAGTGTCTTATTATGTGCCAAAACCAAAGCAGGTCGCTGCATACGTTCAATCACTTTAGCCATGGTATATGTTTTACCAGAGCCGGTAACACCAAGCAATACCTGCTCATCAATTCCTGCTTCCAAACCTGATACAAGGGCATCAATTGCCTGAGGCTGGTCACCGGAAGGCTGGTATTCGCTGACAACCTTAAATTCTGACATCATATCCCTCCCATACAAATTCTTTATAACTTAGTATTACATTTTACCACAAAATTTCTCTTATGAAAATATGCGGAGAAATAAAAAAAGGACACGCAATTGCGTGTCCTTTATATTGGAGCGGGCGACGAGGCTCGAACTCGCTACCTCCACCTTGGCAAGGTGGCGCTCTACCGGATGAGCTACGCCCGCATTCGAGGACACGCAGTGCGTATCCTTTATATGGAGCGGGCGACGAGGCTCGAACTCGCTACCTCCACCTTGGCAAGGTGGCGCTCTACCGGATGAGCTACGCCCGCATTTGTCGAATGCGAGAGTTATTATAACACGTTCGAAGAAAATGTCAAGCCCATTTTTCAAATTTTATTCCAATAAAATTACAGAGGTATATGTCAGTTCTCCATCACATTCGGGATACTCCGACTGGTCCCACCAGCAATTGGCCTGTTTTTCCGTATCTTTCATAAACAAACTCCCATTGCCGCCTAAAGAATCCAACAAACTAATATCCATGTGATAGTAGGAATCCGCAATCTTTACGATATTCCAGAAATGAGATACCTTATCCATGCGCCCATTCACAACAAGGCATTCAATGCCCATTCGATCGCACATAGCCTTAAACGCACAAGCGATCCCCTGGCTGTCCGCCGTAGAATCAATCAGCGCCTGATAGGCAGTGTTTCCACCATCTTCAACATATGCACAATGGTCACTCAGAAGCAATGACGCCTCAGCAATACGCTTCTCATCTTTGCCGTCGGGCAGTTCGGTAATCAGTGCTGAAATAACCCCGTTCATCTGCTGCAGTCGAGATTCATCATCCAAACTGTCATCGTATTGAACAGACACATCATAGATTTTCTGCGATGTATTGCCATCAAAAATACGAACATTGAATTTGGGAATGTAGGAAACCTTCAAAGGATGGTTTCGTGCTGTATGCTCCATCAATTCATTGACCGCATCCACATCCGCGACCCCGTTATTGACTCTTACCACAAGCTTAGAATCACCACGTTCCAAAGCCTGCGCAAGCAGTTCTGCGAAACTGTCCAAATTGGAGGTGGTTTGAAGAATCTCCAGTTCCTCAGAGGTATACAAGTAAGAAATGGTAACCACAGCTTCATAGGACGATACGATTTGGCGCAAGTCATAGGAAACATAGTCCACGCAATAGGCGCCAAATGAGCTTTCGTTTTTTACGGCATTACACACAGATGCTATATCAGACACCACATTACCTGTGTAGCCGGAAAACACCAGTTCCTTTCTTTCCGTATGATTATTGACCATTCCGAATACCAGACGACGAAGCTCGGAATAATTCTGTACAACCTGAACATTGGCATCCAAATCTATTTTTTCATTACCTTGGAAATCCTGTTCAGAGCGATAACTATTGGAATACAGCGCACTACAGCCTGTCAGGGAAAGCAGCATAACCGCCACACAGATCGCAGAGATGATTTTTCCTCGCATTTCTTCACATCCTTCTCAACTATGGTAACATACCGTAGGTCATTCGTAAAGCCAAGTGCCCACTATCTCACAAAAATCGGACTGGTCGACCAGTCAAGTTCCCCCTGCCGATGTGATTCATCATCATAGGCGAGAACATACAAATCGTGGGCATCGGCTGATTTACAAAACATCGCCAATTGATTAGCAGAAAGCTCTCTTGCTGCTGCAGGCTTACTGATAACATCAATGCTGCGAAGTTTTTCCGAAAGCTTCAACACACGAGCGCCTCTTTCATTTAACGCCAACACACGGGCATACAAAGCGTTACAATCATAATCTGCAGCGGTAATTCCCAGCGCTGCACACATAACCATTCTGCGAATACGAGCATGGGTATATCGCTTACTCTTTACAGTATCATATATTTTTTCAAGACTTGTTTCTCGGCGACAAGCCTTATACAGCCTATGCTCCAATCCCTCGGAAGCATCGGGCAGCGCTGAAAACACCTCAAAAGGCAGCATACGCAATCTTGAAAGAATAGCCGTTTCCAGTTTACCGAGATGCACAGGACCATTCCCCTGTTCAGTCTCCCTCACATAGATTCGGTATGCTTCTTCGGGAACATAATCGGAAATGTCTTCCCCATTTTTCATAAGACCACGCAGCTCAGAGCCTGACTTCATTTCACCGTCATACATGGCATCATGCATAGCCCCAACTCTCATTATAGGCTGGGGAGTCATGGAGTAGCCATGGCGACGTATCGCACGAATATATTCAACCCCCAAATTATTATTTGGCGTGGCTGTCACATCGATACCATCCATTAGTTCGTGCAAAACCTTGGAGCGCGCTGTGGGATAGGAACAACCGCTCTGCAAATGCACTTTCACCTTTTCATCAAAATCCGATGATGATAATACTTCTGCTGTTCGCTCCAGCAAAGCGCAGTCATCGTTTTCGCTGCCAAACACAATGTGGTCTACAACACCCAAACGTCCCAATACACTAACCGCTCCATCAGCAAAGCGCTCTGCAGAGCCAATACTGTAATGCAGGGGCAATTCTATGACCAAATCTGCCCCGCAGTGTACTGCCGCTTCCGCACGGGAGTACTTGGAAAACACCGCAGGCTCTCCGCGCTGGACAAAATCACCCGACATCACGCAAACAATAGCCGAATCCTCTCCGTACAATTCACGGACTTTTTGTAATTGATATGCATGACCTTTATGAAATGGATTGTATTCTACAACAATTCCTACAATCTTCATAAGAAATCTCCTTAATTGGAAAATAGTACTTGCCTTTTCAGCAAAAAGAAACTAAAATGAGTATGATTGTTATACTACATAATACAATTCAATTTGTTAGATTTCAATAAAGAAAGGACAAATTACCATGAAAATCCTTGTTATCAACGCAGGCAGCTCTTCTCTGAAGTACCAGCTGATGGACCCCGATACCAATACCGTATTTGCAAAGGGTCTGTGCGAACGTATCGGCATTGACGGTCGTCTGACTCACAAGATTCCCGCAACCGACGGCAAGTTCGAATTTGACATTGCTATGCCCACTCACGCAGAAGCAATCGCAGCTGTTATCGACAAGCTGACTTGCGCAGAATGTGGCGTCGTTTCCGACATGAAGGAAATCGAAGCTGTTGGTCACCGTGTTGTTCACGGCGGCGAAGCATTTGCATCCTCCGTTCTGCTGAACGACGATGTTATGAAGGCTCTGGAAGACTGCATCCCTCTGGCTCCTCTGCACAACCCCGCAAACATCACCGGCATCAACGCATGCAAGGATGTTATGGGCGATGTTCCCATGGTTGGTGTATTTGACACTTCCTTCCACCAGACCATGCCCGCTAAGGCATACACCTACGCTCTGCCCTACGAATACTACCAGAACGACAAGGTTCGTCGTTACGGCTTCCACGGCACCTCTCACCGCTACGTTTCCGCACGCTGCGCTGAACTGATGGGCAAGAACATCGAAGACCTGAAGATCATCACCTGCCACATGGGTAACGGCTCCTCCATCGCTGCTATCAAGGGCGGTCAGTGTGTTGATACCTCCATGGGCTTCACTCCCCTGGTTGGTCTGCCCATGGGCAGCCGCTGCGGCGACCTGGACAACGGCGTTCTGCAGTTCCTGATGAACAAGTACGGCTACTCCATCGACGAAATGCTGAACATTCTGAACAAGAAGTCCGGCGTTCTGGGCGTATCCGGCGTTTCCTCCGACTTCCGCGATCTGGAAAACGCAGCTAAGGAAGGCAATGACCGTGCTCAGCTGGCTCTGGATATGTTCGACTACTGGGTAGCTAAGGTTGTTGGCTCCTACGCAGCAGCTATGAACGGCGTTGACGCGATTGTATTCACCGCAGGTGTTGGTGAAAACGCAGCTTCCACCCGTGCAGGCATCGCTTCCTACCTGACCTACCTGGGCGCAGAAATGGATCAGGAAGAAAACAAGAAGCGTGGCGAACACAAGGTTTCCACCGCTGCTTCCAAGGTTGATATGTGGGTTATCCCCACTGACGAAGAACTGGTTATCGCTCAGGATACCAAGGCTATCGTTTCCGCTCTGTAATTTAATCTACACTCGAAAGACCGATGCATTTTGCATCGGTCTTTTTTATACGAAAAAAGCACTCCGAATATTCGGAGTGCTTTTCATTTATCGGTTCAATTAAGACTTCAGGAAACGTTCCAGACGGTCCAGACCTTCCTTGATGTTATCCATGCTGGTAGCATAGGTCCAGCGAACAAAATCGGGTGCGCCGAAGCCGGAGCAAGGAACAACAGCAACCAGTTCCTTTTCCAGGAATGCCATTGCGAAATCATCACTGGTGTTGATGACAGCGCCGCCGATGGTCTTACCCTTCAGCTTTTCAATGTTCATCATGACGTAGAATGCGCCATCGGGCATAATGCAGCTAACGCCTTCAATGCTGTTCATACGAGCAACAATGTAATTTCTGCGTTCTTCAAATACCTTGCGCATCTCTTCAATGGTTTCCTGAGGACCGTTGAAGGCTTCCACAGCAGCCCACTGGCTAATGGTGGAGGGAGCGCCGGTGGAGTGGCTCAGGTAGTTCGCCATAATCTTTGCAATATGTGCAGGTGCAGCTGCATAGCCGATACGCCAGCCGGTCATTGCATAGGACTTGGAAACACCGTTGATAATGATAGTACGTTCCTTTACTTCTTCACCCAGAGATGCAATGCTGGTAAAGGTTCTGCCATCATACAGAAGCTTAAAGTAAATTTCATCGGCAATGATATACAGGTCATGCTTTACGCAAACAGCTGCAATTGCTTCCAGTTCTTCCTTGCTGTACAGCATACCGGTAGGATTGGAGGGATTATTGATGATCACAGCCTTGGTCTTTTCGGTTACAGCAGCTTCCAGCTGTTCCGCAGTTACCTTGAAGTTCTGGTCTTCTCCTGCATGGATAATGACGGAAACGCCGCCTACCATAGCGATCATTTCGTCATAGCTGACCCAGTAAGGCGCAGGCAGAATTACCTCATCACCGGGATTCACCAGAGTACGCAGCGCTGCATACAGGTTGTGCTTTGCGCCGCTTGCAATAACAATCTGGGTGAAATCATAATCCAAATCCAGTTCACGCTTCAGGCTTTCTGCAACAGCTTTACGCAGAGGAATAATACCTGCTGCGGGGGTGTACTTGGTCTTACCTTCATTAATAGCAGCAATCGCAGCCTTCTTAATATTTTCGGGAGTGTCAAAATCGGGCTCACCGGTACCGAAACCAACAACATCAAGGCCATCAGCCTTCATCTGCTTTGCCTTGGCATCAATTGCCAGAGTAGTGGACGCATGCACAGCGGACGCGATTCTGGAAAGTTCTTTCATATATATCCTCCTGTATAGAGTTTTTTCGTATTATATATCAAGCTCAAAAATTATGCAATCGTATTATACCTTGATTTTCATTACAAGCTGTTCCATTTTGTCTGCAATTTCACCAAGGGCGCCTTCCTCAAAGGGAGAACGGAAATCAGCTTCCTTCAGCAGAAGGGGCCATTCTTTTTCGCCGCCCTGCTTAGAAAGGTTCATATACTTAACAAATGCCTCATCATAGTTTTCCTGAGAAGCAAGCAGGAACTGGAAAGCAGCAGTTTGTGCAAGGCAGTAATCAATGTAGTAGAAGGGTGTCTCATAAATATGCATCTGATACTGCCATCTTGTACCCTTCTCCAGATAAGGCATACCTTCCATGCTTAGGAAGGGGCGGAACTCATGTTCCAGCTGCAGCCACGCATCATTTCGCTGTGCGGGAGTCATGTCGGGGTTGGCATAGACAATGTGCTGGAACGCATCCACAATGGTACCATAAGGAATGAAGGACATAGAATCCACAGCGTGTCTGTAACGATATGCAGCAGCCTGTTCCCCATAGAATTTTTCCATGTAAGGCCAAGTGAAAAATTCCATGCCCATAGAATGAGTTTCCGCAGTTTCCATACCGCCGCAGCCCAGCTCAACGATATACTCGTTATCAAGGGTCAAGTAATCATTCAGAGCATGACCTACCTCATGAGTCATGGTATCTACGTCATCATTGCTGCCGTTGAAATTAGCGAGAATGAAGGGCTGGCGATATTTGGAGAATACCGTACAGTAGCCGCCGCCCCATTTGTTCTTACGGCTTTCTACGTCAAAGGCTTCATTATCCATCATCATATCAATGAACACAGCAGTCACAGGGCTCATATCATGATACATTTCCTTTGCTGCCGCGAAAATAGATGCTTTATCACCGGGCTTGGGGTCCCCACCGGGAACAATTACCCCCAGGTCATACAACATCACACGTTCCAGACCCAAATCCTCAGCCACCATATTACGCAGCTTCGCAACAACAGGAACCAGATTGTTCTTTACATTTTCGCGGAACGCCGCAACCAGTTCGCTGTTATAGCTGATGCGGTTCATACGATAATAGCCCAACTCGATGAAGTTTTCATACCCCATCTTCTTAGCCATACGGTCACGTACGTGTACCAAATCATCGAAAATGCGGTCAAGCTGTTGGGAATGTGCCATCAAGGTATTCCCAAGGACCTCATAGCATTCCTTACGAGTCTCTCTATCGTCATCCTCTGCATAACCCATCAGTTCCGCACGAGACATCTTTTCTCCGCGGTATTCAAATTCCATGCCTGCCATCAAAGCAGAATATTCGGAAACAAGCTTATTTTCCTCTACCATGTCCTCAACAATTTCCGGAGACATAGATTTCATGGCATTCTCGATACTGCGGAACAGCAGAGGATTCAATCTTGCTTCCAATTCGGCACGGAACTTGCTGTTCATAAATGCGGTATTGTACATCAAATCCAGATTTGCCGCTTCCGGACCGATTTCATCGTAATAATCCTTCTCCTGCAGATAAAATTCGTCAACAGTATTGATGGTATAGCGCATATAGGACAGAGCAGTCATGGTGCCATATTCAACCATAAGCTCATTGTAGGCCTTTCTGGCAGCCAGAACATCCTCAACGGATTCTGCCCCTTCAATCTGATCAACAATCACCGTAACAGCATCTCGAAGGGCCTCGATGGTCACTCTGCGGTATTCCAGTTCCGAAACTTTCATAGGGTTCTCCCTTCACAATTTTTGTATGAAGCTATTATACCCACAAACCATTGTCTTTGCAAGAAAAAAAGGTGTCTCCCCACACAAGGCAAAGACACCCTTTCAATTATAGAATAATGCAGATTAGTCCCCCTGCACCTTCGTTGATTACGCGCTGCAGGGTCTCCTGGAATTTGCTTCTGGCACTCATGCTCATTCCCGCAATTTTCGCACTGACCCCTTCAGCGGCAATATCATACAGGGACTTGCCGAAAATATTGGAATCCCAGATTTTGCTGACATCCCCACCTAAGCTTTGCATAAGCAAGTTGACAATTTCTCCCGAAGCCGATTCTCCACCGATTGCTGGGGACACAGTCGTCTCCACATTGGTCATAATCATATGAATCGCAGGGGCATTGGCCTTCAGCTTTACTGCATACTTTCCGCTCTGCTGAACAATTTCAGGTTCTTCCAAACGCAAATCATCCCCCCTCGGAAGCACAATGCCATATCCTCGTTCCCGCACGTCCTGCAGCGCATCCCGAATGCGGTCATACTCGTGCTTTACGTATCGCAAATCCTGTAAAAGCGCAAGAAGCTCCCCATCATCCCGCACCGAAAAGCCCGATTGTTCCGCAAGGGTTTCGTAATACAATACACGGGGGATAAAAATTTCCGTATGAACCCCACCCGTCCCCATATCCATTTTTCTAACGGCGACTCTTTCAATATTTGCATTTCCCTCAAATCCCGAAAGACGTTCATACACATTTTTGATTTTCGATACATCGTCAAACGATGTTCTGACACTCTCTAAAATGGACATCAGCAATGGTGTTCCATATGGCAAAGCTTCTACCCATCCGGGAATTGTTACGGTAATCTCCTCAACCGGAAATTCCATCAGCACACTGCGCAGAATCTCCGTAACATCCCCAAGCTGCAGTTCATGACAGTTCACACACAGCGCTTTTACATTGTATTGATTTTGAATATCCTCACACACCCGCACTGCCCCTTCGGAATCGGGCGATGTACTGTTCACAATGACAACAAACGGCTTCCCAATGGCTCTAAGTTCCTCTATAACACGTTTTTCAGCTGCCTCATATTCCGCCCTCGGAATACCGCAAACCGTACCATCGGTGGTTACAACAAGTCCTATGGAGGAATGGTCTGCAATCACCTTATGTGTTCCGATTTCCGCAGCTTCTGTCATACTGATTTCATGGTCAAACCATGGGGTCGAGACCATCCGCTCTGCCCCGTTTTCATACCGACCCACAGCGCTGTCAACCATATACCCAACACAATCAATCAGGCGCACAGATAGTTCCACATCTCCATCCAGCGTAATGGGAACAGCATCCTCAGGCACAAACTTAGGCTCAGCTGTCATAATCGTACGTCCCGAACCACTCTGGGGCAATTCATCTTTTGCGCGTTCCTTTAAGTACACATTCTCAATACGCGGAATTACAAGGGTTTCCATAAATCGTTTAATAAACGTTGATTTTCCGGTACGAACAGGACCGACTACACCGATGTAAATATTGGAATCTGTTCGCATGGCAATATCTCGATATAGGTTTTCATTCATAAGCGTTTCCTCCGTAAATGTTTTGGACTCCATACCCGATATTTCATACTTATGAATGTTTTTCCGAAATATGAAAAAGCAGCCTGTATTTCACAGACTGCTTTTTAATTTATACAAAATACTGTTCCGGCTGTGTATGACAGCGGCTGATTTGTGTAGAGATTTCGGGATAACGGTCTTTTACCATACGCTCCAGCACGGGAACCACTACATTTTCAGTAGAGTAATGCCCCGCATCAATGAGATTTAGCCCCATTTCCCGCGCATCCAAAAAGCCATTGTGCTTCACATCAGATGTCACGAAGGTATCACACCCAAGAGCTGCCACATCATTCAGCATAGAGCTGCCGGAGCCGCCGCAAACAGCAACACGATGTACCGGCTTCCCACCATCCACATAACGCAAGCCGTTGCAAGCCAAAGCAGCCTTGCAATGCTTAAGGAACTCAGAAAGAGAGCATTCTGCAACCGTTCCATATCGGCCCATGCCGTAAGCTTTACCGTCTTGCGCAGTACCAAAGGGTTCAATGATGCCTTCGGAAGAAATTCCCAAAACAGACATCAGCGCATCGTTGACGCCGCCCTCTACTGCATCCAAATTGGTATGCAAACAAATGGCAGACATCCCCGAGCTAAGAATGCGAACCAGTTTTCTGCCGATGGGATCATCAGTGGAGGCGTTCTTCAAAGAAAACATCAAAGGATGGTGAGCCAGAATCAAATCCGCTCCATAAGCAATCGCTTCCTCAATTACCTCATCGGTAATATCCAAAGTCACAAGAACCTTATGAACTTCTCGGCAGCCATCACCGACCAGAAATCCAACATTATCAAAGTCCATTTTCATGGAACAAGGAACTATCGATTCAAAATATTCGGAAATTTCCTTTACAGTTGCCACGATTCGGCCTCCTTCTTCATATCTGTCAAGGCTGCAATCATGCTTTGGGTTTCAGCCAAAGCATCGTCCTGTCCCTTGCCGGAAAGCATCCCCTTCTCTGCCGCTGTGTAACGCTTCAGCAAGGTATCCAGATATTCTACCAGCAGCGGGTCCTTCTTTTCAAAATACAGCTGATTTACCAAGCCCCGAGCTTCCGAATCAATTGCAGCAGCTTGTCCCGGCTTCACAACCAAAATCTGATACAGCTTTCCCGCATCCTTCACCAGGGAGACATCGATAATTCGAAAACCATGCTCGGCCAGCCACCGTACCAAATGGGGGATGCGGCTATTGGGCTGCAAAATCAAAGTGGTATCCTTCTGCGCAGTCCAAGGTGCAGCCTCCAAAATGGAGGCAATCAGCTCTCCGCCCATACCTGCAATGATAATAGTATCATAAACATCAGCGCCCTCAAACTCCAGACCGCTGCAAAGCCCAAACCGAATACGGTCAGTCACCTCATACTGGGAAGCGGTATCCTTGGCATGTTCCAAAGGTCCAAAATTAATATCAGCCGCTACAAGCATCTCAGCCAAATTATTTTGCGCCAGCCACACGGGAATGTACCCATGGTCTGTTCCTATGTCCGCAACTTTTGCGCCCGCTGGTACAAAATCAGCAATGGCGCGCAAACGCTTGGATAATTTAATTCGTTCCATATTACCTCATCATTTAAAAATATCCCGGGTGAAACATTCATCCGGGATGTTTTTATTAGTCTGCGATCATCAAGTAGGCCTTCAGTTCGGTGACGAACCAATCGGGGTCAATGCCGTGAACAAAGCAAGCCTGTTCAACAGTTTCGCTTCTTGCCATTGCGCAGCCCATGCAGTGCATGCCGATCATCTGGAACATGGGCATAGCTTCGGGAGCATTTTCCACGATGGTAGAGATTTTGGTATCCTTGGTAATTCTCATAATTGTTTTCCCTCCGGGACTAAGATTTAAAGATTGTAATGAAAAAGCGATCGAGCTAAATACCGCCCAATCGCTTTATTGCCGTTGATTAGCCCTGAGCTTCCTTCAGCTTAGCGAAGCATTCGCTGCAGTATACGGGACGGTCGGTCTTGGGTTCAAAAGGAACCTTTGCTTCCTTGCCGCAAGCTACACAGGTAGCGGTGAAGAATTCACGGGGAGCGCGAACAGCGTTCTTGCGAGCATCGCGGCAGGTCTTGCAGCGCTGGGGTTCATTCTGGAAACCCTTTTCTGCGTAGAACTGCTGTTCACCTGCGGTGAAAACGAAGTTGTTGCCACATTCCTTGCAAACTAAAGTCTTGTCTTCGAACATGATAGATCCTCTCTTTTTCAAATTTTCCTCTTTATATTGCGACAGATATAATCTGTTTACGCCATAATTATTCTTTTGCGAACTTCTTACGAATTCGCTGTACTGCATTATCAATGGATTTTTCTGTCTTTCCCATAGATACTGCGATTTCACGATAGGACAAGCCATCCAAATATCGTTCCAAAACCTCGGACTCGAATTTTGACAGACGTTTTCTGTACTCCGCTCGAATCTCCGTAGCCTGTTCACGCTCCAAAATGATATCTTCGGGGCATCTAACAGAGAACTGATCCGAGTGCGTCATCCCATCATCCTCTCTCTGCCAAACATCAAGAGGAACACCGCGATTTAAAGGGTCGTTCTTCATTCTGTTGGCAGATTCAACTGCTGTCAGCAATCGATTACGGATGCATCGCTCCGCATATGTCTTAAAAGAGGCATCTCCCACAGGGTCATATCTGCGAATGGCATTCAGAAGACCAAGCATTCCCTCTTGAATCAAGTCTTCCCCATCGCCGCCAACAAGAAAAAACTGACGGGCGCAGATACGGACAAGCTTACCATATCGCTTGGCTAAGATTTCCTCAGCCATCTCATCGCCATTTCTTGCCAGAATAATAAGTTCATCATCAGAATACATGTGATATATCAAGCTACCTCTTTCAAATTACATTTGATTATATTACAAATACACAAAAAGTCAATAGGAATCACCTGTGTTTTGCAATTTCGCCACAAGCAAATGTTATTCGATTGCGTACAATCAAAGTTTCATCTGTTCCTGACCGCGGAAAGGAATCCCCAGATGCTCATAAGCCTTCATGGTTACGCATCTGCCTCTGGGAGTTCTGGTCAAGAACCCCTGCTGCAGCAAATAAGGCTCGTAAACGTCTTCCAGAGTAATGGCTTCCTCATTGATGGTGGCAGCCAAGGTTTCCAAACCAACAGGACCGCCGTTGTAATATTCAATAATCGCACGAAGCATACGTCTGTCCAAAGCATCAAAGCCAAGGTGGTCAACCTCCAGACGCAGCAGCGCTTCATCTGCCACTTCTTTGGTAATATAGCCCCCTGCACGTACCTGCGCAAAGTCACGCACACGGCGCAGCATACGGTTTGCAATACGAGGTGTACCGCGAGAGCGGGACGCGATTTCAAAAGCACCTGCTTCATCGATATGCACATTCAAAATGCCCGCACTTCTGGTGACGATTTTCTGCAGTTCTTTGGGCGTATAAAGCTCCAGACGAAGTGCAACGCCAAATCTATCGCGCAGAGGCGCAGTCAACTGACCGGAACGAGTGGTCGCACCAATCAGAGTAAAATGCGGCAAATCCAAATGAAGGGAGTTAGCGGAAGGACCCTTACCGAGAATAATATCAATGGCATAGTCTTCCATAGCAGGGTACAAAATTTCCTCATAGGAGCGATTCAGTCGGTGGATTTCGTCCACAAACAGAATATCCCCTTCGTTGAGGTTGGTCAGCATCGCAACCAGATCACCGGGTTTTTCAATCGCAGGACCGGAGGTCACACGCATATTAACCCCCATCTCGTTGGCAATAATCCCCGCAAGCGTAGTCTTACCCAAACCGGGAGGGCCATGCAGCAAAACATGGTCCAGAGGTTCTTTTCTCATTTTCGCAGCCTGGATGAAAATTTCAAGATTACCCTTCGCCTTTTCTTGGCCTACATAATCCTTCAAAGTCTGAGGTCTGAGATTGCCTTCATTATGATCTTCCGCCAAAACACGGGATGTTGTAATTACCTGCTGAGGTGCTTCATCGGAAAATGAAATACTCATATTGTACCCCCTTTGTTATTTAACCATACCACGCAAAACATATTTGATAATTTCCTGTGAGGTCATATTGCCTGTATCCACGCCACGCAGCGCCTGATTGATTTCCGCCTGACCATAGCCCAGCACCAGCAAACCTGCAGTTGCGTCCGCAAGATTTTTATCGTCTGTTTTCACAGGCATTGCGGGAATATCCGCCGCAGTAAAGCCTGTAACACCGCTGTCGATTTTCCCTACCTTGTCCTTCAGCTCCAACAAAATGCGCTGTGCCAGCTTCTTGCCAACACCGGGAGCTGCTGTGATTGCCTTTTCATTACCATTCATAACCGCAGCAATCAAACCGTCGGGTGTATTGGAAGACAAAATCGCCATAGCCGCCTTAGGACCAACTCCGTTGACCCCTACCAGCAGCTCGAAGCAGCGCTTTTCCGCTTTCGACGAGAAGCCATACAGCTCAAACGCATCTTCCTTAATAGATTCATAGGTATACAGCTTGGTCTTTTCACCAAGCTTGATATTCTGAACGGTATACAAAGACACATTCAGGGCAAAGCCTAGTCCGCCACAGTCAATGACCGCCAGATTGGGCTCCAGTTCTGAAACAATACCGCTTATATAGTTGAACATACGTTGTTCACACCTTTCTTAGATAGCAGAGATGTGGAGCTGCGTGCATGACACAATGCAATGGCAACGGCGTCAGCAGCATCGTCAGGCCGTGGC
>JAZREI010000151.1:0-3154 GCA_045660685.1 Oscillospiraceae bacterium
CACAGCAGGTGCTGCTTCTTCTGCGGGCGCTGCCTGCACGGGAGCTTCTTCCTCCTTGCGCAGCTGGCGGAGCGCCGCCTTCTGTGCGGCAATGGCCTGCTGTTCTTCCATAGCCATTTTTTCTTCTGCCTTCTTTTCGGCATTTGCCTTCACGCTTGCCATAATGCGCTGTTCAAGGGGCACACCACGGTCGGGACGGGCAGCTGCAGGCTTTGCCGCTGCGGTCTTAGCCGCTGCAGTCGCCTTTGCGCTGGCTGCCTTGGTGGCTGCCGCTGCCTTGCGCGCTTCCAGAGTCTTCTTGGCCTGAGCGCTTTCGTCATAGGAGGCTGCTTCCCTGAGAATGCGGTCCAGCTCAGTCTCCTGCTGCTTATTCACATCGTTCATGGATGGTCCTCCTTTCATCAATAATCGGTGCCGCCGCACAGAGCGCGCAGCAGAGCATCGCTTGCCTGAATACGCCAGCCGTCATTGGTGTAAACCAAATCCAGCTCCATACCGCTGGTGGTGCGGTAGTATTCGGGCTTTTCCAGAAGCTCGCCCACAGCCTGCGTATAAGCCTTCTGGGTCACTTCGGGCTTAAAGGTATCGTCCGCATTGTAGATGGTGCTTGCGGGAGCGGTCCGTACCATTTCTTCCAGTACATCGTGGGTCTTGTCGCCCAGCTTACCCTGCAGGCGGACAACGTCCAGATGTTCCATCAGCACCTGCTGCTTAGCGGTCAGACCTTCTTCCAGACAGTCGCCGTGGAGACGGTAGGAATATGTACCGCGCAGATGGTCGTAAATCAGCTTGCTTGCTTCATCGGAAGGCTCATTTTCCAGCCCCAGAGAGCTGTAGTAATCCAGATGCTTGTAAGCTGCTTCATAGTCCCCTGCCATAATGGCATCAAAGAACTCGGTGACGGTCTTCTGGGGATCACCTGCGGGAGCGGTAATGACGGTACCCAGCTTGGGACCCAAAACACAAACCAGCATTGCTGCGCTGAAGCAAATCACAGACACTACACCGGGCAGGAACTTAATCTTCTTGCGGATGGCAGCCACCATCACAACAAGCAGAGCCAGCACGGTAATACCCAGAACTACAACGCACATGACCAGAGAGCCGCGCATTTCCGCATCACCCAGAATCTCAGAGATGCTCAGCTTGCCCGCATTTTCACCGCGCTCAGCGGTCAGACGGTCCAGCTCGGCAATGGCATTTTCTTCTGCCAGACGAGCAGCTTCTTCCGCAGCCTTCTGTTCTTCCTGTTCAATGCGGATGGCGGTGTGGTACTGGGTGTACTCTGCCATCAGGGTTGCATAGTTGGACAGACAGGTGTAGGGACGCTTAATGCCGTTGGTGAACATAACAATGGCAATGGGGTCATCGGTGTACACAATACCGCTGTCGTTAATCTGCAGGGTATTGCCGGTTTCCAGATAGCCGTACTTATGGGCAATGACATAGTCCTGTTCAAATGCATTGAAGTAGTTGTTGGGTTCCGCATCCTTCATGTAGCCGATGACGGAGGGGAAGCGGTCTTCGCCGCCCTGATACAGAGTATTCAGGCAGGTAATGATCTGGCGAGCGGTGAAGAAGTTGTTTTCGTAGTACTTGTCATCCACGGTGTCCGCATCTTCCCCAATGTAGGGGCAGAAGGTTCTGCGGTAATCGGGATAGCCGCCCAGATCCGCGCGCAGGTAATCGGAGAATTCGTTGTTGGATTCCACGATAGAGCCCTGAATCAGCTTGGAGTACACCACGCCCTTGACCTTGTCGTCAAAGGTCATTTCGCCCTTGGAGATGCGCTCGGTGTATACCATGTTCAAAGGCACCTTGTACAGGCTGGCAGCCACATTGTACTGGTCGGCGTTGAGGTAGTGCTCCTCACCGGTCACCAGATTGCGGTAGCCCAGTGCAATGTTTTCTTCGCTCAGATCGTGTTCGATCATGTACTGCTGGACGACTTCCTCCCAGGTCTTGCCTTCGAAGCGGGAGTCGTCAATTTTAATTTTAGTAGTTGTTTCCGCATGAGCCGTCACTGCCAGAGATGCTGCGGTGCATACTGCCAAAATCAGGCTCAGGAATCTTTTCATAAGTTTCATAGATCATCCGTCCTATAAAAAAGATAACATTCTCATTCTATCACAATATGACGTGATTTCAAGAAAAACCGTTCCTTGATTCGACATTTTTTCTTGAATTTCACAGCCATTTCCCCACAATTACGGGGATTCTGTCTTTTTTTCGGGCTTTGCCAGCAGGAATACCGTAGTGAGAATACACACAAACCCCACAACATCCATAGGCGCGAATTCGCTTTTCAGCCACACCGCGCTGATGATTGCCGCACTGACAGGTTCCACGCTCGCCAGCATACTTGCCTTCACGGGTCCCACATCGTTGACCCCCTGCACATACAAAGGGTAAGCAATCACAGTGCCAATGAGAATCATGCCTGCCACCGCCAGCCACCCCGACAAGGGCAGGTCTGTGGTCAAAGGCCAGGGATGTACAATAATAAAGAACGCAATACCGCCAATGAGAGTACCCAGCCCCGTGGTCATAAACGCACCGTACTTGGGGGCAATGGTCTTGGGCAGCAGGGTATACAGCACCAAGGTGCAGGCAGAAAACAAGCCCCAAAACAGCCCCGCGGGATTGATGACCACAGTACGGGGATTGCCGTGGGTGGCCAGCAGGAAGGTACCGATGATCACCAGCACAATGCTCAATGCCTCGTGAGCCTTAGGCAAACGCCGTCCGCTAAAGCACACCAGCACCATCACCAACACAGGGCCGATATACTGCAGCACCGTTGCGGTGCCTGCATTGGTGGCATTGATGGCCTCCAGATAGGTGTACTGGCTCAAAAGCAGCCCAAACACCCCGTACAGCAGCATCATAATACGGTCATGCTTGTTCTTGGCGCACGCAATCAGCTTCTGCTTATCTCGCGCAGCCACAATGCCCACGGTAATGAGCCCTGCGGTAATCATACGGATGACCGTCAGCCACTGGGGGTCTACCCCATGTACATTAAATAAGTATTGTCCGCAGTTGCCGCTGAAGCCCCAGCAGCAGCCCCCAATGAGGGTACACAGCACCCCACGGACAGGATTCGGTTTATATTCGGTGGTCATATTCCCACTTCCTTTATATTAAAGTTGCC
>JAZREI010000152.1:0-1996 GCA_045660685.1 Oscillospiraceae bacterium
ACGGCACCCTTGCGGGTGCCGTTTCGTTATTTAGACTGAAATGATTACAGCAGAGACTGATTGGTGAGCATACGGCCTGCGTTTCTGCCGAAGAACAGAGCGCCGCCGATGGAGGTACCACAGGTGGGGTACTGAGTGCCATACATACCGGTGCCTGCAACTTCGCCTGCAGCGTACAGACCCTGGATGTAAGAGCCGTCGGGACGGAGAACGCGAGCAGCATTGTCGGTTTCCAGACCGCCGAAGGATACAACTACGCAGGGGTGCATACGCAGAGCTGCGTACTTGGGACCCTGGATGGGGTGCAGGAATTCTGCGGGCTTGCCGAAGTCTTCGTCTACGCCCTTTTCAACCAGTTCGCAGTAGCGGTCGAAGGTCTTGCGGAGAACCTTGGGATCCACATTGATCTTTTCTGCCAGTTCTTCAATGGAGTCAGCAATGGGGTCCTTGGAGCGGCCCTTCAGAGCAGATGCAAAGCCGAACTGTACGCCGCCGTAGGGTTCCTTACCGGAGGTGATGTACCAGCCGACCTTGGAGCCGGAGCTCATCTGAGCTTCGCCAACGGTGTACTGGTAGGACCATTCGTTGCAGATACGGTTGCCGAATTCGTTTACGATCAGACCGGATTCGTCGTTGATGCCGATGCCGTTGGTCAGAGAGGTGTAAACGGTCTGGATTGCGGGGTGCTTGAAGTTCTTAGCGCCAATCTTTTCAGCAGCAATCAGGCCTTCGCCAACCTGGCCGCGGGGAATGTTGGAGAAGTAGTCGTCGCCTACGGGGTAGTAGGGGATAACCATGTCGCGGTTGCGTGCGTAGCCGCCGGTTGCCAGAACAACGCCCTTGGTGGTGTGAACAACCAGCTTAGCGCCGTTGTAGCGTTCGCAGATTGCGCCAACAACCTTGCCCTGTGCGTCGATCATCAGTTCCTTCAGAGCGGTGTAGTACTGGATTTCGCCGCCCAGGTCGTTTTCGTAGTACAGAGTCAGAGGTACGGAAATTTCGCCGCCCTGACCGTTGGTCTGACCGCCGCCGCCGGGAGAGTTGTGTACACGCCAGGGCTGCAGGGAAACGTGGATAGCTTCAACGTCCAGAACTTCGAAGTGGGTCTTCAGAACGCCGTCCTTCTTGTAGGGCTTGGAGGTGTGCAGCTTCAGTTCATCCCAAGGCTGGTTCATGATGATTTCTTCGTCGCCCTTGATGGTAGCTTCGATGGAGCTCAGCCAGTCGATGGTCTGGTTCAGGTGGTCTACCAGATAGCGGGTCTTGGGGCCGTCCATCAGATTGCCGCGGCGGTTGCCAACTTCCATCAGGTAGTCATAGGTCATGTCAGCATTGTCGTAAATGCCCTGCTTCTTCTGTGCCTTGGAGTCACAAGCCAGCAGCTTGCCGCCGGAACGAGCGGTGGAGCCACCGGTAACGCCCTGCTTTTCAACCAGCAGAACCTTTGCGCCGCCCAGAGTAGCTTCGATTGCAGCAGCCAGACCGCCTGCGCCGCCGCCTGCTACCAGAACGTCAACGGTGATTTCTTCATCCTTGTAGTCGGGCAGCTTGGGGCCGTCCTTAGCCTTCAGCGCAGCGATGTCTTCATCGGTTGCGCCTGCTGCCTTCAGAGCTGCAACAACAGCCTGCATCAGAGCTGCGCAGGTGGTGTCAGCGCCCAGAATGGAGGGAATGTTCAGAGACTGATATTCCACGATCCACTGGGGATACAGTTCGATGGGGGTAGTGTTCAGACCCCAAGCGATGCCGCGGACTTCCTTGTGCTTGCCCACAACAACAGCTTCAATTTTGTCTTCACTGACCGTGACGGATACGGGCAGCTTGCCGCGGTAGCCGCGACCGATGCCTTCGTATGTGCCGGGAGTAAATGCCATAGTAATTCTTCCTCCTAAAATATTTCTTTTATTCCATCCGCACATCCCCGTTTCCGAGGATGTGCATTAATTCACATAACAGCTTCGCGGAATTTTGTCCGCTTTCAATCGCTTACTGTTCC
>JAZREI010000153.1:0-12814 GCA_045660685.1 Oscillospiraceae bacterium
CATGATCCCCGCGTAGTTCCCTATGGCCCCATTCCCTTTGAACTGGGCACCACCGTATTCCACTATGGTCAGGAAATGTACGAAGGTATGAAGGCTTACCGTACCGCTGAAGGTAAGATTCAGATGTTCCGTCCCATGGAAAACATCAACCGTATGAACCGCTCCGGTGAACGTCTGTGCATTCCTCACATTCCCGAAGATATGTTTATGAAGGCTCTGAAGACCATCATCGAAGTGGAACAGGATTGGGTTCCCACCGAAGACGGCACCAGCCTGTACATCCGTCCCATGGTTATCGCTACCGACTCCATGCTGGGCGTTCACGCATCCCACACCTACCTGTTTGCAATCATCTGCTGCGTTGTTGACGCATACTACAAGGAAGGTCTGAACCCCGTTAAGATTCTGGTTGAATCCAAGGACGTTCGTGCTGTTCGCGGCGGCACCGGCTACGCTAAGGCAGGCGCAAACTATGCGATCTCCCTGCGTGCAGGCGAAGTTGCAGCTAAGTAGGGCTTCTCTCAGGTTCTGTGGCTGGACGGCGTATACCAGGAGTATGTTGAAGAAGTTGGCGCAATGAATGTTATGTTCAAGATCAACGGCAAGGTTGTTACTCCTTCTCTGGACAACGGTTCTATCCTGCCCGGCATTACCAGAAAGTCCTGCATCGAAATGCTGAAGTCTTGGGGTCTGGAAGTTGAAGAACGTCTGCTGAGCATCGACGAACTGATCGAAGCTGCACAGAACGGCACTCTGGAAGAAGCATGGGGCTGCGGCACCGCTGCTGTTATCTCTCCCATTGGCGAGCTGAACTACAAGGATGTTGCTTACACTGTCAACGAAGGCAAGATCGGCGAAGTTTCTCAGAAGCTGTACGACGAACTGACCGGCATTCAGTGGGGCAAGGTAGCAGATACCTTCGGCTGGACCGAACCCGTTTGCTAATTACAAAAATAGATTCCAACTGCCGTCCATGTGACGGCAGTTTTTATTTACACAATTCGACGTAGTTTATCTGAAAAAGTTCGCTTTGATTTCACGATTGGTTGACTTCAAGGGAAATATGATTATAATAAGAAACAATGGTTTGAAAATTACCACGAACTTTTTGAAAAGAGGTATTTTGATATGAGCGAATGCACACACGATTGCTCTACCTGCGGCAATTCCGATTGCGGCAGCCGTCAGGGCGGCGGCATTAAGAAGGAACAGCTGAAGCCCGGCGCACGTGTCGGTAAGGTCATTGCTGTTATGAGCGGCAAGGGCGGCGTAGGCAAGTCTCTGGTCACCAGCCTGCTGGCAAGCGAAATGCAGCGCCGCGGCTACAAGACCGCTATTATGGATGCTGATATGACCGGTCCTTCCATCCCTCAGTCCTTTGGCATCCACGAAAATGCTATGGGTACACAGGAATATATTCTCCCCAGCGTTGCTAAGAACGGCACTCAGGTTATGTCCATGAACATCCTGCTGCAGGACGAAACCGAACCCGTTGTCTGGCGCGGTCCCGTTATCGCAGGCATGGTTACTCAGTTCTGGACCGAAGTTCTGTGGGACGATGTAGACTACATGTTCGTTGATATGCCTCCCGGCACCGGCGACGTTCCCCTGACCGTGTTCCAGTCTCTGCCCGTTGATGCGGTTGTTATCGTCACCTCTCCTCAGGAACTGGTTTCCATGATCGTGGAAAAGGCTGTGAAGATGACTGCTATGCTGAACCTGCCCGTTATCGGTCTGGTAGAAAATATGTCTTACTTCAAGTGCCCCGACTGCGGCAAGGACCACTACATTTACGGCAAGTCCGTCATCAATGCGGTTGCTGCTAAGTACGGCATTGAAATCGTAGAAAAGCTGCCCATCGACCCTGCCATTGCACAGGCTGTGGACAGCGGCGAAGTATACAACGTTGACGGCAAGTACGTCAGCGAACTGTGCGACTTCATCAAGCTCGCTCTGTAAAACAGAATATGAAAATCAAAACCCCGCTGACTTTCGTCAGCGTTGTTTTTGCCACAATGTTGTATATCTGAGTTATGGGATTGGCTGTATTGCTGTATTTTGTGCAATGGGGATTGTAAATGTTGAAATATAATGCTCTTCGTATATAATATTTTCATAAGTTGTTTTCAACCGGAACCTACACAAAGGAGTGAATTTGCTGTGCGGAATAGAATATTTGCACTTTTACTGGCTGTGATTCTTATGGTTAGCCTTTTGACAATTTCAGCTTCGGCGGAAGCTAATCCTACGACTTCTGAAAGGGATGCGGAATGCGAGTCCTACAGAGCTACCCTTGATGGAACGGTTTTTGCGAATGAGATAATGGCGCAGGGAGTTGACCACCGTGTAGCCTATTCATTCTTGAACGAAACGGAAGAAGGCTTTTTGGAACGCGTACAAGTGAATCACGGAGCATCGACCGTTCTCAGAACTGTATTTGATACCGAGGGAAATGAGCTGGCTAAAACGGAAATCCCTATTGAACTTCCTATTTTTGGCGGTTGTTATTTCGGAGAGAATTACAATTTTCTTCTGTTCGGACAGGCAAATCATTTAGAGAGCAATGATGTGGAAATACTGCGCTTTGTAAAGTATACAAAAGATTGGCAACGTTTGGATCATTGCTCCGTATCCAGTATATATACTTCAATTCCGTTTGCTTTCGGTTCTGTGGATTTTGCAGAGGCAGATGGAATATTGTATTTACATACCAGTCACACAATGTACAAAAGCTCAGATGGGAAAAATCATCAGGCAAACATGTCTTTTGAATTGAACATTGAGTCTATGCGTATTTGGTCTTCTAATTGTAACTGTTTTAATGATGGGAGCGTTTCTCACTCTTTTGCCCAGAGAGTTCGCGAAGGATATGGGACAGTATACAGAGTTGACCTTGGTGATGCGAGTCCTCGAGCGGTGTGCATTACCGCAACCTCTAAAAAGTATGGGATTAACAGTACGGACATTAGACGCAAAAATATATTGGAGATTCAAGGGGAAAATGGTGACAATAATACCGGTGTTACTTTGGGGGGATTTGAGTTGTCTGCTCAAAATTGTCTTGTTGTAGGCAGCTCAGTGGATCACTCTAATCCGAACGAATACTATCTCGGTGGCGTGCAGGATGTTTTTATATCCGTTACACCTCATAACTTTGAGAATACAAAGCTGATTTGGCTGACAGATGTACTTGAAATGGAAGAGTATTGGGTGTATTCTCCCAAACTTGTGAAAATTTCAGAAGATATCTTTCTTGTAATGTGGGAGTATCGTGGGTATTCGGCAGAACCATATTTTTCCACACAGATGTTGTTGGTTGATGGAAACGGCAATGCTTTGAGCCGTGAGGTTTCTGTGCCATGTCCGTTGTCGGATTGTCAGCCGATTGTTACAAGTGATGGCATGGTTACTTGGTTTACACGAACTTTGGGAAAAACGGGGGAAATTCAACAAGAACTTTACGGAGTGAACTGGAAGCATCTAATTGATGAACCCGAACGTGTGGAAAAGGCTTTGGACCACAAATATGAAGCCAGTGTAACATTACCAAACTGCACACAAGGTGGGTATACTACGTATACTTGTAAATGCGGAGAAAGCTATATTGCTGATGAAACTGCACCATTGGGACATAAGGGTGTCAAAAGTGAGATGATTACACCTACTTGCACTGAATCAGGCAGAAGCGAAGGGGAAATCTGTTCCGTTTGCGGTGAAGTGCTGATTGAGCAGGAAATCATTCCCACCATTGCCCATGACTATATTGACGGTAAATGTGATTACTGTGGTGCTGCAGATCCCAATTATGTGGCACCTACACCCACTCCCACGCCTACACCTACACCTACACCTACACCCATGGTAAATCCCTTTATCGACGTAGCGGACGATGTATGGTATGTGAAGCCTGTACTGTGGGCATATGAGAATAATGTTACCGGAGGCACCTCTGCAACTACCTTCGGTCCAGATGACAGCTGCACCAGAGCACAGGTGGTGACCTTCCTGTGGGCAGCAAACGGTAAGCCCGAGCCCAAGTCTATGGACAATCCCTTTACCGACGTGGCCGACGATGCATGGTATCTGAAGCCTGTGCTGTGGGCAGTGGAACAGGGCATCACCGGCGGTATTGCGGAAGGAAAGTTCGGTCCCGAGAATACCTGTACCAGAGCGCAGATCGCAACCTTCTTGTATGCGGCTGCAGGTAAACCCGAAGTGAAGGGCAGCAGCACCTTCAAGGATGTTGCGGACGACGATTGGTTTGCAAAGCCTGTTATTTGGGCTGCTGAAAATGACGTGACCGGTGGCATCGGCGACGGTATGTTCGGTCCCAATAATACCTGTACTCGTGCGCAGGTAGTGACCTTCCTGTATAAAGTGTACGGAAACAAGTAAATAAAAACGCGAACACCGCTGACGAAAGTCAGCGGTGTTTTTCGGATTTTCCATAGGGAGAATGCAGGGGCGAGCATTTCGTGCGGTGGCATTGTTCACAATTTTACCGTCAGTGGCATATCCGCTGTGACGCTGTCGGGGGTCACGATGCAGTCCACGGTACGGATTTCCACTCCTGCGGCTGCTGCGCGGCGGAGAGCATCTCCGAATGCGGGATGGGTGCGGTCATTGGGCTCTACATGGGAAATTCCCTTCATTTTTACAATGAAAAGAATCATGGAACGATACCCCACGTCCAGACAGGCGGTGAGCTCCTCGATATGCTTCACTCCACGCTCCGTGGGGGCGTCGGGGAAGCGCGCGACTCCGTCTTCTTCCAAGGTGACGCCTTTGACCTCGATGAACCATCGTTCGTTAGGGCGTTCCATGTAAAAGTCAAAGCGGCTGTTACCGTGCTTGACCTCCGCTTTCAGCAGAGTCAAATCGGGGAACAGGCTGCGCAGATACTCCGCTGCCACTTTGTTGGGAGCTTGGGAGTCCATGTTGATGAGCCGTTCGCCCTTTTCCACAGCGATGAGGTCGTATTTTGTCTTGCGCTTGTCTGTGTCCCAATGCTCCAGATACACCGTGGCATTGGGTACAAGCAGCTCACGGCATCGACCCGTGTTTTTTACATGAACCGTTTCCACAACATCGTTTACAAGTACTTTCGCGATGAAGCGGTTGGGGCGATCTATGAAATTGCCCTTGATGATGGGATGTGTGTATTTCATTTCAGCAGTGCTGCCCAGTCGGCTTCCTTGAACCCCACCAGTACGGCTTCCTCGGTGATGAGCATGGGGCGCTTTACCAGCATACCGTCGGTTGCCAGCAGAGCGAACATTTCATCCTCGGACATGGTGGGGAGCTTATCCTTCAGCTGCATTGCCTTATACTGCAGACCGCTGGTGTTGAAGAATTTCTTCAGAGGCAGACCGCTGCGGCTGTGCCACTGACGCAGTTCGGATTCGGTGGGATTTTCCATTTTTATATCACGCAGCTCGTAGCTGATGCTGTTGTCGTTGAGCCATGCCTGCGCCTTTTTGCAGGTGCTGCATTTGGGGTAGCAGAGAAAAGTCATAATGAACCTCCATATTGTTTTCTACTATTTTAATGCATTTGTCCGGTTTGTCAATGTTGACAAACTATGATCGTGTCTTTACAATTTAAGGTAATGAAACGAAAGGGTGAGTCGTATGGATGCTGCGATTTATAGTGCATACGTTGATATATTGAAAGAGGAGCTGATTCCCGCAATGGGCTGCACCGAGCCCATCGCCGTAGCTTATGCGGCAGCCATTGCGGCTGACCGTCTGGGCTGCCTGCCCGAAAAGGTCATCGTGAAGGTCAGTCCCAACATTTTGAAGAACGTCAAAAGCGTTGTGGTACCCAATACAGGCGGTTTGCGTGGCGTGGAAGCTGCGGCGGCTGCTGGCATTGTGGCAGGTGACCCCAAAAAACAGCTGGAGGTCATTTCCGAAGTCACCGACGAACAGCGTATTCTCATGGCGTCTTATTTGGAACAGGCACAATTTATCCTAATGAAAAGCGAGTCGGGCTTTGTGTTCGATATTGAGATTATCGCTATGGGTGGGGGACACAGTGCGGTGTGCCGCATTGCAGGCTCTCATACCAACGTAATCTACATTGCTAAGGACGATGTGACCGAGCTGGAGATTCCTTTTGCAGAGGAACAGACCGGCTCTGTTACCGACCGCAGTGTGCTGAATATCGAGGGAATTGTGGAGTTTGCGGAAACGGTACGGATTGCGGACATCAAGGAAGTTCTGGACCGTCAGATTGAATGTAATATGGCAATCGCCAAGGCAGGCATGGATGGGGATTACGGTGCAAGCATCGGTAAGGTGCTGATTGCGGCTTACGGCGACAGCGTTTCCAACCGCGCTAAGGCGTATGCGGCTGCGGGCTCCGATGCCCGTATGAATGGCTGCAATATGCCTGTCATCATCAATAGCGGCAGTGGCAATCAGGGCATCACCGCATCTGTCCCTGTTATTGTATATGCCAAGGACATGGGTCTGTCCGATGATTTCCTGTACCGTGGTCTGGTGGTGTCTAATCTGGTTACCATCCATCTGAAAACAGGCATTGGTCCTCTGTCTGCCTATTGCGGTGCTATCAGCGCAGGCTGTGGCGCAGGAGCGGGGATTACTTATCTCCGTGGCGGCAAGTTCCGTGAGGTGGCTCATACCATCGTGAATGCGCTGGCCATCAACTCCGGTGTCATTTGCGATGGGGCAAAGTCCAGCTGTGCGGCGAAAATTGCATCCGCTGTGGAAGCTGGGCTGCTGGGCATGCAGATGTTTGAATACGGCACCCAGTTCTATGGTGGCGAAGGCATCGTCACCAAGGGCGTGGAAAATACTATCCGCAATGTAGGTCGTTTGGCGAAGCAGGGCATGGCAGGCACGGATAAGGAAATCATTGATATTATGATTTCTTGCTGAGGTGATACTCATGGATAAACAATTGCTTTTGGATGCTGTGAAAAAGGTAGTTGCCGGTGTTGTACTCATTGGATTGCTGCTGTTTCTCCCGGCAGGGACTATGGATTACTTCAACGGCTGGCTGTTATGTGCGGTGCTGTTTATCCCTGTCTTGATTATGGGTGTGGTGCTGTATCTCAAAGCCCCTGACCTGCTGCGGAAGCGTTTGCAGGAAAAGGAAGAACAGGCAGAACAAAAGTCCGTTGTAGCACTGTCGGGGCTGATGTTTTTGGCAGGCTTTGTTCTGGCGGGATTGGATTTCCGCTTTGGCTGGAGTCATCTGCCCATGTGGCTTGTGTATGGAGCGGCTGTGGCGTTTCTGTTTGGCTATGGCCTGTTTGCTGAGGTTATGCGGGAGAACGCCTATCTTTCCCGAACTGTAGAGGTGCAGGAAAACCAAGTGGTCATCGATACGGGCTTGTACGCTATTGTCCGACATCCTATGTACACCGCAACGGTTGTGATGTTTCTTGCCATGCCTTTGGTGCTGGGCTCCGCAGTTTCTTTTGTGGTATTCCTGATATATCCTTTTTTGCTGGTGAAACGCATCCGCAATGAGGAGCAGGTACTGGAAGAAGGCCTTGCAGGGTATGCGGAATATAAGCAGAAAGTAAAATATAGATTGATACCATTTGTATGGTGAAGCAGAGCCCTTTCTTCGGAAAGGGCTTTTTATATTGTAATTTATTGGAAACAGCGGTATAATATGGCCATAGCGTCACTGATTTTTTCTGAAAGGAGAGAGAAATATATGAAAAAACAGCTGTCCGAAAAGGCGTTGGAAATCATTAAAAAGATGCAGCAAAATGAGCTGACCGAAAGTGTGATTTATGAGGAAATCGCTAAGTTTGCCAAGGGTGAGGGGAATAAAGAAACCCTGCTGCGTCTGGCTCGCGAAGAAAAGGCTCATTATGAAATTTGGAGAAGCTATACCGGTATTGACATGAAGCCCAATAAGCTGAAAGTGTTTTGGTATAAGCTCATGGCACGTATCCTTGGCTTTACCTTTGCAGTGAAGCTGATGGAGGGCGGGGAAGAAGCTGCGCAGGATGAATATGCACTGCTAGCAGAAGAAGTTCCCGAAAGCACCCATATCCGTAACCAGGAAGAAGAACACGAAGCAGCTTTGCTGGATATGCTGGACGAAGAACGTCTGCAGTATGTTGGCAGCATGGTGCTGGGTCTGAACGACGCATTGGTGGAACTGACAGGCTCTCTGGCGGGCTTTACCTTCGCTATGCAGAATACACGTCTGATTGCACTGTCTGGCTTGATTATCGGTATTTCCGCTACCTTCTCTATGGCATCCAGTGAGTTTCTGGCTGCGCGCAGCGAGGGGCGTACCGATGCACTGAAGTCCTGTGCTTACACGGGTGTAGCTTATCTGGTAACGGTCATTTTGCTGATTGCACCTTATCTGATTTTCGGCAATGCCCAGTATATGCTTGCGCTTATCTGTATGCTGTTTGTGGTAATCATGATCATTGCGGCATTTACATATTACACCTCCGTAGCGCAGGACGAACCCTTCGGCTCCCGATTTGCGGAAATGGCTGTCATCAGCGTCAGCGTTGCGGTGATTTCCTTTGTAGTCGGTATTCTGGCGAAAAAGTTTCTTGGTGTAGACCTATAATCTATGAAAAAGCGGTTTCCTATGGGGAATCGCTTTTTTTACTGACATATTTGATAAAACGTTCACTAAGGAAACCGATTTATTGTTGTGAAAAATGCCTTTTCAATTTGAAAAATTTATGATACAATGTGGACAATGCGCAGTTTGCGCATTTATGCAATCTGTCAAACATGAACTCTATCATAATTTTTAAAGGAGAGAAAGATACATGTACAGAATTCTGGAACTGAATCCTTATCTGATGGACTTTAAGGGTGATATCGATCTGCGTATGCACCTGTATCACTCCACCAAGCATCGTATCCTCGGCGACAGCGGTATGTCTCTGAGCGACTTTGCAAATGGCCATCTTTACTATGGTTTCCACCGCGTAGAAGGCGGTTGGGTATATCGTGAATGGGCACCTGCAGCACACCAGCTGTACCTGACCGGTGACTTCAATAACTGGAACTGGACAAGCCACCCCCTGCAGCGCAACGGCGAAAACTGGGAAATCTTCCTGCCCGGCGAAGACGCTCTGTGGGAAGGCTGCCGCGTGAAGGTAATCGTTGACGCTAACTTCCAGCGCACCGAACGTACTCCTCTGTACATCAAGCGCATGGTACAGAACCCCGATGGCGTAACCTTCAGCGCTGAAATCATCGACGAACGCAACACCTTCGAATGGACCGATGCAGACTTCAAGGGTGAAGACTCTCTGTACATTTACGAAGCACACGTTGGTATGGCACAGGAAGAAGGCCGTATCGGCACCTACCGTGAATTTGCTGACCTGGTTCTGCCTCGCGTAAAGAAGGCAGGCTACAACACCATTCAGCTGATGGCAATTATGGAACACCCCTACTACGGCAGCTTTGGCTACCAGGTTTCCAACTTCTTTGCATCCTCCGGCTGGTTTGGTAAGCCCAACGACCTGAAGTATCTGGTTAATAAGGCACACGAAATGGGTATCCGCGTTCTGCTGGACCTGGTTCACTCTCACGCTGTTAAGAACCCCGCTGAAGGCATCAACATGTTCGACGGCACTGTATGGCAGTTCTTCCACGCAGGTGACAAGGGTGAACACCCCGCATGGGGCACCAAGTGCTTTGACTACAGCCGCACCGGCGTTATCCACTTCCTGCTGTCCAACCTGAAGTACTGGCTGACCGACTTCCACTTCGACGGTTTCCGTTTCGACGGTGTTACTTCCATGCTGTACCACGACCATGGTCTGGGTACCGACTTCAACAGCAACGACAAGTACTTCTCTCTGAATACTCACGTGGAAGCTGTTACCTACCTGCAGCTGGCTAACGAACTGATTCGTGAAGTAAAGCCTGACGCAATCACCATTGCGGAAGATATGTCCGGTATGCCCGGCATGTGCCTGCCCATCGAAGATGGCGGCATCGGCTTGGACTACCGTCTGGGTATGCGTATGCCCGATATGTGGATTCGCCACGTAAAGGAAAAGAGAGACGAAGACTGGTCCATTGGTCACATGTGGGGTGATATGTGCCTGCGCCGCAACGGTGAAGGTACCGTTTCTTACGTAGAAAGCCATGACCAGGCTCTGGTTGGCGATAAGACCATGATGATGCGCCTGGCTGATGCAGCTATGTACACCGACATGGAAAAGAAGACCCACAATGCACACATCGACCGTGCAATTGCACTGCACAAGATGATGCGCCTGTTCACCATCGTTGGTGCAGGTGAAGCTTACCTGAACTTCATGGGCAACGAATTCGGTCATCCCGAATGGATTGACTTCCCCCGCGAAGGCAACGGCTGGAGCTACCACTACTGCCGCCGTCAGTGGAGTCTGAAGGAAAACCCCGAGCTGAAGTATCAGTGGCTGGGTGACTTCGACGAAGATATGATCCACCTGACCAAGAATGAACAGATCTTCAAGCAGCGTATGGCAGAATGCCTGCTGCACAAGGAACCTGAACAGACCATCGTAGTTAAGCGTATGGGTCTGGTATGCGCATTCAACTTCCACCCCAGCCAGTCTCTGACCAACGTACTGGTTCCCGTACCTCACGATGCAGACTACGAAGTCGTAATGTGCAGCGATGACTACAAGTACGGTGGTTACGGCAACGTAGCACATATGACCATTCCCTGCAAGAAGTTTGACGGTCAGAACTTTATCGAACTGTACATCCCCGCACGTACCGCTATCGTACTGAAGGAAGGCGAAATCCGTCTGGGGGAGCCCGTTGTTGAAGAAGCTCCCGCAGCAGAAGTTGTTGCTGAAGTGGTTGTAGAAGCTGCAGCGGAACCCGTTGTGGAAGCTGTTGCGGAAGAAAAGCCCGCAGCAAAGAAGACCGCTAAGAAGGCTCCTGCAAAGAAGAGAACCACCAAGAAGACTGCAAAGGCAGAAGAAGTAGTGGTTGAAACCGTGGAAGCTCCTGTGGAAGAAGCAAAGCCTGCTAAGAAGACTACCAAGAAGTCCACCAAGAAGGCTGCAGAAGCAACCGAAGGCGCTGAAGAAAAGAAGCCTGCAAAGAAGACCACTAAGAAGTCTACCAAGAAGGCTGCTCCCAAGGCTGAAGAAGCAGTAGAAGCTCCCGTTGTGGAAGCTACTGTTGCAGAAGCTGCTGTAGAAGCTGCTGAATAATCAAACACAAACAGGCAGTCAATTGACTGCCTGTTTTTTTATAAGAAAAGTGCCATAGCACGAAGGCTATGGCACTGCTTTTTTTAGCTTTTCTTTCCTGTGAGGATTTTTACAACATCGGGCTTTTTCATGGTGAAGTCAAAGATGAACAGGAACGCCACCACAGCAAGCAGTGCATGGAGAACAATGACGAAAATGTTCTCGGGAATCAGCTTGTGGAACAGATAGGTGAAGGGCAGCAGTGCTGCGATGGAGGTTACGGGCAAACCGCGGTAGACCTTGTTGCCGCCTTCTTCAGTCTGCTGGCGCTTTGCTTCCATGACGTTGAAGAAGCCCAGGCGAATGACAGCGCACAGGCTGAATGCAGCGATGATGGCGGTGCCCAGAAGACCGTCCACACCCATAAAGTAGCACAGGATGCCGGGGAATACACCGAAGCTGATACAGTCGCACAGGGAGTCAATTTGGATGCCAAATGCTTTCTCGTCGTCGGTGCGGTTCTTCTTGCTTCTGGCAACGGTGCCGTCAAAGGTATCGCAGAAGCCGCAGAAAAACAGGCAAAGCACCGCTGCGGTGAATCTGCCCTGACCTGCCAGCGTCATGCCAAACACAGCGGACACAAGGCTCAGATACGTCAATATAACAGTATAATCGTAAAAACCTATGAAATTCATTTCTCTTTATCCCTTTTTGTTTTATCAATCAATTCTTTGATTCGTTTGTTGTTGTTTTGCAGATCTCCCAAGTAGAAGGAAGTCAGGAACCCCAAAAGCATCAGCAGCACAGAAATTGCGGAGCGAAGGTCGAAGCCTAAGACACAGTTTTCAGTGAGCATATTGGGGATCATGGAAAGGAAAATCCCGAAGATGATGGAATATGTGGCGGTATAAAACCGCTTGAACAGCTGGGTCATGACAAAGGAGATTCCCACAGCACCCAGAGCAAGACCCAATACCATGGGCAGAAGCACATTCAGCTCAATCACTGCCAGTGCGTGGACATACATCTCGTAGAAGCCCAGTGTGGACAGAAATACCGCAGGGTCAACCCCGGGGATGATGGCTGTTGCCGCTACGGCAACGCCCAAAGCAATACATTGCAGCAGGGTGGGGTCTGTGACCTGAGGGAAAGTGTCCGTATTGACTGTGAACAGTAAAGTGCCGACAATGGCGGACAGGGCAATCAAGCCGTAGAATTTCGGGGAGAAGCCCTCTTTTTTGACTTCCTTCCAAACCATAGGCAGAGTGCCCACAATAAGCCCCAGAAAGCAGAAACGGGTGGGGACTTCGTAATATGCCAGACAGTGGTCAATGACTCTGCTGAACATCAAAACACCTGTAAACATTCCCAGCACAAGGGGGAGAAGAAACAGGAGATTTTTCTTTGGCGCCTTCAGCAGGCTGCCCAATGCCTCCAGTGTTTTTTGATACAGTCCGAAGATGATCAGCAGAACGCTGCCACTCAGACCCGGAGCCACGCCGCCGATACCGACGACGATGCCTTTGAAAAATCGAATCATATATCCATAAGCTTTATATGTGTCAGAACCTAACTTGTAGACCATTATCCCACTCTGAATTTTAAAAGCAAGGTTACGGAGAAAGAAAACTGTAGCCGCGTATGAAAGGCCTT
>JAZREI010000154.1:0-12510 GCA_045660685.1 Oscillospiraceae bacterium
AACGTTTGTCCTCCTATTTTCGGTTTCTTCCACTATAACACGATGAAAACATCACCGCAAGAGGGAAATGAAAAACGCACCGCCTTACGGCAGTGCGTTTTGGTACACCCGACACGATTCGAACGTGCGACCTACAGAGTCGGAGTCTGTCACTCTATCCAGCTGAGCTACGGGCGCTTATGAAATTTGTACCAAAGCAGTATAACAAATTTCCCGTCCCTTGTAAAGTGTCTTTCTTCTCGCCTCGGCTTATGTTATACTGTCACCATATTAAACCATTCCCTTTGCGAAAGGACTCGAAATCAATGGTCAAAAACCGTTTCTATATTCCTCTGCTCCTGTGTTTGCTGCTGTGTCTCACGGGCTGCAGCGAAAAGCCCGTCACCAAGCAGATTTTCGCCATGGACACCTACATGGAAATGACCGCCTACGGTGACAATGCAGAAGCAGCACTAAAAGACATCATCCACACCATCAATCAATATGCCCTGGAGCTGGATCCCGAAGTAGAGTCGAGCGCGGTCTATGCTCTCAACCATGCCGAGGGCAGCGAAGTCACCCTTGACCCTGTCATCGTGGATATGCTGACCACCGCAAAGACCGTCTATGAACAGACCGACGGTGCACTGGATTTAACCGTGTACCCCATCGTCAAAGCATGGGGCTTTATCGACAGTGCCCACACCGTACCCTCTGCGAATGAATTGGAACAGCTTAAGTCCGTTCCCTGCTTTGATGACGTAAACATTGATATCCACACCATCACCATGCCCGCAGGCAGCGAAATCAGCTTCGGTGCCGTTGCCAAGGGTGCCATGGCGGAGCGCAGCAAGCTGATTGCCAAGGATTACGGCATCAAGCACGCATTCCTGTCTCTGGGGGGCAATGTACAGACCATCGGCACCAAGCCCGACGGCAGCCTCTGGCGCATCGGGGTGCAGGACCCCAACAACCTAAGCGGTCATTTGGGCATCGTCTCCGTTGAGGAGATGGCTGTGGTCACCAGCGGCAGCTACCAGCGCTACTTCGAGCAGGACGGTAAGCTGTACCACCACATCATTGACCCTGCCACCGCCGCCCCTGCGGAAAGCGGACTGCAGTCCGTGACCATCCTCTGCGAAAGCGGCACCATGGCAGACGCCCTGTCCACCGCCATGTTCATTCTGGGTGAAGAAGCTGCCATTGAGTACTGCCATACCTACGGCGGTTTTGCCATGATTCTCGTTACCGAGGACAACCGTGTGGTTGTGGTAGGCGACGTGGAATTTGAGGAAACCACAGAAAACTACACTTACGAGTATGTAAAATAAGCCATCCCATACTTTGATTACGGAGGTGATACCATGCAAACACCCATCTCTGCCCTGCCCGGTGTAGGCGAAAAAAAAGCCGCAGCATTCCAAAAACTGGGTATCCATACCTTCGGGGACATGATTTCCTACTTCCCCCGCAAATACGACGACCGCTCCCATATTGTCCCCATCGCCATGGCAGTGCCCGAGGATACCTGCTGTGTGCAGGCCATGGTCACCACCGTCCCCGTACACAACCGCATCCGTCGCGGCATGGAGCTGACCAAGTTCCGCATTGCCGACGAAGGCGGTGTCATGGATGTGACCTACTTCAATCAGCCCTACATCAAAAATGCCATCTCCACAGGCGAGACATATAATTTCTACGGCAAGGTCACCGCTGTGGGCAGCCGCAAGCAAATGACCAACCCCGTATTCGAAAAGGCCGACCGTCCCCGTGTCACTGGCCGCATCATCCCCGTGTACCGCTCCACCACCCTGCTGAGCCAGAAGGTCATGGTGTCCGCAGCGGAACACTGCCTGAACAAATGTGGACATCTGGTCCCCGACCTGCTGCCCCGTGATGTGGTCCGCCGCCATCAGCTGTGTCAGGCGCAGTTTGCCTACCGCAACATCCACTTCCCCGAGGATATGCTGTCCTTGGAAATCGCACGACGGCGCATGGTATTTGAAGAGCTGTTCATCTTGGCCTGTGCCATTAAAATGATGCACAGCAACAGTGTCCCCAAGGAAGGTCTGCAGCTGAAGGGCTGCAATATGACCGAATTTTATAAGACCCTGCCCTTCACCCCCACTGGGGCACAGCAGCGTGCCATTGCAGCAGCCGTGGAAGATATGACCACAGGCCGCTGCATGAACCGTCTGGTACAGGGCGACGTTGGCAGCGGTAAGACCCTGGTTGCCGCAGGCTGTATCTGGGCAGCGGCACAAAGCGGCAAGGTCAGCGCCATGATGGCTCCCACAGAAATTCTGGCGGAGCAGCATCTGCGCACCATGCAAAAGTTCTTGGAACCCTGCGGACTGCGTGTGGGTCTGCTCACAGGCTCCATGACCGCAAAGCAGAAACGCACAGTAAAAGCACAGCTGGCAAACCATGAATTCGACCTCATCGTCGGCACTCACGCAGTGCTGACGGGTGATGTTGAGATTCCCGATTTGGCACTGGTCATCGTGGACGAGCAGCACCGCTTCGGGGTAGAGCAGCGTGCGGCACTGGCACAAAAGGGCGAGACCCCTCACGTACTGGTGATGTCCGCAACCCCCATCCCCCGTACACTGGCACTGATTTTGTACGGAGATTTGGATGTTTCCATCATTGACGAGCTGCCTCCCGGCAGACAGCCCATTGACACACTGCTGGTAAACGAAAGCTACCGTCAGCGGCTCAACGGCTTCATCCGCAAGCAGGTAGACGAGGGACGACAGGTCTTCGTCATCTGTCCTAAGGTGGAAGAGGACGAGGAGAACCCCTCGGAGCTGCACTCCGCAGAAGAACACGCACAGTATCTGCAAGAGACCTTCCCCGACCTGACCGTAGGCTGTGTCCATGGCAGACTGAAGGAAAAACAAAAGGATGCGGTCATGTCCGCCTTTGTTCGTGGCGAGACCCACATCCTTGTTGCTACCACGGTCGTGGAAGTTGGGGTGGACATCCCCAACGCCAACCTCATGGTCATTGAAAACGCAGACCGCTTCGGTCTCAGCCAGCTTCACCAGCTGCGCGGCAGAATCGGTCGCGGACAGCATAAGAGCTGGTGCGTACTGGTCAGTGACAGCACCAACGAAACCAGCCGCCAGCGACTGAAAATCATGGTCAAAACCTCCGACGGCTTTGCCATCAGTGAGGAGGACCTGCGGCTGCGAGGCCCCGGTGACGTATTCGGCAACCGCCAGCACGGTCTGCCCGAAACCCATATCGCAGATTTGGGCGCGGACGTAAACGTACTGGTCGCCGCTCAAGAGGAAGCCAACGCTCTCATGGAGCAAGACCCCGAATTGCTGGGATACCCCCTCCTCCGTCAGCATGTTGAACGGATGATTGCCAAAGCCAGCAACACAATGAATTAAAAAAAAGGGACTGCAATGCAGTCCCTTTTTTATCTTATCTGATATAAGTCGCGCCCGCAGGAATGGACTCGGTAATGAAGGTACAGCCGCCAACGGTGCAGCCTTCGCCCAGTACGGTCTCGCCACCCAGAATGGTAGCACCTGCGTAGATGGTGACATTGTCCTCCACGGTGGGGTGACGCTTGCGGTTTGCCAGTCGCTGACCGCCGCGGGTGGAAAGCGCACCCAGAGTAACACCCTGATAGACCTTGACGTTATTGCCAATGGTGGTGGTTTCGCCAACAACGATGCCTGTACCATGGTCAATGAAGAAGCGTTCGCCGATGGTCGCACCGGGATTGATGTCGATGCCTGTCTTGGCGTGGGCATATTCGGTCATCATGCGAGGCAGATAAGGCACACCAATCTCATACAGCTCGTGGGCCACACGGAACACGGAAATGGCAAAGAAGCCGGGATAGGTCAGGGCAATTTCCCCATAGCTCTTGGCTGCGGGGTCACCCTCAAAGCCCGCGATGACGTCCAAACGCAGCAGACGCTGAATTTCGGGCAGTCGGGAGAAAAATGTATCACAAACCTCGGTCACATCCGCATCGAGCTGATCGTTGTAGGCATACGCCGCCTTGATTTTCTGCTTCAGATTATGGTAAGTGCTGTACATCAGCGCATGGTAGGGCTCAGAGATGTCATCCCCCACCATAAAGTATTCGGGCAGCAGCAATGTGCGAATATCATGGATGATTTTCTTGATTTCGTGAAGCTGAGGGGGCTGCACACGGCTGTGATTCTTTTCTGCCACATCCAGCAGAGACTTTGCAATATTGTTCAAATTGATTTGTGTCATAGCTCAAATCCTCGCAATAATTAGAATACATTGCTTGTAGAATACTCCTTTTTCCTGTCATTTTCAAGTCCCACAGGCAGTTTTCACATTCTCGTAACATATACTCCACAAAGGTTGGAGGATGCTGCCATGAAAAAACGCACTCGATTTATCTATAACACCGCCCTGCTCACCGCATCTACCCTGCTCATGCGCTGTATTGGCTGTGCCTTTCAGGTATGGCTGGCAGGGCGTATCGGCTCTGCAGGTATCGGTCTGTATCAGTTGATGGGCTCCGCAGGGGGACTTGCGGTAACCTTTGCCATCAGCGGCATCGGCTTCGGCACCATGCGTCTGGTCAGCGAGGAGCTGGGCGGCGGCAGTCCCCACAGCGCAGGCAAAGCCGTGCTGTGCTGTCTCGGGTATGCCCTGTTCTTTGGCTGCACCGCAGGGCTGCTGCTGTATCGGTTTGCCGAGCCCATCGGCTTCTTGTGGATTGAGGACGGGCGCACCGTACTGCCCCTGCGCATCATGGCTTGGGAAATGCCCTTCATTGCCCTGTCAGCAGTATTTTCGGGGTACTTCACCGCCTGCGGACGGGTGGGGCGCTCCACTGCCGCAGCATTGGGTCAGCAGCTGCTGACCGTAGGTCTCACCTTTCTGCTGCTGCAAAAGGTCCCACACGGGGATATTGCACAAAACTGCGCCTGCATTACACTGGCAGGCACCATAGCCGAGGTTGCAGGCTGCTGTGTACTGGGCTTATTGTACATCATAGACCGCATGACCCATGACCGCAGCGGCGATGCCTCCACGGGACTCATGCACCGCCTGCTGGGCATTTCTCTGCCCTTGGCCGTATCCGCCTATACTCGCAGCGCATTGAGTACTTTACAGCATATGCTGACCCCCTCGGGGCTGCGCAAGTCGGGACTGACCGCGGCACAGGCGCTGTCTGCCTACGGCATCGTCCACGGCATGACTCTGACGGTCATTTACTTCCCTACATGCATCCTTTACGTGGTAGCGCAGCTGCTGATTCCCGATTTGACGGAAGCCCAAGTCCAAGGCAGCTGCAAGCGCATCACAGGCATCTGCACGAAAATGCTGCGCCTTGCCATGAGCTACGCCGCCCTGACCGCAGTGCTGCTGTTTTTGCTGGCAGACCACATCGCCATCGGCATTTACCACAATGCACAGGTCGCCGACTATATCCGCTGCTTTGTCCCCATCGTCCCCTTGATTTACACAGACATCATTGTGGACGGCTGTCTCAAGGGCTTGGGTCAGCAGCTGTGGAGCATGGGCATCAACATTTTAGAGTCTGCCCTAAGTGTGGTACTGACCTACGTGCTGGTCCCCCGCTTTGGCATCATGGGCTTTGTGTGGGTGGTATACTTCAACGAGATTTTCAACTTCGCCTTAAGCTTCGGGAAGCTGCGTCAAGTGATGCGCCATTGCAATCCCGACCCAACAGCGGTATAATCAAACGGGTGATAACTATGAAATTGATCGTTCCCGATTACTATCCCCAATTCCGCTGTATCGCAGGGGCGTGTAAGCACAGCTGCTGCATCGGATGGGAAATTGATATTGACGAAGACACTCTGGAAACCTACAAATCCATCGATGGAGAAATGGGTGCGCAGCTGCGTGCAAACATCGACTTTGACTGCGACTGTCCTCACTTCATCACAGGTACCGACGGACGGTGTCCCTTTTTGAACGAGGAGAATCTCTGCGACCTGATTCTGGAATTAGGCGAAGAAGCCCTGTGCGGCATCTGCGATATGCACCCCCGCTTCCGCAGCGACTTCTCCGACCGTACGGAGTTGGGGCTTGGGCTGTGCTGCGAGGAAGCCGCACGGCTGATTTTGACCCGCGAGGAGCCCATGCAGCTCATGACCTTGGAGGATGACGGCTGCGAGGAAGAACCCGACGAAAGCGACCTGTATCTCTATTCTCTCCGTGACAACGCTGTTGCCATCATGCAGGACAGGGAATTTTCCTACGCCGAGCGCACTGAGCATCTGACCATGGCTTTTGACATTGTTCCGCCCACGCCGAATCCCTCGCACTGGGCTGAAATCTATCTCAAGCTGGAACGCTTGGACGATAAATGGACAGTTTTGCTCCACACCCTGCAATCCGATTTCACCCCCAACCCATTCCCCCAATGGGACATTGCATGGGAGCAGCTGGCAGTGTATTTTCTGTACCGTCACCTGCCTGCCGCACTATGGGACGGAGATGTGGAAAGCAAAATCTCCTTCGCCCTGCTGAGCATACAAATGCTCCAATGGCTGTGCAGCGCAAAAGAAAATGTGTGCTTTGGGGATTTGTTGGAGCTTGTACGGATGTACTCAAGCGAAATCGAATACTCCGACGAAAATCTACAGATGCTATTCGAAGCAATGGAATAAGCAAAAGCGCTTGGAACTACATTGTTCCAAGCGCTTTTCATATTATTCGGCAGCAAACAGTTCCTGCCAGGTCTCCTCATTATATACAGCAACGCCGTACTCCTTCAGCATCTCGGCGGTCACGCCATCACCGCTGACGAGAGTCCCCGTAAAGCTGCCGTCATAAATCGTACCGCAGCCGCAGGAAGGGCTGTTCTTCTTCAGAATGGCACACGCACAGCCATGAGCCTTGGCAGCCTCCAAAGCTGCCTGTGCTCCTGCCAGAAATTCAGCGGTTACATCTTCCCCGATCTTATTCACCACACGGTCGCCCAATCGCTCCGCAGGCACACGAGGTGTAGGCAAGCCCCCTGCACACTCGGGGCAAACAGGGACAATGCCGATGCCCTTGGCAGTCAGTTCCTCATACAGTCCTATGGTTAAGTTGTTGCCGCCGCTGTATTTACAGTTTTCTCCCAGCAGGCAGGCGCTGACCAGAATGTTCATAGGCCCATCTCCTTTGACTCCCATTATAGCAAACAATTTGCCCAAGGAAAACAGTCAAATTTCGATTTCTCTCAGTGTGGCAGCAGCCTCCTCGTACAAGGACTTTTTCAGCTTCCACCTGCGGAATTTACACACCGCCTTGAAGCTCATGCCATAGGTCATCTGAAAAGACGGGCTGCGTACCAGCTTGGGCAAATACTGCTCCAACACAGCTCTCCCACGGTCATTTTCGTAGATTTCCTTGATGGTCGATCCTTCCCAAAGCTCCATAGCTCCCCCTCCTTTATTATCCACACTTTACCACCCGAGCATCATTTTGTCAAACGCCCTGTTCTCCACTCAACACTTTTGTATAATATTTGCATCATTTCCGACACTCTCCCCCCACTTTCGACAAATTTCGATTCTTCCGAAGCTGTGCCGCAAACGGTACACCGTTTTCAATAGAATAGAATTGTGGTATAATGTGATCATTCAAAACGGAAGGAGAAGATCTTCATTGGAAAACAAAACCTATATCGCCATTGACCTGAAGTCCTTCTATGCTTCCGTAGAATGCATCGAGCGTGGGCTGGACCCCCTGCGTGACTGTCTGGTGGTGGCTGATGCAAGCCGCACAGACAAAACCATCTGTCTGGCGGTGACCCCTGCGCTGAAATACTACGATATCCCCGGCAGACCTCGTTTGTTTGAGGTGAAACAGCGCGTGGAGTTCGTCAACTCCAACCGCCGCAGACGAGCCCCCAACCATCAATTTACGGGCTCCACGGTCTATGCCCCCAAGCTCATGACCCACCCCGAGCTGGCACTGGACTTTGTCATCGCCCCTCCGCGCATGGCGTACTACATGGAATACAGCACACGGATTTACAACGTGTACCTAAAATATGTCGCTCCCGAGGATATTCACGTGTACTCTATCGACGAGGTATTCATCGACGCAACCAACTATCTCATGGGCCGCACGCCCCGTGAATTTGCAACGGAAATCATGCGTGACGTACTGCGTACCACAGGCATCACCGCCACGGCAGGCATCGGTCCAAACCTGTATCTTGCCAAGGTGGCCATGGACATCATCGCCAAGCACTGCCCCATTGACCGTTTGGGTATGCGCATTGCGGAGCTGGACGAAATGAGCTACCGCCGTCAGCTGTGGGACCACCGTCCGCTCACGGACTTCTGGCGTGTGGGAAAGGCCTACGCCAAGAAGCTGGAGGCCAACGGACTGTTCACCATGGGTGACGTTGCCCGCTGCTCCATCGGCGGCGAGAATGATTTCTACAACGAAGCACTGCTGTATAAGCTCTTCGGCATCAACGCGGAGCTGCTCATTGACCACGCATGGGGTTGGGAGCCCTGCACCATTGCCGATATCAAGGCCTATAAGCCCTCCTCCAACTCTTTGGGCTCGGGGCAGGTGCTGCACTGCCCCTATACCGCCGACAAGGCACGGCTCATCGTACGGGAAATGGCGGACCTGCTGGTGTACGATTTGGTAGAAAAGCATCTGGTTACAGACCAATTGGTGCTGACGGTAGGCTATGACAAGGATAACCTCACAGACCCCACCCGTGGATATCGAGGGGAAATCAAAACCGACTTCTACGGACGAAAAATCCCCAAGCACGCCCACGGCAGCATCAACCTATCCAGCTACACCTCCTCCACCAAGGAGATTATGCAGGCCATCACCGTCCTGTATGACCGCATTGTAGACCCCAACCTGCTGGTACGGCGGGTGAACATCACCGCCAACCATGTGGTAGACGAAGCCCTTGCCCCCAAGGTTGGCCCCACGGGACAGCTGGATTTGTTCACGGACTATGATGAATTGGAACGACAGCGAGAGCAGGAAGCCGAAACCCGTGAAAAGGAAAAGCGGATGCAGGAAGCCATGCTGAACATCAAAAAGAAGTACGGAAAAAACGCCATCTTCAAGGGCATGAATATGGAAGACGGCGCAACCGCATTGGAACGCAACCGCCAAATCGGCGGACATAAAGCTTAACTTCGACAAAGTCGAAGTTAAGCTTTGCCGGAATACCGTTTAGATAGATTGAGAAAGGAGGAAACTTATGAACAAACAACAAAAATGGCCATATGAGGACATTGTGGACCTGCCGCACCATGTTTCCCCTACACGTCCGCAAATGTCACGTGCGGACCGTGCGGCTCAGTTTTCCTCCTTTGCGGCATTGAGCGGTCACGATGCCGCTGTGCGTGAAACCGCACGACGCACCGCAAGCCGCATTGAAACCGCCGAAGACAAGCGGCAGGAGCTGGATTTGAAACAGCAGCTGTTGGCGCAGGTGCTGCCCTCTTGCCCTGAAGTCACAATCACCTACTTCGTCCCCGACACACGAAAGGCAGGGGGCGCATACGTCTCCGTCAGCGGCAGACTCAAGCGCATCGACAGCCGCAGACGAATTCTGCTGCTGGATAACGGCACAGAGATTCCCGCAGACGATGTACTGGAGCTGGAAAGCCCCATTTTTACAAGCCTATTCCGCACATAAAGCCTCAAAAACGGCAGCTCAACCATGAGCTGCCGTTAATTTTCTTTATGGGCGTTATCCTTTTCTTAACGTGTTCTTGACAGAGATACAAACATTTGATACTCTGAAAGTGCTTAATGCCATAAGGCAGCGGGAGAACCAAATTTTGGGGTGCATCTGCTATTTACGCAGTAGGAGACCTTCTTCTCCGAACCCGACAGCTAATCTCGTCAGCGCAAAGAAGGAATAACGTCATACCGCAGACTCATATGGGAGTTCTGCGGGCGATTGTGTATATCTTCCTTTGTGCTGCTTTCCGGGAAAGCAGCTTTTTTATTATGCAAAGGCGGTACAAATCATGAAAAACAAGTTCAAATTTTCCCTGTTTCTGGTAACCATCGGCATTGTGTACGGGGACATCGGCACCTCCCCCATGTACGTCATGAAGTCCATCCTGGAGGGCAACGGCGGCATTGCAAATGTCAACGAGCAATTCATCATCGGCGCTCTGTCTCTTGTCATCTGGACCATTACCCTGCTGACCACCATGAAGTACGTACTCATTGCCATGAAGGCAGACAACCACGGGGAAGGGGGCATCTTCTCCCTATACGCATTGGTGCGCCACCACGGCAAATGGCTCATTTTCCCTGCCATGGTGGGTGGGGCGGCACTGCTGGCGGACGGTATTCTGACCCCTGCGGTCACTGTCACCACTGCGGTGGAAGGTCTGCGCAGCATTGAGCTGGTCAGCAAATTCTTGGAAAACCAGTGGATTGTGGTACTGATTACCCTGTTCATCATTTCCGTACTGTTTTCCATTCAGCACACAGGCACCAGCAAAATCGGCCGCAGCTTCGGTCCTGTCATGCTGCTGTGGTTCAGCTTTCTGGGTCTGACGGGGCTGCTGCAGGTGGTATACAATCCTTGGATTCTGAAAGCCTTCAACCCCCTCTACGCCATCGATGTGCTGCTGAGTCCCTATAACAAAGCAGGCTTCATGATTCTCGGCAGCGTCTTCCTTGCCACCACAGGCGCGGAAGCTCTGTACTCTGACATGGGTCACGTAGGCCGTGAAAACATTTACTTCAGCTGGCCCTTCGTCAAGCTGTGTCTGATTATCAACTATCTGGGTCAGGGTGCTTGGATTGTCTCCAACACAGGCTCCGCAGCCCTGCATACCATCCATGACCTGAACCCCTTCTTTATGATGCTGCCGGAATTCCTGCGTCCCTTTGCGGTACTGCTGGGTGCAGCGGCAGCGGTCATCGCCTCTCAGGCGCTGATTACAGGCTCCTACACACTGGTCTCCGAGGCCATTATGCTGAACCTGCTGCCCCATCTGGAAATCCACTACCCTGCGGACACCAAAGGTCAGCTGTACATCAGCATGGTCAACAAGGTTCTGTGGATTGGCTGCGCTATGGTAGTATTGTACTTCCGCAGCGGTCACAAAATGGAAAGTGCCTACGGTCTGGCCATCACCGTCACCATGCTCATGACCACCCTTTTGATTTCCGTGTACCTGAACAAGGTCAAGGGCAAAAAGCTGCTGTCCATCGGGGTACTGGTCATCTTCGGTATGATTGAAGCCGTGTTCTTCGCATCCAGCCTGACCAAGTTCACCCACGGCGGCTATGTGACCGTCGTTCTCACCTGCATTCTGCTGGCGCTCATGTACGTATGGCACCGCGGCACCAAGCTGGAACGAAAGTTCTATCACCATCTGGATATGCGTGACTACATCGACGAGCTGGACCAGCTGCGCAGCGACACCGAGCTGCCCCTGTACTGCCACAATCTGGTGTATCTGGAATCCGCCCACAACGAGCCCACCATCGACCGCGACATTCTCTACTCCATTCTGGACCGTGACCCCAAGCGAGCACAGGCTTACTGGTTCATCAGTGTCAATGTCACCGAGGAGCCCGACACACTGGAATACGATGTGGAAACTTTCGGTACGGACTTCATTTTCCGTGTCCGCATGAACATCGGCTTCAAGTGCGACCAGCGCATCAACCGATACCTGCGCCAAATTGTCAGCGACCTGCAGGCAAGCGGCGAGCTGCCCATCCAGCACAAAAAGCACTCCATTTACGAGAAAAACACCGTGGGTACCTTCAAATTCTGCATCATCCATAAGCTCATTCCCCACATATCCGAGCTTTCCGGCACCGACAAGGCAGTACTGAAGACCAAATATTTCATCCGCCGTCTGGCAGGCTCCAAGCCCACATGGTACGGTCTGGATACCTCCAACGTCATCATCGAAAAGGTTCCCATGATGATTCCCTCCCATACCGATACCAAGACCATCACCCGTATGGACTTCTGATTATCAAGCCGCACAAGCAATTGTGCGGCTTATTTTTTCTACGGGTTGCACAGACACAGCTCTCACATTTTCTCTAATATGCGCAAAAATGTTGTTAACAGAAAAACAATGGTTGCATTTGCAAAACAACTGTGCTATCATCAGCCACAGACAGATAAATACCTTTGAAGTTTTCGGAATCGAAAGAAACCGAAGATGGAGGAACTCTGGAGAATCCCACTTCGAGTGGGTGCCGAAGGTGCAAGGCTATGAACGTAGCCGAATCTCTCAGGCGAAAGGACAGAGCAGACAAGTAAGCCGGTGCAATGTTCCATTGTGCTGTTTGTCCTTTGATCCGGAGTTGCTGCATTTGCAGCAGCTCTGTTATTTTTTTAGGAGGCGAAAGCACTATGTTAGAACAAACCTTATTGAACATCGTTGTAAAGATCAACGCGTACCTCTCCGACTACGTCCTGATTTTCCTGCTGGTAGGCGTAGGTCTGTTTTACTCGGTCAAGACCCGCTTCGTGCAGGTTCGCTGCTTCGGCGAAGGCATGAAAAAGGTGTTTGGCAACCTGAAGCT
>JAZREI010000155.1:0-25010 GCA_045660685.1 Oscillospiraceae bacterium
GCCCAGCTTGGACAGACCGCCCACGATGGTGGTGTCAAAGTTACGGAAGCACAGGTGTTCCATGACCTCGATGGAAATGATACCGCCGCCGATGATGACGCACTTGCCCATGGGCTTGCGGTTGCCTGTGAGGATGTCGGCGTAGTTGATGGCGTGGTTGCCCCCGGGAATGTTCAGGTTACGGGAATGTCCGCCGGTTGCGATAATCAGCTCGTCGGGCTTCAGCACCTGAATGAGTGCGGGGGTTACGGGGGTATTCATGCGGATATCCACCCCTGCCAGCTTCAGCTGACGGACCATGTAGTCCACGGTGAGGGCGAAGTCTTCCTTATCGGGAGCCATGCCTGCCAGACGGAACTGACCGCCCAGTACATCGGACTTTTCGCACAAAATGACCTTGTGACCGCGCTTTGCCAGTGTGGTAGCGGCTTCCATACCGCCCACACCGCCGCCTGCCACCAGAATCAGCTTGGGCTTGCTTACGGGCTTCAGCTCAAATTCCCGTTCTCTGCCTACGGCAGGGTTGCGGAGACAGGAGATGTGTGTGGCATCGGGGATGTGGTATGCCTGAGAGCAGGCTTGGTCGCAGCCGATGCAGTAGCAAATGTCATCGAAATTGCCCTCACGGCACTTTTTCACAATATAGGGGTCGGCAAGGTGTGCGTGGCCCCATGCCACGAAGTCAGCACCCTGTGCCAGTGCGATGTTGGCAAGCTCGGGACGACCCAAACGACCAACCGCCATGACGGGCATCTCACAGACCTCACGGAGATACAGGGCGTTGTCCTTGTTGAAGCCGAAGGGAATGCCCATGTTGGGGACTTCGTAAATATTGCCCTTGCCGAAGTTGCCGCGGGAGACATCCAGTACGTCCACGCCCAAGTCACGGGCACGGCGGCAGAATTCCGCCACATCGTCAATGGTCAGGCCGTTGAAGTTGCCATCGGCATCGTAGGTATAGTCGTCCTGTGCCACAATGCGCATAAACATGGGCTTGTCTGCGGGCCAGTTTTTCCGCACTGCATCCACGCACATGAGGGGGAACTTCATGCAGTTTTCCAAGCTGCCGCCATACTCGTCCGTACGGGTGTTGAAGTGGGGAGACAGGAACTGATGCAGCAGATAGTTGTGGCCGCAGTGAATTTCAATGGCATCGAAGCCACAGAGATGGGCTCTGTGTGCTGCCTTGCCGAATGCCTCGGCAATCAGAGGCAGCTCTTCGGCGGGGATGGCCTTCCACTTGCCGCGGAGCTTATCGATGGGGGACATGATGCGCAGCTTGGAGATGTCTGCGTGACCGTTCATGACACCTTCCGCAGCTTCGTAAATCTGGATGCCGATTTTGCCCCCTGCAGCATGGACTGCGTCTACCAAACGGGTCAAACCGGGAATGAACTTGTCATCGGAGATGCCCAGCGCCCAGCCCTGTGTGGACTCGGGCCATACGGAGGCACATTCCGTAAACAGCAGCGCCGCACCGCCCTTGGCACGCTCCACAAAGTAATCAATCATGCGGTCGGTGACCATGGAGTCATCGTAGGTCATGAGGGTGCCCATGGAGGGCATGATGATGCGGTTTTCAAAGGTCATGCCGCGGATGGTAATGGGCTTAAAAATGTGACTGCAATCCATAGCGTGTACACCCTTTCCTGAAAGTCTTATGTCCTTATCTTACCACCACTTGTATTTGCTTTCCACATAAAATATAGAAAATGACTGACAAATTTTCAGATCGTACGGACATGGGCTGTATCCGATCGCTGCAGCACGGTATCATTTTTGCGGAGTGTATCCTACAACACTCTGACCGACTGTGCAGAAGTGGGCTGCAGGAACGTCGGGGTTTATTCGGTGGGAATTCAAGGTCGAAAAATGTCGAATTATAGTTGTAGTGATATGAAAAATATGGTAAAATACTATGTCTGTTCGTTTATAAGAATTGAGAATAAATGCGTTGTTTTGCTGTGAAAACGGCAAAAAGGAGGAACATGAAAAGTAAGTTCAAGGTACTGGTGATCGTTCTGCTGGTTCTGGTGGCACTGGTGGTTGGCATGGTCGTTGCCGGCGGTTTGTGGCTGAAGAATTACAGAGAAACCGAATTTGCCGATGTGGATTTCATCATCCCCGAAGGCGGCGTTGGCGAAATCATCCAAGAATATGAAAACTACCCCCCTCCCGCTGCTCCCGAAGCAGTAGTGGCACAGGTTGGGGATACCGCTTTGACCAATGCAGAGCTGCAGGTATATTTCTGGGCACAGGTGGCTGCCCATGCAGAAACCGATGCTGTTCAGCCCGATATGCGTGTGCCCCTGAAGTGGCAGGCTTGCCCTCTGGAGGGTGCAGAAAACTGGGAGGAATACTTCCTGCTGCGTGCGGTGAACACTTGGCATACCGCGCAGGCTCTGGTTATGCAGGGTGATGCGGAAGGTCTGCCTCTGGAAGAACGCTACCAGCCCAATCTGGACTGGCACGCAGAATACATGACAGGCAATGAACCTGCCATCGAGTTCCTCTACGGCTGGAATCCCGGCTACCGCGTAAACACCCTCCACCAGAAGTACATTGATGCCATGCCCGACCTGCTGGACGAGCTGGCTGCGGAGCTGGGCTATGTGAGCAGCGAAGACCTGGCAATGGGTGCCTTCGGCACCACCGAGGAAGCTGTGCTGAATGTGGCATCTCTGTATAACCGCGGTTACTCCTACTACACCGCACTGACCTATCTGCTGGGTACGGAATTTGATACCACCGTGGAAAAGACTGAGGAAGTGGAAGCACCCGAGGTCACTCCCGTGCCTACTCCTGTCCCTGCACCTACCGTTACCCCCGCACCTGCTTACGACGGCACTCCCTGCATCAGCTACCGTCAGATTCTGGTGCGCCCCGAGCATCCCCAGTGGTACTCCAAGCAGCAGGCTGCCAGAGAACCTCAGGTGGAATACAATGTAGCCCCTGACGGCAAGGTCAGCTGCGTGGAAAGCGGCTGGAGAAATGCCGATTGGGAAGCACAGAGCCTGCTGAGCGAATGGCGCAGCGACTATCAGGGTCTGGAACACGGCTTCGGTCAGCTGGCGTATGAGCGCTCCGATGACGAGGCTTCCAAGGAACACGGCGGCTACTATGTCAATGTAGTGCCCGGTGAAGTTCCCGCGGAGCTGGAAGAATGGCTGTTTGACCCCGTGCGCAAGAACGGCGACACCAAGGTCATCCGCAGCGAATACGGCTTCCATGTGCTGTACTTCAGCGAAGGTACTACCGTAGAAGCTAAGGCAGAGGCAGATGAAGCACTGGCAGTACAGCAGGCAAAGCTCATTGAGATTGCCAAGGAACGCTTCCCCATGGAACTGCATCTGGAAGCGGCTGCTGTGCAGCCCGGCGCAGGTGCTGTGAGCTTTGATGACCTGCTGTATGCGGACATCGGCCACGAACGCTACCCCGAAGTGCCTGTTTACCTGCAGCGTGACTACGGCGATACCATGTACGGTGCTTACAAGCTGTGGAGCCACGGCTGCGGCATTACCTCCATGGCCATGCTGTCTACCTACCTCACCGACGAGGAATGGACTCCCCCCGAACTGTGTGATATGTTCGGTTCCTACTGCGGTCTCCACGGCACCGATACCAGCTTGTTCTGGCGTGCTAATCATAAGCTGGGCCACTTCTACGAGAGATATGTTTATGATGACGAATCTGCATATCAGGCACTGGAAGACGGTTATCTGGTTGTAGCACAGGAACTGAAGGGCTATTGGACCGGCGGCGGTCACTATATCGTTCTGGAAAAGCTGACTGAGGACGGTAAGGTGGTTGTTCGTGACTCCAACATCCTGAACTACATCAAGCTGGAAGGCCACGCTGTGGACTACTTCGACTGGGAACTGATCACTCCCGAAGCGGTCATCTACTTCATCATGGGCAAGAAGCCTGTGACCATTGATGCTTGCTCTCGCTGCGGTGACCCCACCCGGCAGTCTGAAGCGCAGGTTGGCGCAGATTACATCTGCCACAAGTGCGACAGCGCAATGCTCCGCCGCGATACCTGGCTGGCAAATACATAAAAAGCAAAACCGCACCCCACAGGGTGCGGTTTTTTGTGTTTGTAGAGGCGAACGATGTTCGCGCCTACAGGTGGGGTGGTCAATCATCCGTGCTGGTGATGTATAGTTCCTCGCATTTCAGCTGTGCGGTCTGCAAAATTGCAATGGATTGCTGCAGAGCATCGGTTTTATATTGCGTTGTTAAAATGTTAATTGCATCTGTTGCTGCGTTGAACAGGATGGCATACATGGTCTTATAGTCAATCATGAAAACACCTCTTAACCCTTTTGGGTTATTTTAACTCAAAAGGGTTAATCTTTTCAATAGGAACGGGATATGATTTTTCTAACAAAGAGAGGTGATATCCATGACTGTTGGAGAGGCAGTGATTCGGAGAATTTTGGAGCTGTGCGATGAGCGGAATATTTCTCTGAATAAACTGGCGGATATGAGTGGGGTGACGCAATCTACTCTGAACAACATTGTAAGCGGACGAAACAAAAGCACCACGGTATCTACCATCAAAAAACTGTGTGATGGTTTGGATATTACAGTGGACGAATTTTTCTGCGAAAGTTTGTTTCACGATTTGGAACAAGAAGTAAAATAACGACCCGTTCAGTGTGGAACGGGTCGTTTTTTCTGTTTGTAGGGATGTTCAGTATCTATTTTGCATCAAATCGGGCGAACGATGTTCGCCCCTACAGGTGCGGTGGTCAATCCGCAATCAATTCTTCCAGTGATGGGAAATCATAGACCTCCAATTCCAGAGGTTCTTCCCGATTGAGAATGGTGTTGATGTCCCCGGGCTGCTGTGTCAGTTCCAGCTTGCGCTGCTTTGTCAGCTGCTTGAGGGCGCATTCTGCTTTGGCGGCAGTGGATTTATCGGGGGCGGTCCATACGGCAGCAATGGCCTTGGGAGGACGCAGGGCGGTGTATTTTGCGCCGCCCTTCAGCTTGCCCGTGTGCTTGCGCATTCGTTGGCGCAGGTCCGTGGTGATGCCTGTGTACAGACTGTCATCGCTGCACAGGAGCATATAAACGTAATACATAATAGCCTCGCAGAGTTTCGTTCCACAGGACGAAATAAAGTTGAATGTACCCATCGCGTGAGCGGGGGAAAAGATTCAAAACAAAAGCGAAGACTTTTGTTTTGAGGGAGAAAATGTTTTGTGTTCAATAAAGCTTTGCTCACGCTTGAGCAAAGCGGCGTGATAAGTAAAATATTTTCGATTATCCCCAGTTGCCTGTGCCTACCTGTACATCGCCCTTGCCGAACACGTGGTTCCAGTAAGCGGTGTTCAGAATGTCGCCGGAGATGGAGAACTTGGTCTTGATGGTCTGGATGATGCCATCGATATAGCCCTCGGGCAGGGTGCTTTCGTCTACCAGATAGCGAATTTCCCCTGTGTTGGTGTTGAACCATACCTTGTCGTTGAAGAAGCTCTTGTCAATCAGCACTGCCATGTGTTCACCGTCGGAGAAGACGTCGGTGCCGGGCAGCATACGGGAGTCAAAGTCGAAGCCCCATAGGTTCAAGATGGTGGGCAGAACGTCTACGTTGCAGCAGTATTCGTCCACAACGATGTTTTCTTCCAGACCCCCTACCCAGAACAGCAGGGAGGACTTGAACTTGTTGAAGTGGTCCAGCTCATAGCCAACCAGCTGGGAATATTCCTCGTCGCTGAGACCGTAGGGGAAGTGGTCACCTGCCAGCACGATGGCGGTCTTGTCCGCAACGCCCTGTTCTTCCAGTCGCTGCATGAGATATGCCATGGCCTTTTCCAGCTCGATGTTGCAGGCCAGATATGCCTTCACGGGGTTGGTGTAGCCTTCCAAATCCTTCACAGCATCCCAGTTGCGCTTTGCCATGGGATTCAGACCTGTGTCGTACTTATAGTGACCGGAGAAGGTCATGTAGTAGGCGTGGAACTGGTCCATGCCGATGTAATCGTCCACGGACTGTTCCATCATCTCCAGGTCCGATGCGGGCCAGCTGGTGGTGAAGTTCATGCCACGGCGGGCGAACTTCATTTCGTAGCCTGCGTTAGGGTGGGACTTATCACGACCGTAGTAGGTGGCGTCGAAGTTGTGGTAGCCGTAGCTCTGAATGCCCCGCTGCTCCATGAAGATGTTGCCCAGAGTGAAGGGCAGATAGCTGTTGCGGGAGCTGTAGAAGCTGGAGGCGTTCTTGTTGCGGGAGGTATCGGGGTAGAGACCCTGTACCAGAGAGTATTCCCCGTCGGTGGTAGTGTTGGGGTAGGTGTTGTAGTAGTTGTTGAAGATGATGCCCTCGGTTGCCATGCGGTACAGAGTGGGGGTCAGATTGGGGTCCAGCGCACCTGTATCAAAGCTTTCCGCACAGATGAGAATCAGGTTGTAGTCGGACAGCATCCCTGTGTAGTCATTTTTGTTGGTACCTGTGAGAGAAGCGCAGTAGTTGTTGATGGCAATGAGCTTTTCCTTTTCGGTCATGGCGTTCAGGGCGTCGAAGTCAATGTCCAGTACATTGTATTCCACGGGCTTTTCGGGCTCGGGTGTGGGCTCGACTTCTTCTACATAATAGTCCTCCTCCGCTGCTTCCCGTACCGTCAGTTCCAGACGCATGGCAGTCAGCAGACCGAAGCGCTCCGCTGCCTGGTCGGTGGTGGTGTCAATGCTGTGGTAGAAGTAGTGGTCGGAGAAGTAGCCTGTGCCGCCGATGAACAGACAGCCGAATACCGCAGCCTGTGCAATGACGGCGATGCCCAGCTGCATCAGCTTGCCGCCAAATCCTGTGGGCAGGAACATGCGGTCAGCCCGCTTCTTCAGTACCACAAGAATAATGAGGGGGACAAACAGCAGCGCCAGAGGCAGCAGGTTTTCCACCATGGTCATGAGGGTTTCCTTCCAGAAGGAGGTCACTGCGTCGCCGCCCAGAGCGGTCATGGCCAGAGAAAACAGAGAGCCGAACACGAAGTAATACACCAGCTGTGCGCCGTAGGCAATTATCAGCAGGATGTTTAAAATTATGTCAGTGATAAATGCACCCTTCTTGGGCAGGAAGCCTGTCAGCAGGCTGAGCACTGCCGCAATGGGGATGCTGAAGCCCACGGCAAACAGATAGCGCAGGGAGAACTCCCCAAACACATAGCTGTGGAGCAGGGTTTCGAAAAATACAATGGCAAACAGCCAGTAAGCGAAATGACCCAATGGGGAGCTTACGCTGCCACGGGGCTTGTTGGTGTTGGAATTCAAGAGTCAGACCTCCGATGGTCAAAGAATCAGCGGTTTTGGAATAACCGCAAATTAAAATTATATACTGATTTTTCGGAGAATACAAGGGCAATGGCGATATTTACTTCCCGAAAGATTTGACACTTTCTAAACAAATTGGGAAAACAGTCTTGAGAAAAAGACAATATGATGGTATATTTATTCTATCTAACCTTAAACATTGAGAGAGGAGAACGGTTGTATGCGGAATGACCCAATAGAAAACAGAAAACCCTCCTTTTTCAAGCGGTTTCTGGCGGTCCTGCTGGTGACCCTGCTGTTGGCAGGTCTGGCGGGCTACGGAGCCATGTTTATCCTGCTGAAGGGACCCTCTCCCTATGCCGGCGGCTTGTTTGCGGCGGCTGTGGAGGATGAGGTCTTTGGCGATGCGGTGCTGCACCTGTTCCTCAGCGATGAGGAGATTCAGCAGCGCAAGCAGGCTGCAGACGACAGCGGAGAAACGGAAGCCATGTTTTCTGTGTATCCTTAGCCTGACAAAGATAACCCGAAGCCGCGCCACAGGGTATCTTTTTGCGCCATACATCATTTTATTCTTTGAAGGGCGCGAGCCCGTCTGCATCATAAAATTTCGTCTGACACAAAAATCTACTTCTGTGGAGTCGCAGATTTCTGAGAGCATGGGTTAAGCCATGCCCTCAGAAACGGTTTCGGATTATGTTTGTCAGGCTACTGAGTGAGGAATGCATATGTCCGAAGAAAAGAAAAAACTTAGCTTTGGCGGCGGTATGCTGATTTATGTTACGGTGATGCTCACTTTGATTTTCGTGGCATTGGCTGTCTGGTGGCACTATTTGGGCTGCTTTGAAGCAGGGCGCTACGAAGGGGTCATGGATGTGTATATGACCAATGTGCTGGAGCAGGAGCTTACCGAGGAAATCGCGGCTTATGCCCAGGAGCATGCCACGGGCTACCAGAGTCAGGCGGAAATCGTGCAGATTCTGACGGAAGCCCTGTCCGGAGATGGGTGGCACTACGCCCTGCAGGAGGGGTCCAATCCCCCTGCCTTTACCCTGTACTGCGGCGACGTGGTTGTAGGGGAAGCGATGATGGAAGCCAAGGGGCGCAGCCCCATGAGTATGGGCTTTGACTCCTGGCAGACCCCGGACAGCACCTTTAACTTTGCCCAATTCGGACAGACCGTTCAGGTCACAGTGCCCTACGGCTGTACGGTATATCTGTGCGGCGAGGCGGTCAGTGAGGATTTGGTCACGGGTACCATCGGGCTGTATCCCCAGCTGGAGCAGTTTGAGGAACTGATTCCCGAACCCAATCAGCTGCTGGTGTATGAAGTGGGCGAAATTTTCACAGATGTGGCTGTGGAGTATTCCGAGGGCTATGTAATGCTCAAGGGTCAGGAGGAAGGCGTGTTTTATGCCATGCCCGCCTGTGATGACACCATGGCAGAGCAGCTCATCGAGTACTGCAAGGGCTTTGTACGAGCCTATGTGGACTATTCCGCAAATCTGACCTCCCTGTGGGCTTTGCAGCAGTTTTTGGTAGCAGACAGTGCCTTGTATAACGAGGTCACTGCCCAGTCCGATAACATGGCATGGAACGATGGGGTCAATGCAGTGGTCCAGACTGTGGAAATTAAAAATTTTGCATATTATGGAAACGTTATCACTTGTGATGCGTCCTATATTACAACACGCGACGACGGTGACCGCAGCGAAACCATGAGTATTTTGCTGGTGAATACCAACATCGGCTGGCGTGTGATTCATATGAAAGTCGGTTAAGCCGAAGCCGAAAGGGCTGCGGCTGACATGAAAGGTAAGCGTATGTCTAATTATAAAACAGATGTAACCATCGTTCTCCCCTCCCTGAACCCCGACGAGAAGTTCCTCGGCGTGGTCAAGGGTCTGGTGGAAGAAGGATTTGCAGATATTGTCATTGTCAATGACGGCAGCGATGCCGACCATGTTACATGGTTTGAGCAGGCGGCTGCTATGCCCGGCACCCATGTGCTGGTACACGAAGTAAATATGGGCAAGGGTCGCGCACTGAAGGATGCCTTCGCATTCGTTGCTGCGCACAGACCCCATTCCAAGGGCGTTGTGACCATCGACGGCGACGGTCAGCACCTGCGGAAGGATATTGTAGCCTGCGCCAAGGCGATGCTGGAGCATGGTGACAAGGTCATTATGGGCTGCAGAGACTTCAATGCCCCCCACATCCCTGCGAGAAGCCGCGGCGGCAATAAGTTCACCTCTCGCCTGTTTAAGTACGGCTGCGGCATCATCCTCTCCGATACCCAGACAGGTCTGCGTGCCATCCCTAAGGAATATCTCCCCATGTTCTGCGAAATCAAGGGGGAACGCTTCGAGTACGAAACCAATATGCTCCTGCACATGAAGCGCAAGGGCATCGAGTTTGTGGAAGTATCCATCGCCACTGTGTATGAGGGTGAAAACGAAGGCTCTCACTTCCGCCCCATCGTGGACTCCTACAAGATCATGAAGCTGATCTTTGTACATATGCTGGGTACCTTTTTTCGGTATATGATCTCCGCAGGCACTTCCTTTGTGCTGGATTTGGGTATTTATTATGTTGCCCTGCAGTTTGGGCAGATGTCCATTCTGGCGGCGACTGTCATTGCCCGTGTGGTCTCCTCCTTCTACAACTTTAACATGAATCGGAAGATGGTGTTCAAGAGTGAGGAAGGCTATGGCAAGACCATGGTGCGCTACTATGCACTGTGCGTGGTGCAGATGCTGGCATCCGCAGGTCTGGTCACTCTGGTGAAGAACTTTGTCCCCGGCGGCGCAGTGGTGGCTACGGTCATCAAGGCTGTGGTGGATACCTGCTTGTTCGTCATCAGCTATCAAATCCAGAAACACTGGGTGTTTAAAAAGTAAAGGTAAAAAGGCTGTTCCTTTGGGAGCAGCCTTTTTTATAACTCGTCAAACGGACCGAAAAACATTGACAAGACTACGGCTGAGTTGTATCATATTACCAATACTTTAAAGGAGCAAATTATGAAGCACGCATCTTTTGCATCTGCATATTTTACCTATTACTTTCAGAGCAAAAAGTAATAGCGATTTGTGCTGCATAATATACGGACCTTAGGAAATAGATTGTTACCCAACCGTACAGCAGAAATCGCTGTACGGTTTTCTTGTTATTTAGGAGATGAAGCATATGAAAGAGCAGAATATGACCGTTGGCATTGTGGGTTTGGGCCTCATGGGCGGCAGCTTCGCAAAGGCTTACTGCGAGGCAGGTCACCGTGTGCTGGCCTTCAACCGCAGCCGTGATACATTGAATGCCGCCATCATCAGCGGCATTGCGGAGGGTGAGCTGAACGAGGAAACCATCGGGCAGTGCGATTTGATTATCCTTGCCCTGTACCCCCGCGCTACCATAGACTATTTGCAGCGAATGGCAAAGTTCATTGCGCCCCATACTGTGGTGGTGGATACCTGCGGCATCAAACGTCAGGTTTGCGATGCCTGCTTCCCCATTGCGGAAGCCCACGGCTTCACCTTTGTGGGCGGTCATCCCATGGCAGGTACCCAGTTCTCCGGTTTCAAGTACAGCCGTGCTTCCATGTATAAGGATGCGTCCATGATTCTGGTGCCTCCTGCGGATGCAGAGCCTCTGCTGCTGGCAAAGGTAGAGAAGATGCTCTCTCCCTGTCGCTTTGGGCGCATGACCGTGACCACTGCGGAAAATCATGACCGCATGATCGCATTCTCCTCCCAGATGGCACACGTGGTGTCCAATGCCTTTGTGAAAAGCCCCTCCGCCCGTGAGCATAAGGGCTACTCCGCAGGCAGCTACAAGGACATGACCCGTGTTGCGTGGCTGAACGAAACCATGTGGGCGGAGCTGTTTCTGGAAAACAAGGACTTCCTGCTCAGTGAGCTGGATGTGCTGATGGACAATCTCGCCATGTACCGCGCGGCACTGGCAGACAGCGACGAACCCCGTATGAAGGACCTTCTCAAGGAAGGCCGACTGATTAAAGAAGAGGTAGATAAGGTTGATTACCGTTCCCGTTAAGGCTTCAAAGGAATATAACATCCACATCGGCACAGGGCTCATGGACAGAGCAGGGGAATACCTCCGCACCGTCACCAAGGGCGACAGCGTTATGCTGGTGTGCGGCGATATTGTCAGTGCGCTGTACGCCGACCGTGTGACCGCTGCTCTGGAGTCTGCGGACTACCGTGTGGTGCGCTTCGTGTATCCCCATGGGGAGCAGAGCAAGACCCCCGAGACCTATCTGGCACTGCTGAGCGCTCTGGCGGAAAACGGCATCACCCGCAGCGACACCATTCTCGCATTGGGCGGCGGTGTGACGGGTGACTTGGCAGGCTTTGCCGCAGCCACCTATCAGCGTGGCATTCAGTATGTGCAGATGCCCACCACACTGCTGGCAGCGGTGGACTCCTCCGTTGGGGGCAAGACCGCCATTGACCTGCCGGCAGGGAAGAATCTGGTGGGGGCATTCTATCAGCCTGCTATGGTGCTGTGCGATTTGGAAGCACTGTCCACCCTGCCTGCGGAGGTCTTCGCCGACGGCTGCGCGGAGGTCATCAAGTACGGCGTCATTTGGGACGAAGCCCTGTTTGACCGACTGGGTGCAGGCATGGCAGAGCAGACCGCAGAGGTCATTGCCCGCTGCGTGACCATTAAGGCAGAGGTTGTGGGGCAGGATGAGTTCGACAACGGACTGCGTGGCATTCTGAACTTCGGACACACCGTTGGTCATGCCATTGAAAAGTGTTCCGACTTTGCGGTATCCCACGGCAGTGCTGTTGCTATGGGTATGGTCATCGTCACAAAGGCGGCGGTGCTGGCAGGTATTTGCCATGAAAGTGTATTTGACCGTGTGCTGGCACTGGTGAAGGCTTACGGGCTGCCCGTGTCCACAGAATACGATACCGACGCATTGCTGAACGCAATGCTTTCCGATAAAAAGCGTGCAGGGGCGAAAATCTCTCTGATTATCCCCGAGGCTGTGGGCCGTGTGCGCATTGAAAAAATGGGACTGGGGGAAATGGATGCGTTTCTCCGTCCTGTACTGGAGAATCAGACATGGATTTGACCATTTATCCCGCAAAACTGCATGGCAGCATTACCCCGCCTCCCTCCAAAAGTCAGGCGCACCGTCTGATTATCGGGGCGGCATTGGGTGAGGGCAGCTGTACCATTGAAAACCTTGCGTTCTCCCAAGACATTATGGCCACTCTCGGTGCTATGGTGCAGCTGGGTGCAAAATTTGAATCCAATACTCCAAACTCCATCCGCATTCACGGTATGGGCGGCAGATTTGAAGGACAGCAGCCCTCCTTGGATTGTGGGGAGAGCGGGTCTACCCTGCGTTTCCTCATTCCCATTGCCCTGGCAGCGGCAGGAGGCGGCGTATTTACAGGTCGCGGACGACTCATGGAAAGACCCCAAAAGCCCTATTTTGATTTGTTTGACCAAAAGGGCATTGGATATGCCTTGGAAAAGGGTGTGCTGACCGTAGAGGGCAGCCTGCCTGCGGGGGAATATGCCCTCCGCGGGGATGTGTCCAGCCAGTTTTTCACAGGGCTGCTGTATGCCCTGCCTCTAGCAGCCGGAGACAGCGTCATTCGCTCCACTACGACCCTGGAAAGCCGCAGCTATATCGACATGACCTTGGATGCCCTTGCAAAATGCGGCATCGAGGTTGTCGTTGAGGGTGACTGCTTCCGTGTAAAAGGCGGACAGCGCTACGCACTTGCCGATTGTGCCGTGGAAGCCGACTGGTCACAGGCAGGCTTCTTCTATGCGGCACTGGGCGTGGGCAATGACATTGAAATTACAGGCATGAACCCATATTCCGTACAGGGGGATATGAAAATCGTGCCCTATTACTTGAAAATGCTGACGGGCGGCGACGTGACACTGGATGTGTCCGACTGCCCCGATTTGGTGCCTCCTTTGGCGGTGCAGGCTGCACTGCGTGGGGAGGGGAACACCACATATATTACCAACGCAGCCCGACTGCGCATCAAGGAATCCGACCGACTGACTGCTGTGACCACCGTGCTGAATGCACTGGGGGCGGACATTGAGGAATTGCCCGACGGTCTGGTGATTCACGGGAAAGACAGTCTGGCAGGTGGCGTGACGGTGGACAGCTTCAATGACCATCGCATTGCCATGATGACCGCTGTGGCTGCTACTCGCTGTGCTGCCCCTGTGAAATTGACAGGTGCGGACTGCGTAAAGAAATCCTATCCCAACTTCTGGGAAGACTATGAGAAATTAGGTGGGGAGGCAAGAGCATGATTGCCTATACAATTTTCGGAGAATCCCACGGCCCTGCCATCGGCGTTGTGATGACAGGACTGCCTGCGGGACTGGAAGTGAATATGGAAGCGGTGGCTGCGGAAATGGCTCGCCGCGCTCCCGGGCAGGACAAGACCTCCACAGCCCGCAAAGAAGCGGACAAGGTGCAGATTCTGTCGGGGATGTTTGAGGGCAAGACCACAGGGACTCCTCTGTGTGCCGTCATTCCCAACACCGACACCCGCAGCAAGGACTATTCCAAGCTGAAGGACCTGCCCAGACCCGCTCACGCTGACTATACTGCATCTGTGAGATATGGCGGTTTTGCCGACTATCGGGGCGGCGGACACTTTTCGGGTCGCCTGACCGCACCCCTTGTGTTTGCAGGGGCGCTTGCCAAGCAGATTCTCATGCAGCGTGGCATTTCTGTTGCAAGCCGTATTGACCTGCTGGGCGGCATAGCAAATCCCACCGCGGAGCAAATCGACGAAATCATTCTGGCTGCCAAGGCAGATGCGGACAGCGTAGGTGGTGCGGTACAATGCACCGTCAGCGGTGTGCCTGCAGGCTTCGGCGCCCCCGACTTGGGGGAAAACGCCGAGGGTATCTTCGCCAAGCACCTGTTTGCGGTGCCCGGGGTAAAGGGCATCGAGTTCGGTGCGGGCTTCGGCTTTGCCTCTATGCGTGGCAGTGAAGCCAACGACCCCTTTGTGATGGATGGGGATACTGTGCGTACCCTTACCAACCATGCAGGGGGCATCAACGGCGGCATCACCAACGGCATGCCTCTGGTGTTCCGTGTGGCTATGCGCCCCACGCCCTCCATTGGCAAGGCACAGCAGACTGTGCGCCTGTCCGAGAAAACCAATGAGACACTGACCATTGTGGGTCGCCATGACCCCTGCATCGTCAAGCGCGCTCTGCCTGTCATTGAGGCAGCGGCGGCATTGGCGGTATGCGAGATTATGGGGATATAACAGGAGACAAAACTATGAAAGACATTACGGAACTGAGAGCGGAAATCGATGCTGTGGACAGCCAAATCATTGAGCTGTTCCGTCAGCGCATGGAGATTTCCGAGGGTGTCGCTGCCTATAAGCAGGCGGTGGGCAAGCCCATTTACGACCCCGAGCGGGAACGCCAGAAGCTGGTGAAGATTGCCAAGGAAGCAGGTCCCGATCTGCGTACAGGGGCGATTATGCTGTTTTCTACCCTGTTTGAACTGTCCAGCGCTCACCAGATGAAGGTCATGAACAAGCAGACCGCCCTCACCGAGCAGGTGCGCCATGCCATTGACCACAGCCCCAAGCGCTTCCCTCAATACCCCAGCGTAGCCTGCCAAGGCGTTGCGGGGGCATATTCCCAGATTGCCTGCTCCAAGCTGTTCCGTATGCCCGATATCAGCTACTTCCCCAACTTTGAGGATGTATTCAACGCCATTGAAAACGGTCTGTGCGAATACGGTCTGCTGCCCGTAGAAAACAGCACCGCAGGTATCGTCAACAAAATCTACGACCTGCTGGTGCAGCACCGCTGCTATATCGTCCGCTCCGTGCGCCTGAAAATCGACCACTGCCTGCTGGTAAAGCCCGGCACACGACTGGAAGACATCAAGGAAATCTTTTCCCATGAACAGGCCATCAACCAGTGTGCAGGCTTTCTGAAAACCCTGCCCGGGGTGAAGGTCACTGTGAAGGAGAACACCGCCACCTCCGCCAAGATGGTGGCTCGCTCCGAGCGCAATGACGTTGCGGCCCTCAGCTCTCACGCCTGCGCGCAGCTGTACGGTCTGGAATGCCTGAAGGCAAGCGTACAGGACAAGGGCAACAACTACACCCGATTTATCTGCATCTCCAAGGACTTGGAGATTTTCCCCGGTGCGGACCGTACCAGTATCATGTGCGTGGTACCTCACCGCCCCGGCAGCTTGTATAAGGTCCTCAGCCGCTTCAGTGCGCTGGGACTGAACCTGCAGAAGCTAGAAAGCCGACCCATCCCCGACCGTGACTTTGAGTTTATGATGTTCATGGACTTCGATGCACCTGTAAACTCCGAGGAGCTGGTGCAGGTCCTTGGGGAAATGGAAACCCTGTGCGAGGATTTCCGCTACTTCGGCAGCTACTCCGAAATGGTATAAGGAGGACACCACAATGTTTGAATACGGTCTTTTGGGGCGCAAGGTTGGGTACAGCTTTTCTCCCCAGATTCATAAAATGATTGGCGGCTATGACTACGGTCTCTTTGAACGTGAGCCCGAGGAGCTGGATGCCTTCTTTGCCGAGGGCAAGTTCAAGGGCATCAATGTGACCATTCCCTATAAAAAGGCGGTCATTCCCTACTGCACCACCCTGTCTCCCCAAGCAGCGGAGATTGGCAGCGTGAACACTATCCGCCGTATGCCCGATGGCACTTACTACGGTGACAACACCGACTACTACGGCTTTGTGTATGCCATCAAGCAGTCGGGAGCAGACCTCACAGGGAAGAAGTGCGTGGTCTTCGGTGATGGCGGCGCAGCCCCCACCGTCCGTGCAGCACTCCGTGACATGGGAGCGGGGGAAATCGTCACCGTGTCCCGCAGAGGGGAAAACAACTTCTCCAACTTGAACAGACATTACGATGCCCAAATTCTGGTGAACGCCACACCCGTAGGCACCTACCCCGACACAGGGGCAGCTGTCACCAAGCTGGCGCCCTTCACCAAGCTGGAAGCGGCATTTGATTTGGTATATAACCCTGCGCTGACAGAGTTCCTCCGTCAGGCAAAGGAAATGGGCGCCATTGCAGTCAACGGTCTTTGGATGCTGGTGGCGCAGGCGAAACGTGCTGTGGAAATCTTCCTGGATACCCAGCTGTCCGACGAGGTCATTGTACCTGTCCGCAAGCGCATTGCCGCCCAGAATATGAACATCGCCCTTGTGGGCATGGCAGGCAGCGGCAAGACCACCACAGGCAAGGCACTGGCAGAGCGTTTGGGCCGTGAGTTCGTGGACATTGATGAGCTCATCAACACCTTCGGCTGCCGTCCCATTCCCGAAATCATCGAGTTTGAAGGGGAACACGTGTTCCGCGCCATCGAGACCTATACCCTGTCCGAAATGGCAAAGCGCAGCGGTCTGGTCATCGCAACGGGGGGCGGTGTGGTCACCCGTCCCGAAAACCTGCCCATCCTCCGTCAAAACAGTGTCACCGTGCTGCTGCACAGACCTGTGGAGGACCTGCCCAGTGACGGCAGACCCCTGTCTCAGAAGTACGGGGTGAAGGCACTGTATGAGCAGCGCAAGCCTTTGTATGAGCAGTTCGGGGAATACACCGTGGAATGCACGGGCGTGGAAGAAACCGTAGACAAAATTCTGGAGGTGCTGGGACTGTGAAAATCTTAGTCATCAACGGGCCCAATATCAATATGCTGGGCATCCGTGAGCCCGCCATTTATGGGCTCGCCAATTACGAGAGCCTGTGCAACTATCTGATTGCGGTTGCCAAGGAGCTGGAAGTGGATATGGAGCATTTCCAGTCCAATTACGAAGGAGACATCGTCACCAAAATTCAGAAAGCCTATAAGGTCTATGACGGCATTGTCATCAACCCTGCGGCTTATACCCATACATCCATTGCTATTCTGGATGCTCTGAAAGCTGTGGGCATCCCTGCGGTGGAAGTGCATATCTCCGACCCTATGGAACGGGAGGAATTCCGCCACATTTCCTATGCAGGCATGGCCTGCGAAAAGACCATCCGCGGTCATGGGATTCAGGGCTACGGGGAAGCATTGATGTATTTGAAGGATAAATACGGCGGATAATTATGACGTAATCTGTGTTAGAAAGGAGAAGTCCTATGATCGGCGAAGAAATGTACCGCAACAATATGGAACTGACCGAGTTTGTTGTGCCTGAAGGTGTGGAAACCATTGAGGAGGAAGCTTTCCGCAACTGTGCCAATTTGGAAAAGGTCATCCTGCCCGATGGCTTGGAAGAAATCGGCGAGGAAGCCTTCCGCGACTGCGTTTCTCTCCGTGAGATTCGCATCCCCGACAGCGTGGAGGAAATCGAGGAAGAAGCCTTCCGTGACTGCAAGGCTCTGCGCGAGGTGAAGTTCGGCAAGGGTTTGGAAGAAATCGGTGACGAAGCCTTCCGTGGCTGCCGCAATCTGCGTGATGTGGTCCTACCCGATGGCTTGGAAGAAATCGGCGATGAGGCCTTCCGTGGCTGCGTGAATCTGATTGCAGCGGAAATCCCCGCGTCTGTGGAAGAAATCGGGGCTTATGCCTTCATGGACTGCCCCAAGCTGACCATTTACACCACTGCAGGCAGCGAAGCGGCCATGTACGCACAGCGCAGCGGCATCCCCGTAAAGCCTGTGGCAGGTGCGGAGCAGCTGAAGGACAAGTGCGTGGTGCTCAGCGGTCTCCGTGGTCATCAGCGTGAGCAGGTTATGGAAGTGCTGGAGGCTGTGGGCGGCATCTTCCGTCAGGAAGTCTGCGGCAACACCGCATATCTGATTTACGACCCTGCCGACGGTACGGAAACCAAGAAGTTTGCGGAAGCTCTGGAAAACCAAAAGGAAGCCACAGGTCTGCTGCTTATGGATTATCGGGAGCTTGCAGAATAAAAGGGCTTCGTGTAAAATAGAGAAAAAACACCAAGGAGATTCGCAATGGGTTTCTTTCAGCGACTGAGCAAAAAAGACAAGGACAATCCTTTTAAGGATGTATTTTATACAGATGACTACTACGCAGCGGTCATGTGGGCAGTGAAGCAGGGCGTGGCAGAGCCCAACGCCGACGGCACCTTCGACCCTCGCACCGGCTGCACCCGTGCTCAGGCGGTCACTTTCCTGTGGAAGCTGGCAGGCAGCCCCGCACCTGCGGCAGTGAGCAGCCCCTTCATTGATGTGAAGGATAGCGATGCCTGCTTTGCCCCTGTCATGTGGGCGGTGGAAAAGGGCATCGGCTCCGAAATCGGGGAAGGTGTGTTTGCCGCCAATGCCAGCGTTACTCGCGCACAGTTTCTCACCATGCTGCACCGCTCTGTAGGCAAGCCCGCAGCGGTCAAGCGGGATTGGGATTTCATCGACGTTACGGAGCAGGACTTCTACTTCGAAGCCATGCTTTGGGCACTGGAAAAGGGCATTGCCGCACCTCTGGCAGATGGTGTATTTGCACCTTATAGCGTTTGCGCCAGAAGTCAGGTCATAGAGTTTTTGTATAAGACCTATAATTGAAAAAGGCTCCCCTTACACAGGGGAGCTTTTTTTTGTGGCCGAAATTCAAATTCTGCATATACAAATCCTATTTTAATGTGCTATAATAATACATTAAAATGCCTTATTATGGGCAAATTTGAGGAGGGGAGCTATGTTTTCGAAAGTTCGGTCCTTTGGGCTGACGGGCATCGGCGGCTATGAGGTATCCGTGGAATGTTTCGTTTCCGGCGGTCTGCCTCGCTTCGATATTGTTGGTCTGCCCGATGCGGCGGTAAAGGAAGCACGTGACCGAGTCCGCGCCGCCATCAAAATCAGCGGCTACAAGTTCCCACCCTCTAAGGTTACGGTGAATCTGGCGCCTGCGGATACCAAAAAGGCAGGCACCATATATGACCTGCCTGTGCTGCTGTGTCTGCTGACCGCCACGGGACAGCTCATGCGTCCTCCTGCGGACTGCGCCTTCATCGGCGAGGTAAGCCTCATGGGTGAGGTTCGCCCTGTCAGCGGTGCGTTGCCTATGGCCATCGCCGCCCGACGTGCAGGGGTCAAGCACCTGTTTGTTCCTGCGGCAAATGCCAAGGAAGCGGCATTCGCCCGTGACATCAATATTTACGCTGTGGAAACAGTGGACCAGCTGCTGCGGCATTTGAAGGATGAGCGACTCATCGCTCCCGAGCCCACCCCTGTCATTGAGCCCGAAGCCCTGTACGTCCCCGACTTTGCGGATGTGAAGGGTCAGGAAAACGTAAAGCGTGCCTTGGAAGTGGCTGCGGCAGGCGGACATAATGTGCTGATGTCCGGGCCTCCCGGTGCAGGCAAGAGTATGCTTGCCAAGCGCCTGCCGGGGATTCTGCCCGACATGAGCTACGACGAAATCATCCAGTCCACGGAGATTCATTCCGTTGCGGGGCTCACAAGCGCCTCCAACCCTGTGGTTGCAGTGCGACCCTTCCGCGCCCCTCATCATACGGTATCTTCTCGTGCCATGAGCGGCGGTGGCAGCAGTCCCCGTCCCGGTGAGATTTCCCTTGCCCACAACGGCGTGCTGTTTCTGGACGAGTTCCCCGAATTCCCCAATCAGGTATTGGAAGTCCTGCGCCAGCCTTTGGAAGATGGCGTGGTAACCGTGTCCCGTGTGGCGGGGACAGTGACCTTCCCCAGCCAATTCATGTTGGTGGCAGCCATGAACCCCTGTAAGTGTGGCTGGTACGGACACCCCGGTGGACGGTGCAAATGCTCCGAGCAGTCGGTGCTGAAGTACCGCAGCCGTGTTTCGGGGCCGCTGATGGACCGCATGGACTTGATTTTAGAAGTGCCTGCCTTGGAATACGAGGAGCTGCGCCGCCGTGATACTGCCGAGCCCTCTGCCAACATCAAGGAGCGGGTCAACGCCGCCCGACAGATTCAGCAGCAGCGCTTTGCAGGCACAGGCATCAGCTGCAACGCCCAGATGGGCCCTGCAGAGGTGCGGGAATACTGCGCACTGACAGAAGCAGGGGAGAAGCTTATGCACAGGGCATTTGACCGTATGGGTCTGTCTGCCCGAAGCTATGACCGCATTCTCCGTGTGGCACGCACCATTGCAGACCTTGCGGGCAGTGAGCAAATCCAGCCGACCCACGTGGCGGAAGCCATTCAGTATCGCACATTTCAATTTGGCGACACCAATTGATTTAATATAGATTTTGAAACGAGGTAATTACTATGAGAGATATGATTCTGCTCAAGCAGGGCGAAATCGTCCTGAAGGGCCTGAACAAGCGCAGCTTTGAACAGAAGCTGCTGAGCAACATCCGCACCCGTCTGAAGCTCATCGGCGACTTCAACGTATATTCCGTACAGTCTGCGGTTTACGTAGAACCCAAGACCGACGACGAAGATTTGGATGCAGCGTTCGAAGCACTGACCAAGATTTTCGGCATCGCAAAGCTGACCCGTGCAGCTGCCTGCGAAAAGAACGTAGACGCCATCGTTGAACTGGCAAAGACCTATCTGGAAGACGACATGAGACGTGCAAAGAGCTTCAAGGTAGAAACCAAGCGCTCCGACAAGGCATTCCCCATGACCTCCATCGAAGTCAGCCAGTATGTTGGCGGTCAGCTGAACGAAGCATTCCCCTACGTTCCCGTTGACGTACGCAACCCCGACCTGATTGTGCACGTAGAAATCCGTGACTACGCTGCTTACGTTCACGCACAGCCCACTCCCGGTGCAGGCGGTATGCCCGTTGGCTCCAACGGTCGTGCAATCACCATGCTCAGCGGTGGTATCGACAGCCCTGTTTCCACCTACATGATTGCAAAGCGCGGTGTCAAGCTGATTCCTGTACACTTCTTCTCCTTCCCCTACACCTCCGAGCTGGCAAAGCAGAAGGTTATCGAGCTGGCACAGATTCTCACCGATTACTGCGGCAGCATGATGATTGAAATCGTGCCCTTTACCAAGATTCAGGAAGAAATCCGCGACAAGTGCCCCGAAGAATACTTCACTCTGATTATGCGCCGTATGATGATGCGTATTGCTACCAAGATTGCGGAAGCAAACGGCTGCAAGGCAATCGTTACCGGCGAAAATCTAGGTCAGGTTGCTTCTCAGACCATGGAAGCTATGGCATCCACCCAGTCTGTTACCTACCTGCCCACCCTGCAGCCTCTGATTGGCATGGACAAGGAAGAAATCGTCACCATCGCAAGAAAGATTGGTACTTTCAATACTTCCATCCTGCCCTATGAAGACTGCTGCACCGTATTCACTCCCAGACACCCCAAGACCAAGCCCACTCTGGAAGAAGTTGCAGCAGTGGAAAGCGCACTGGACGTAGATGCTCTGGTAGACGAAGCAGTTGCAAACATCGAAAGAGTGAAGGTGAAGCTGGGTGAATAACAGCCACGCAGTTGAAATCATCGGCGTCGGTACCGAGCTGCTGCTGGGCGGCACCACCAATACTGATGCACGAGATGTTTCTGAAATGCTCACACAGCTGGGCATCAACGTGTTTTATCACACCGTGGTAGGGGACAACCCTGCCCGTCTCCGCAGCGTTATGGAAATCGCCATGAGCCGTGCGGACATCATCATCACCACAGGTGGCCTTGGTCCTACCTGCGATGACCTGACCAAGAATATCATCGCCGAGGCACTGGGCCGCAAGCTGGTATACCACCCCGAAGAAGGGGAGCGACTGCGTGCGCACTTTGCTCGCCGTCAGAAGGTTATGACGGAAAATAACCTGCAGCAGGTATATCTGCCCGAAGGCTGCATCCCCCTGTCCAACGACTGGGGCACTGCACCCGGCTGTATCATTGAGGACGAAAAGGTCACCGTGATTATGCTGCCCGGCCCTCCCCACGAGTGCAACAGCATGATGAAGTACCGTGTTATGCCCTATCTGGAGTCCAAGAGCGGCGGTGTCATCGTCAGCCACAACTACCAGATTTTCGGCATGGGCGAAAGTGAGATGGAAGAAGTTCTCCGCGAGGAAATGAACACCTACACCAACCCCACCATTGCACCCTACGCTAAGCGCTATGAATGCTTTGTCCGTGTTACCGCCAAGGCAGATACTGCCGAGCAGGCGGAAGAAATGATTGCGCCCGTTGGGGCAATGGTCAAGGAAAAGCTGGGCAGCGTGGTCTACGGCGTGGACGTTAACGGTCTGGACAAGCTGGTGTTTGACCTGCTGAAGGAACAGGGTGTGACCCTCTCCGCTGCGGAAAGCTGCACAGGCGGTCTGCTGGCAAAGCGCATGACCGACTTTGCGGGCTCCTCTGCGGTATTTGCAGGCGGCGTGGTCAGCTACACCAATGATATGAAAATCAAGGTGCTGGGCGTAAAGCCCGAAACCATCGAGGCTCACACCGTGTACAGCAAGGAAGTTGCGGGGGAAATGGCGGAAGGCGTGAAGGCTCTGACCGGCAGCGACTTGGCTATTGGTATCACAGGTTTGGCAGGTCCTGACAGCGACGGCATCCACAAGGTGGGCACCGTGTGCATCGGTCTGGCTACCCCCACAGGCACCATCACCGTGAAGGTGCTGATTCCCGGCAAGAACCGCGAAGATGTGCGCATGATTGCCACTCAGCGCGCGCTGGACATGGTACGCCGCTACCTGACAGGCTTGCCTGTTGAAATGGCTGCAATTGTATAAAACAAAAAGGACTGTTGCAAAGCAACATTCCTTTTTTCTTACTTCTTAAACACAAACAGTTTGCTGAGGATATAGTTCAGCACGATAACCGCTACGCTGACCACAACCTTGGACACCATGCCGTCGATGCCGAAGATGGTCTGATTCAGCCCCACCGTTACCAGTGCAGGCACAGCCACCATCTCGAATACCCCCGTTGCCACACGGGAGGACAGGAACTTGCCCAATTCGGGGAATACCACATTCCCTGCCCAGCTCTTGCTCCCGAACACCCACAGCTTATTGGTCACAAAGGCGAAGGTCACGGCGCAGACCCAAGAGCCTGCGTTGCCCCAGAATACGCTTGCGCCCAGCAGGACGAACAGACTGTAAGAGCCCCAGCTGACCACGGTGGTCATGCCGCCCCAAAACAGATAGTCAATGGCTTCCTTGTATGCGTGATATATCTTACAAATGAATTTAAACATAAAAATACCCTCATTCGGTTGGAATGAGGGTATTGTATCATTTTAAAGGAAAGTTTTCAACGGGAAGCGGATTTTCCAATTGTTGCACCGGATGACAAAATTCCGTAGGCAAGAGATTATTGCTTTTCTGCACAGGGGTGGTGTGCTATGATACAGCCATAGAAATCTAAATGAGGAGTGGAGTAAAATGACAGAAATCACCATCAATATCCGCAAGTACCGTAAGAGAAAGGGCTTATCTCAAAACAATTTGGCGGAGCAGCTGAATGTGACTCGGCAGACTGTATCTTCCTGGGAGAACGGAAAGACCTATCCCGATTTGGATATGATTGTGCGGCTCAGTGAGGTGCTGGACACAGACCCCAACCATTTGCTGTACCCCGAACAGGAAAAGAAAAAACAGGTGTTCGGCGGCATTTCCCTTGGCTGGGTACTGCTGACAATGGTTGTGTTCTTTCTGGGAATGACCTTTGGACTGATAGTCTGGAATCCCTTGTTTGGACTTTTGATGGATGTGACAGTCACAAACTCCTATCTCATTCCCATTTATGGAGGAGTTATCCTGCTGGCGGGCTTAATTGTGTTGTGCACAATACTGGTCGTGGAAGAATTGCGGGAACTGAAATATAAGGACAGTGATGAGGAGTAAATCACTCCCCGTGCCGAACAGGGTACGGGGAGTGATGTTTTATTCTTCGTCCAGCTTGAGGACTGCCAAGAATGCTTCGGTGGGGATGGAAACGGTACCCAGCTGACGCATCTTCTTCTTGCCTTCCTTCTGCTTTTCCAGCAGCTTCTTCTTACGGGTGATGTCGCCGCCGTAGCACTTAGCCAGAACGTCCTTGCGCATGGCCTTTACGGTTTCACGGGCGATAATCTTGCCGCCGATGGCTGCCTGAATGGGAACTTCGAACATCTGTCTGGGGATGTTCTCCTTCAGCTTTTCGCACAGACGACGGGCGCGGCCGTATGCCTTGTCCTTGTGAGCAATGAAGCTCAGTGCGTCAACGGGGTCGCCGTTGAGCTTCAGGTCAACCTTTACCAGATTGGAGATGCGGTAGTCAGCCAGTTCATAGTCCAGAGAAGCGTAGCCGCGGGTACGTGCCTTCAGAGAGTCGAAGAAGTCGTAAATGATTTCGTTCAGAGGCATATCGTACTTCAGCTCTACCAGATGGGAGTCCAGATACTGCATATCCTTGTACTCGCCGCGCTTATCCTGGCACAGGGGCATGATGTTGCCAACGTACTCCTGAGGAGTGATGATGGAAACGTGCATATAGGGTTCATATGCTTCCGCAATATGAGTGGGGTCGGGGTAGTTGTGGGGGTTATCTACCATAACAACGGTGCCGTCGTTCTTTACGATTTTGTAGATAACGGAGGGCATGGTGGTAACCAGATCCAGGTCGAACTCACGTTCCAGACGTTCCTGGATAACTTCCATGTGCAGCATGCCCAGGAAGCCGCAGCGGAAGCCGAAGCCCAGTGCGATGGAGGATTCGGGTTCGTAGGACAGGGAAGCGTCGTTGAGCTTCAGCTTGTCCAGTGCGTCACGGAGAGCGGGGTAGTCGGAGCCGTCAACGGTGTAAATGCCGCAGTAAACC
>JAZREI010000156.1:0-34107 GCA_045660685.1 Oscillospiraceae bacterium
ATACTTGCAATGAAACGTTTGTTGTTCATGGTCAGTCCTCCTCGTAAATAAATACTTCCTCAATGGGCATTTCAAAATACCGTGCGATTTTAAATGCCAACTGAATGGAAGGGTTGTATCGTCCGTTTTCCAGAGAGCTGATGGTCTGGCGAGAAACTCCCAGTGCTTTTGCAAATTCCTCCTGACGGATGCCGCGTTCCTTGCGGATGATTTCAATTCTGTTTTTCATAGGCGACCCTCCTTAATTGTAAAGTGTCCTTTACAATTAGAGGATATCATAGAGAGGCAAGAATGTCAAGTGAACTTTACGTTGACGCAAAAAAGATACCGTGCATCAATGAAATGATCGGCACGGTAGTTGGTACGAGATGAAAAAGCGGGCGAACTATGTTCGCCCGTATAATTCTATTTAAAACAGGGTTTCTTCGTAGCCTGCCTGATTGGCAATGGCGTCCTTCCAGCACTTATGGCACATGGCGATGTAGGAGTCGTTGCCACCCAGCATGACCTGAGAGCCTGCGGTGACGATGCGTCCGTTTTCGTCGATGCGGGCATTGACGATGGCCTTTTTGCCGCAGGAGCAGATGGTCTTGATTTCGGAAATGGAGTCAGCCAGCTCCATGAGTCGCTGTGCCCCGGGGAAGAAGTGGGTCAAGAAGTCGGTACGGAGACCGAAGCACAGCACGGGGATGTCTTCTCTGTCCACGATGGTTCGCAGCTGGTCAATCTGTGCGGGGGTGAAGAACTGGGACTCGTCGGAAATGATGACATCATGGGCCCCTGCTTCCTTGTAGATTTCGTAAATATCCTGGTCGGGGGTGATGACCTTGGCTCTGGCTTCCAGACCGATGCGGGAGCGGAGAATGTCTGCGCCGTCGCGGTCATCGATGCTGGGCTTGATGAGCCATACGCTCATGCCTCGTTCTTCGTAGTTGAATTTGGTAATCAGTGCCTGTGCGGACTTAGAGGAGCCCATAGCACCGTATTTAAAATAGAGTTTTGCCATATACTTTGTTTATCCTTCCAAATGCTGACGGATGCGGCCGATGACCATATCCAGTGCCACCTGATTGCGGCCGCCCTCGGGAATGATGATGTGGGCGTTTTTCTTGCTGGGTTCCACGAAAGCCTCATGCATGGGCTTAACGGTGGTCAGGTACTGGTCAATGACGGATTCCAGCGTGCGTTCTCTCTTTTTTACGTCTCGGACAATGCGGCGGAGAATACGGACATCGGCATCGGTATCCACGAATACGCGGATGTCCATCTGGTCGCACAGCTGCTTGTCTGCCAGAATGAGGATGCCTTCTACAATGATGACCTTTGCGGGTTTAATGAGAACGGTGTCCTTGCTGCGGTTGTGTACGGTGTAATCATACACGGGGCAGCGGACAGCTTTGCCTGCCTTCAGCTGCTTCAGGTGAGCAATCATCAGGTCGTTTTCAAATGCGTCGGGATGGTCATAATTCAGCTTGCAGCGTTCCTCGTAGGTCATTTCATCATGAGCCTTATAGTAGTTGTCGTGGTTGACAACGGAGACGTTGCCGCCGAAGCGCTCCATAATGCGTTTGGTAATGGTGGTTTTGCCGGAGCCTGTGCCCCCTGCAATGCCTATGGTCAAAATGTTGCTCATATATGCAGCCTCCATTCGTGCTATCCTAACTCAATATATTATCATAGAATGTATGAAGATGCAATTGGACTTTGCGTGATTGAAAAAGGCAGGGGTCTGTGATACACTGAAATCACATAAACCAAAAAGGAGGTCTTGGTATGAAGTGGTTATTTGATGCAGCCAATCGCTACTGTGCTGAAAGCACCTGGAAGGATCTGTCCCTTGTGAAGTTCTGTCTGTGTGCTGTGGGGGTAATCATCGGTGTGCTGCTGCCTGTGGAACTGAAGAAAACGGCCTTTTGGGTTGCGTTGATTGTATTTGCGGTAACCTATATTTTGCTGATGCCCAAGTTTTTCCGCATCCTATTCAACCGGACCCCTGAGAAACAAACATCTGAAACGGAGGAAGTTTAAATGTCCGAAAAATCTCCCATCCCTACCCCTCATATTTCCTGTGAGAAGGGTGCATTCGCAAAGACCGTGCTGATGCCCGGTGACCCCCTGCGTGCCAAGTTCATTGCGGAAAACCTGCTGGAAAATGCCGTTCTGGTCATAGACGTGCGTGGTGTACAGGGCTACACCGGCACTTGGAAGGGTGTTCCCGTCAGTGTACAGGCCAGCGGCATGGGTATGCCTTCCATCGGTATTTACAGCTATGAAATGTTCAACTTCTACGGCGTGGAAAATATCATCCGCGTTGGCTCCGCAGGTGCGCTGCAGCCCGACCTGCATGTAATGGATGTTGTGGCAGGCATGGGTGCCTGCACCAATTCCAACTATGCCCACAGCTTTAACCTGCCCGGCACCTTTGCTCCCATTGCAAGCTATAAGATGCTCCGTGCCGCAGAGGAGGCTGCAAAGGCAAGAGGCGTGGATCTGAAGGTAGGCAACATCCTGTCCTCCGACTGCTTCTATGGCGAAGCTCCTACCCTGGAATGGGCGAAGATGGGCGTTATGTGTGTGGAAATGGAAGCTGCTGCGCTGTATATGAACGCAGCTCGCGCAGGGAAGAATGCCCTTTGCCTGTGCACCATCTCCGACCATATTGTCAACGATGAACCCGACCTGACCAGTCAGGAACGTCAGGAAAGCATGGTGCGTATGCTGGAAATCGCACTGGACACCGCAGCGATGCTTGGATAATTCCATAAAATGAAGAAACCGACCTGTGTTTTCACAGGTCGGTTTTTGCTTTTTAGAAAATCAGATGGGCCAGACCTGCGATGACAGGCAGGGAAACCAAGGTGCGTTCCAGGAAGATGATGAACAGATTCTTCAGAGAAACGGGGATTTTGCTGCCCATGATGATGCTGCCGATTTCGGACATATAAATCAGCTGGGTCACGCTGGTGGCGGCGACCACGAAGCGGGTCAGCTCGCTGTCGATGGAGCTTGCAATGACACTGGGCAGGAACATATCCGCAAAGCCTACGATAACCGTGCGGCTGGCGGCTTCTGCTTCGGGAATTCGCAGCAGCTCATACAGAGGGGTGAAGGGAATGCCCAGCCAGTCAAACACAGGGGTGAACTCCGCAACAATCAGAGCGATGGTACCCATAGCCAGAATGACGGGCAGGGTGCCAAACCACATTTCGAAAATGTTTTCCATGCCTTCCTTCAGGAAGCTGCGGAGAGAAGGCGCGTGTTCAGCCTTGTTCAGAGCAAGGTCCATGGCATAGCGCAGGGGAGAGGTGTTTTCGGGAATGTCCTCTCTGTGGGGGACATCGGTGTAGTAGCTGTCGGGAATGCGAGACAGGGGAGGCAGCTTGGGCACAATGATTGCGGTAACGATGCCCGCTGCGGTGACTACCAAATAGAAGGGGATAAACAGGTGCTCCAGTGCTACTTCGCTGATGACCACCAGTGCGAAGGTGATGCTGACAGCGGAGAAGGTGGTGGCGATGACGGTGGCTTCACGCTTGGAGTAGAAGCCTTCTTCGTACTGCTTTGCGGTGAGCAGGACACCAATGGAGCCGTCACCCAGCCAGGAAGCCACGCAGTCCAGTGCGCTGCGACCGGGCAGGTTGAATACGGGACGCATGAGCTTAATGAGCAGAGCGCCGAAGAAGTCCAGCAGACCGTAATTCAGCAGCAGTGCCAGCAGCAGACCTGCCAGAAAGAATACGCAGACCAGAATGGGCAGCAGGTCGTTAATGACCAGACCACCGGTCAGCTCCCCGATGATGATGTCGGGACCGATGCCGAAGTAAATCATATTGGCAAAAATGAAGCCCACCATACGTACAGCAAACCAGAAGCCGCTGACGGAAAACAGGCTGTTGAGCTTCTCGTTCTTCTTTAAAAAGGAAAGAGGAGACAGCTTATGTACGGCGGTGATGATTGCGCTGAGGGAAATCAGCAGCCAGATAATGGTCAGTGCGTGTTCGCCCATGCAGTCCAGCATAAAGTTTGCGGCAATGGCAATGGGAATGGTCAGATTGCCGTCGTGACGGATGGGGGTCACAAACAGAAATGCCCCGATGAGAGAGGGGATGAGGAACATATAAAAACGCTTGTCCTTCAGCAACTTCATAAGCAGGCTCCTTTGTTGGAATATGGTGTATATTAATGAATATAAAATCACAAACCATAACAATATATATGAAAAACGAAAGGAAATCAAGAGCTAAAATGAATTTTATTCAAAAATAAATGAATATTCAATGAATATATTCATTTTAAAACGGCCGCAAGAGAGATTTCTCACAATAACGATAAATTGACAAGAAATTGGCGAAAAAGTGAAATCTTCTATTGCAATCGGCAGGGGGCTCGGCTATAATATATGCGAATATGCCTGCAAAAGGCATAAAAAGATTTAGGAGGATGAAAATCTTATGAAGAAGATTCTCGCAATGATTCTCGCTCTCGTTATGTGCTTCTCTCTGGTAGCATGTGGCGGCGGCAATGACGACGCAGCGCAGACTGAAGACGGCGCAACCAAGATCAAGATCGGTATGGTTACCGACACCGGCGGCATCAACGACCAGTCCTTTAACCAGTCCACTTGGGAAGGCCTGTCCGCTCTGGACTCCAATGAGTTCGAAATCGCTCACCTGGTTTCCAAGACCGACGCTGACTACGACACCAACATCCAGACCTTCATCGATGACGGCTACGACCTGATTCTGTGCACCGGCTTCAAGCTGGCAGAAGCAACCAAGAAGGCTGCTGAAGCTAACCCCGACCAGAAGTTCGCTATCATTGACGACGCTTCCATCGACCTGCCCAACGTTGCTTGCCTGATGTTCGCTCAGGAACAGGCTTCCTACCTGGTAGGTATCGTTGCAGGTATGGCTTCCGAATCCGGCGTTGTTGGCTACGTTCAGGGCATGGTTTCCGAAAACATGAACCTGTTCGGCATCGGCTTCATTGAAGGCGTTCTGTCCGTTAACCCCGACGCAGAAGTTCTGCAGTACAATGCAAACTCCTTCGGCGACGTTGCTGCTGGCTCCGCAGCTGTTAAGAACTTCGTAACCAAGGGCGCTGACGTTGTTTACCACGCTGCAGGCGGCACCGGCGCTGGCGTTATCACCGGCTGCCAGGAAAACGGCATCTACGCTATCGGCGTTGACGCTGACCAGTCCTACCTGGCTCCCGAAACCGTTATCACCTCCGCTATGAAGCGCGTTGACATCGCAGCTCAGGACATCTCCAAGGCTGTTAAGGACGGCACCTTCGCAGGCGGCGTTGTAATGTACGACATCAACAATGGCGGCGTTGACGTAGCTCCCACTCAGGACCTGCTGACCGACGACATGAAGGCTGCTGTTGAAGAAGCTAAGGCTGCTCTGATGGACGGCTCCATCGTTGTTTCCACCACTTCTGCTGAATGCCCCGAATTCATTCTGCAGTAAGCACACAGCTTAATAAGCAAATTACAAAGAGACCTCTTCGGAGGTCTCTTTTTTTGCGTGTAAGGGCGCGGTGACGATCAGTTCACTGTCAGTTAAAGGGCTACGCACGTACAGCTACGCAAAATCGATACCGTGCAATAACAAAACAATACGCAGAATGTGCGTACGAGCTGAAATATGGAACATTTACTATTTTTTGGGATAGAAATTTGACGGGTCGGGTCGAAAAAACAGTAGATGAGATTGTTAAAACATGATACAATAATATATCACTATGATTATAATCGCAGGAGGTATGGCTATGAAGCGAGTATTGACTCCCGAACAAATCGAAGAAAAGCGTCAGGCGATTTTTGATACATTGACCGACCCTACCACCAGCCATGAACAGAAGGTGACCTATCTGTCCCGCAAGGCAGAGGATCTGCTCACCGTACTGGACGAGCCCGAGGAATTGGATGCCCTCATGCGCTGCGGCATCGATACCCGCTGCATCTGCTCTCTGTTTGAAGGGGAAGCACCTTATCGTCCCCGCTATATCTGCGTGGATTTCCCCAAATTCCTGCGTGAAGGCAGTGAATATCTGGATTTGGGTCCCGCTCAGGACTTTGATGAGGCTCTCACCAACCTCATGATTTTCTATCACAACATCCCCAGCATCACCAACTACCCTGTGTACATCGGGGACTTGGACAAGCTGCTGGACCCCTATATCACCGAGCTCAGCGATGAAGAAGTCGTCAAGAAGCTGAAAAACTGGCTGAATATGATTGACCGCACCATTCTGGACTCCTTCTGCCATGCGGACATCGGTCCCGAGGCTACCCGTTTCGGCTATCTGCTTATGGAAGCGGAAGCGCAGGTGCAGAATGCTGTGCCTAACCTGACCCTTCGTGTCAGCGAGGATACCCCCGATGAATTCCTGCTGGCTGCTGTGAAGTGCGCACTGACCACCGCGAAGCCCAGTTTTGCCAACGACAGAATGTTCCGCAGCGAACTGGGGAATGATTACTGTGTGGCAAGCTGCTACAATGGTCTGCTGCAGGGCGGCGGCGCTTATACCTTGAGCCGTCTGATTCTGTCTAACGTGGCAAAGAAGGCTGATAATAGCGAACACTTCAAGAAGGAAGTACTGCCTCATGTATTCGATGTCATGGCACGATACATGGACGAGCGTATTCGTTTCCTTGTGGAAGAAAGCGGCTGGTTTGAAAATAGCTTCCTGGTCACCGAAGGCTTCGTAAAGCGTGAAAAGTTCTCCGGTATGTTCGGCATGGTTGGTTTGGCGGAATGCGTCAACACTCTGCTGGAAAAGGATGGCAAGCAGGGCCGTTTCGGGCATGACGATGGGGCTAATCAGCTGGGCGTGGAAATCATGGACCTGCTGGATGAGCTGAACAACAAGCACTTCAATTCCTACTGCGAATGCACGGGTAACCACTTTGTGCTCCACGCACAGGTGGGCATTGAGTCTGACCAGAACTGCTCTCCCGGCACTCGCATTCCCATCGGGGAAGAACCCGATGAGCTCATTGACCATCTGCAGGTGATTAACCTGTTCCACAAGTATTTCCCCTCCGGTACGGGCGATATTTTCCCCGTTGACCTGACGGTGCATAAAAACCCCGGTTTCGTGGTGGATATTATCCGTGGGGCTATGCAGATGGATATTCGATACCTGTCCTTCTATGGCAGCGACAGCGACGTGATTCGCGTGACCGGCTATCTGGCCAAGCGCAGCGAAATCGAAAAGCTGGACGCAGGCAAGGCTGTTCGTCAGAATACCACCGCTTTGGCGCAGGGTGCCAAGGACAACTGTAAGATTTATCAGCGCAGAATCAGATGATTACAGGCGTTGTTAATAAAATTATCCCCTTCAGCAGCGTGGACGGGCCGGGGAACCGTACCGCCGTGTTCCTGCAAGGGTGCAACTTCAACTGTCAATACTGCCACAACCCCGAAACCATCAAGCACTGCATCCACTGCGGCTACTGTGTGCGGCACTGTCCTACAGGTGCGCTGTATATGGCGGATGGGCTGGTGAACTATGACCACACCAAATGCGTCATGTGCGATGCCTGCTTCACCCACTGCCGCAACGGCGGCTCTGCCCGTGTGCGGAATATGACGGCGGATGAAGTGATGGCGGTGGTCAAGAAGCAGATGCCATTTATCCGCGGCATTACTGTCAGCGGCGGGGAATGTACCCTGCAGCGTGACTTTTTGGTGGAGCTGCTCACAGCGGCGAAGGCTGTGGGGCTGCACACGCTGGTGGACTCCAACGGCAGCTACCTCTTTGCGCGTGACCCTGAATTGATGGCTGTCACCGACGGGGTGATGCTGGATGTGAAGGCGTGGGACGGATTTGAACACTACCGACTGACGGGGGCGTTCAATGATACCGTGCTTCAAAATCTGCGCTGGCTGGCGGAACAGGGTAAGCTCACGGAAGTGCGCACCGTGGTAGTGCCGGAGCTGTTTGACTGTGAAGGAACTGTTCGTAATGTCTGTGCCCTGCTGCGGGAAACAAGCAGCTTGGACACTCGATATAAAATCATTTGCTACCGTCCCAATGGGGTGCGGCAGCAGTACCGACATCTGAAAAGTCCATCGGTAGACACCCTGCAAGGTCTGGCAGACATTGCAGCCGAGTATGGGCTGAAGGATGTTGTCATCATTTAAAAAAGATTGAAAAGGAGTGAAATCTCCGCGGTTTGTGTTGTCGGACAAGGACCCCGAAGGGGCGAAAAGACCTTGCCGCAAATACGTTACCGTGCGGAGAGGCTCGACTTTTGCCTGCGTCAAAAGCGAGCTGAAAAAGGGAGGTAATTGGAAAGTGTCTAGAGAACATGTGGACCTGAACACAAAGGTTGTCGAGATGCGCAATATCGTCAAGAAGTTCGGCGACTTCACCGCAAACGACGGTGTACAGCTGACCGTACATAAGGGCGAAATTCACGCAATCCTTGGCGAAAACGGTGCAGGTAAATCTACCCTGATGAATCAGCTGTATGGTCTGTACAAGCCCACCAGCGGCGAGATTATCATCAATGGAACAAAGCTTGAAATGAATAACCCCAAAGATGCCATTGCAGCGGGCATCGGCATGGTACACCAGCACTTTATGCTGGTTCAGCCCTTTACCGTTACGGAAAACATCGTGCTGGGTACCGAACCCATGAAGGGCACTGTTGTGGATATGGCAACTGCTCGCAAGAACGTTGTGGCAATTTCCGAAAAGTTCGGTCTGGCCATCGACCCCGATGCGAAGATTGAAGACATCTCTGTTGGTATGCAGCAGCGTGTTGAAATTCTGAAGGCACTGTACCGTGGTGCGGAAATTCTGATTCTGGACGAACCCACCGCATCTCTGACCCCTCAGGAAATCACCGAACTCATTAACATCATGCATAACCTGACCGCTGAGGGTAAGAGCATTATCATCATTACCCACAAGCTGAAGGAAATCAAGGCTTCCGCCGACTTCTGCACCATCATCCGCATGGGCAAGTACATTGACACCGTAGACGTGGAACAGTGCACCGAAGACGATCTGGCTGCAATGATGGTTGGCCGTCAGGTCACCTTCAAGGTGGATAAGGCTGAACAGGAACCCGGTGAAGTGGTTCTGGATATCAAGAACCTCCACGGCGTGGACTACCGCGACATCGAAATTCTGAAGGGTCTGGACCTGCAGGTTCGCCGCGGCGAAATCGTTGGTATCGCAGGTATCGACGGCAACGGTCAGACCGAAATGGTGGAAATCATCACCGGTCTGCGCAAGGCTACCGAAGGCTCCATCACCATCAACGGTGTGGACATTTACAATAAGGCACCCCGTTACGGCTTCTTGAATGGCGTTTCTTCCATTCCCGCTGACCGTCAGAAGCACGGTCTGGTACTGGACTTCTCCGTGGAAGACAATCTGATTCTGCAGAATTACAAGGAACCCAAGTTCTCCAAGAAGGGCCGTCTGAACCGCGGCGCCATCCGTAAGTTCGCAACCGAATGCATTGAAAAGTACGACATTCGCCCCAAGAAGAGCGAAGACCGTGCTGCAGGCACTCTGTCCGGCGGCAACCAGCAGAAGGTTATTATCGCACGTGAAGTGGAAAACGATAAGGACCTGCTCATCGCCGTAAACCCCACCCGTGGTCTGGACGTCGGTGCAATTGAATACGTACACAAGTACATTGTGGACCAGCGCAACAAGGGCAAGGCTGTTCTGCTGGTCAGCTTCGAACTGGACGAAATCATGTCTTTGTCCGACCAGATCGATGTAATTTATGACGGCAAGATCGTTGACCGCGTTCCCGGCAAGCTGGCGGACGAAAACGAACTGGGCCTGATGATGGCAGGGGGTAAGAAGAATGGATAAGAAAAAGTTTTCTCTGATTGACCTTTTCGCGGAAAATAAGCTCATCCATACCCTGCTGGCAATCGTCTGCGGCTTTATCGTAGGCGCACTGTTCATGATGGCTATGGGTGTTTCCGTTACCGCTGCATACGGCAAGCTGTTCTCCAGCATTTTCGGCGGCGTGAAGTTCATGTCCTACTGTGTTGTTTATGCAACACCTTATATTGTAACGGGTCTGTCCGTTGCGTTCTCCTTTAAGACCGGCGTATTTAACATCGGTGCGGAAGGTCAGTTCGTTGTGGGCGCTATGGCAGCCTGCGTTGTGGGCATTCTGTTCGGCAGCCTGCCCTCCATCATTCTGATTCCTCTGTGCTTCCTGGTTGCTATGATTGCAGGTGCTGTTTGGGGCATCGTGGTTGGCTACCTGAAGACCAAGTGGGGCATCAACGAAGTGCTTTCCATGATTATGTTCAACTGGATCGCATTCTACCTGTCCAACTACATTGCATACATCCCCGCCATTTACAGCGAAGGCAACTCCTCCGCTACCAAGGAAATTTCCGAGGCTGCACGTACTCTGCTGCCTGCTGAAATGATTAAGAACCTGAATCTGGCTCCCACCGCAAACTGGGGCATTCTGGTTGCCATCATCCTCACCGTTATCGTATGGTACATCATCGAAAAGACCACTCTGGGCTACGAACTGAAGGCTGTTGGCTATAACAAGAACGCTGCTGAATACGGCGGCATCAACGTAAACCGCTCCATCCTCACCGCTCTGGGCATCTCCGGCGCTATGGCAGGTATGGCAGGCGCACTGCACCTGATGGGCATGGGCAGCCGTATCTCCGTATTCGCAGGTCAGGAAGGCTTCGGCTTTGCAGGCATCGTGGTTGCGCTGATTGGTATGAACAACCCCTTTGGCGTATTCCTGGCAGGTCTGTTCTACGGCGCACTGAAGTATGGCGGCTCCAAGCTGACTCTGGTTGGCGCACATGGCGAAGTTATCGACATCATCGTCGGTACCGTTGTATTCTTCATTGCAATTTCCGGCATCTTCTCCTACATTAAGAAACTGAAGAAGGAGGGCAAATAAATTATGGATTTTATTCTGGATAATTTGGGCGTTATCATTTACGCAACTCTGCTGTTTACGCCTCCTCTGCTGTACGCAGCACTCGGCTCCTGCTTCTCCGAAGTTTCCGGCGTTATCAACATCGGTATTGTAGGCATGGTGGTTGCAGGTGCTTTCACCGGCTGTACCGTCACCTACTTCACCAACAACCCCTGGATTGGCTTCCTGTGCGGCGGTCTGGCAGGCGCGTTCTTTGCTTACCTGCACGCCATCGCATCTGTTAAGCTGGGTGCGGACCAGACCATTTCCGGTACCGCAATCAATATGCTGGCTCCCGGTGTGGCAGTTATGACCTGCCGCGCACTGTTTGGCTCCACCGACACCATCCCTCTGGATATCTCCGTTAAGATTCCTCTGCTGTTCGCAGACAGCTTCGATACCACCACCAAGTGGGGCATGTTCCTGTCCAACGTCATTTCCAACTATGCTACCACCTTCCTGGTATTCTTCCTGGTATTCGTGGTTTGGTTCGTATTCTACAAGACCCGCTTCGGTCTGCGTATGCGTGCTTGCGGCGAACACCCCCATGCCTGCGAAACTCTGGGTATCAACGTTATCCGCATGCGTATGATTTGCGTGTCCATCTCCGGCTTCCTGGCAGGTCTGGGCGGCGCAAGCGTTACCATGGCAATCACCAACCAGTTCCGTCCCATTTCCATCATCGGTCAGGGCTTTATTGCGATTGCTGCGGTTATCTTCGGCAAGTTCAAGCCCCAGGGCGCACTGCTGGGCTGCCTGCTGTTTGGTATGTGCACCGGTCTGAAGGTTATTTTGGGTACCGCATCTCCCATCAGCCCTCAGCTGATTTCCATGATTCCTTACGTAGTTACCGTTGTGGTTCTGATTCTGTTCGTGGGCAAGTCTCACGTTCCCGCTGCAAACGGCAAGCCTTACGTAAAGAGCAAGTAATCCAAATATTGGAACAAACACAAAACCACCTCGTCTATACAGACGAGGTGGTTTTTTCAGCTTGTACGGACAGAGTGCACAGTTGAAATGAAAAACAACAGAGGATATAATGAGTATAAAAGGAGGGGATGCCTGTGAAGAAGGCTTTGAAATACATATCTCTGCTGCTGGTGTTTACCCTGCTTGCGGTGGGCACGACCTATGTGCTGATTCAGCGCACCAACGGTGAGCGGCTGTTTACTCCCAAAATTGATAAGGAGAATGAGGAAGTCATTCCCGAAGCGGGCATCGACCTGAACGGGTTTTACGACCAGAATCATTTGGTGTTTACGGAAATCACCGAAGTGCTTGAGGAAAACAGGGAAGTGACCTATCCCCAAATCGACGGCTTGAAGAATGCGGAAGTGGAAGCCGCGGTGAACGCCGCCATTGCCGCAAAAGCGGAAGAGCTGAAGCAGTACTTCGTGGCAAAGGGCACCGAGCTGAATTATATGACCTACAGCGTGTATGCAAACTTCTCCAATGTGCTGAGCATAGGCTTGTTTGCAGGGGACACCGAGTATGACTATATCAATGGCTACGTGAACATCAATCTCAATGACGGTTCTGCGCTGCGGGTTGAGGATTTGTTCGGTGTGCAGGCAGACCTGCTGAGCATGGTACGCAGTGGGTTTTACGAAGCGCTGACCACGTCCAACCTAATGGATGAATATTGGGAAAGCGCCCAGTCTCCCGATGAGAATGAGCTGTATGAAGTGGTCACGGGATATATGGCAGGGGAGAAGCAAGAATTTTTCTTCACGCCTACGGAGATTTATTTCTGCTATGGGCAGGACTACTCTGCCCATGTGGACATGGCAGAGTACGCTGAGGATATTACGGTTTATCACAAGTTCCTGTCTGAGGAGAGCCTGTTTGAGCGGGACGACATTGGATACAAGAACATTTTCACCTGTGTACATATTCCCGAAGGCTTCCATGTTCGAGAGTTCGGTTTTGCAGGGGAGAATGTCTGGTATGACTTTGGTCTCAGTGAGCTGTATTTTGCGGATGGTACGCCTCAAGAGGCGATGGATGGAATTACCGCATACGCCGATATGATGATGGAAATTATGCGTGCGGAAATCGAAGGCATCATGCAGGGGGCGCAAAACACCCCCGAAACCATGTATATTTATATGGCTAACCCCGCTATGCGGCCCCATATCAGAAGCGATTACAGCGATGAGGGCGGCTGGCAGGCTACTGCGGTTTCCAAGGCTGTGACATACGGGAAGCATACCAAGATTTACACCATGCCCAAGGCATTGTTTGACAGCAAGTACCGTCAGCTCATGATTGAAATGTATCGTGAAGAGCCCTATTATCTGCTGTACGAGGGGATGGATAACCTCATCGACAATGATGTGCAGCGCAAGCGTGATGACAGCGAGGGTATGTATCGCTGGGACACCGGGGAGAAGCTGGATGCCAACTCCATTTTTGTTGAGGACTATGACCATGCTTCCTGGATGAGGACCTATGCCATTGACGAGCTGGTGCGATACCATGGTTATAGTGTGGAGGATGCGGAGCTGCTGACAGAGGGGATGTGGTATGCGCTGGAAAGCGACGCCTTTGGGGTGTACATTCCCGCATGGGAGGACGACCGACGTTTGTGGGTGCCTCTGGACCAATTTGCTCCCAGTCGACTGACGATTTTTGAATGAGGTGAATTGCAATGAAGAAATTACCCTTGATTCTCGCAATCGTGTTTATGCTTGCGGTTGTGGCAGGCTGTGTGGTCTGGTACAAAATTGCCACCACACCCTTTGATGAAACCGCAGAACCCCTGTTCACCAAGGAGGACTACCCCCGTGTGGATGCCTCTCTGGCTATTCACCCTCTGGTAGATGCCATTGCCGCTAATTTCCTGTGTGTGGACGAAAGCGAACTGGATTACGAATACACCACGAGCCGTTCCTCCGATGTGTACCGCAATCTCATTGACGGCAAGGTAGATGTCATCTTCGCTGCGGAAATCTCCCCCGAGGACGAGGCATACGCCCGTGAAAAGGGTGTGGAACTGAACATCATTCCTGCAACGGCTTCTGCCTTTGTGTTCATTGTCAACTCCGAAAACCCTGTGGATGGGCTGACCTTCGGGCAGATTCAAGATATCTATACGGGGAAAATTACCAACTGGAGTCAAGTAGGCGGCGTGGATGCCCCCATTATCCCTTATCAGCGGCCTACGGGGTCGGGCAGTCAGACGGCTATGCTGTCTCTGGTCATGAAGGACAAGAAAATCATGGAGCCTCCCACCACCCAGCTGCAAATGGAGATGGGCGAGCTGGTGGATGCCATCGCCGACTATGACAACGCAGACACCGCCATCGGGTATTCCTACTTTTACTATGTGAACACCATGTACAAGCGGGACACCATTAAGATGCTTGCAGTGGACGGGGTAGCGCCCTCCATTGAGACCATCAAGAATGGGGAGTACCCCATCTTCACCAATGGCTTCATTGTGCTGCGTGCCGATGAGCCCGAAAACAGCCCTGCCTCCCGCTGGGTGGATGCAGTACTGGGTAAGCGCGGAAGTTATATTATTGAAGCAAATGGCTATGTGCCTGTCAACTAAACAGAAAAAGCACCGCTGATTTTCAGCGGTGCTTTTTTATGTCCCAATCACAGAGAAGATTCCCATCAACAATACAAATCCGTAGGATTTGGAAATGAAAGAATCTTCGAATGTGAAAGCGACGAAATAGCGGAATGAATGCACTTTCCCCACCGAAGCGAAGCAACGGTGGGGAAATAAGTGATATGGAGCTTATTTCGTTAAGACAGGAAGTCCTTCAGCTTCTTGGAGCGAGAGGGGTGGCGCAGCTTGCGCAGTGCCTTTGCTTCAATCTGACGGATACGTTCACGGGTAACGTTGAATTCCTTGCCTACTTCTTCCAGAGTGCGGGTGCGGCCGTCAGCCAGACCAAAGCGCAGCTCCAGAACCTTCTTTTCTCTGGGGGTCAGAGTGTCCAGAACGTCCATGAGCTGTTCACGCAGCAGGGAGAAGCTTGCAGCTTCGGAGGGTTCGGATGCATCTTCATCGGGAATGAAGTCGCCCAGATGGCTGTCTTCTTCTTCGCCGATGGGGGTTTCCAGAGACACGGGTTCCTGTGCAATCTTCAGAATGTCGCGAACCTTTTCTACGGGCATCTGCATTTCCTTAGCGATTTCTTCGGGGGTGGGTTCGTGGCCCAGCTCCTGCAGCAGCTGACGGGAAATGCGGATAACCTTGTTGATGGTTTCTACCATGTGTACGGGGATACGGATGGTACGAGCCTGGTCTGCAATCGCGCGGGTGATTGCCTGACGAATCCACCAGGTTGCGTAGGTGGAGAACTTAAAGCCCTTGTTGTGGTCAAACTTTTCAACTGCCTTAATCAGACCCAGGTTGCCTTCCTGAATCAGGTCCAGGAACAGCAGGCCACGGCCAACGTAACGCTTTGCGATGGAAACTACCAGACGCAGGTTTGCTTCTGCCATGCGGCGCTTAGCTTCTTCGCTGCCTTCTGCCATTTCCATAGCCAGCTTCATTTCTTCTTCGGGAGTCAGCAGGGGAATCTTGCCGATTTCCTTCAGGTACATACGGACGGGGTCGTCGGTGGAGAAGGTATCCACCATAGCCTCGGTGCTTGCGATGTCTTCTTCGGTGATTTCTTCGATGTTTTCCAGTTCGGCAACTTCGGGAGCCAAATCTTCCAGAGCGATCATCATGTTGTCGCCGGTCAGTTCGATGTTGTGGGTTTCCAGCTGTTCGTAGAACTTGTCCATTTCGTCGTTGGTCAGTTCCAGAGATTCCAGAACGTCGCCAACTTCCTTTGCGGACAGCTTGTGGGTGGACTTACCCTTGGTAATCAGGTCGTTGAGGCGCTCTTCCTTGGTCTTTACGGGAGCAGCAGCTTCTTCTTCCTTCTTCTTTCTGCTCTTGCGCTTGGGCGCTGCAGCAGCTTCTACGGTTTCTTCAATCATTTCCAGTACTTCAGACACAGTTTCTCCAACTTTCTCTGTATATTTTTCGGCTTTCTTCCCCATAGTATATCCCATTATCGTATGTATCATGCCGTAATTGGCGGTGGGTAACGGATGGGGGAGAAGTCTTGGGTTTACTTGGGTGTGTATGCTTTGTTTTTGCGCATGGATTCCGCCATCTCCGTTAGGCTCATGTCACCTTGACGGCTGCGGCGCTCGCTCTCCATGATGTTTATATAATCGGACAGGGCTTTCTGTCCGTTAGCGACGGTTTCTGGTTTTTGAATGATGGTGGTCAGCAGGCTCAGCTCGTCACCACTCAATCGACCTGCCAGCTTGGGGATTTCCACCTGCTCGTATCTGCCCAGCTCCAGCATTTCCTTGTAGATATGCCCCAGCTCTGCAACGGAGAAGTGGGAAGGGTCGGGGGGCGTGATACGGTCAAACAGCTGACTGTCCAGATACAGCAGTCGGATGATGCCTTCCTCTGCCATAGCCGAGCGGCTGTTTTCGTAGCGGATGGACTTCACAGGGGATTTGCCCGCAAGGCTAATCTCCTGTTTTTCGGCCTGCCGCTTGTTCTTGCCTGCGTTCCGCCTGCGAAGGTTTTCGATGTCGTCCCGCACAGCCTGTGAGGAAACGCCAATCATGTCCGCAATACGCATGGCGTAGACCTCTCGCTCGGCCTTGCCCGAGAAGCCTGCCACATACTGCTCTGCTTCCTTCAGGAAGTTCAGCTTGCTTTCGGGAACGGTCAGGTCATATTTGTCCTTGATTTTGCCGAGGGTATAGTCCGTATGGTCCTCGGACTTGTCCAGCAGGTTGCGGAAGCTGTCGGCGCCGAACTTCTTGATGTACTCATCGGGGTCCTTGGCGCCCTTCATGGTCAGCACGCGGACCTTGACGTCCAGCTTTTCCAGAATGCCGATGGCACGGGCGGTTGCCTTTTGTCCTGCGCTGTCGCCGTCATAGGCGATGACCACTTCGTTCACATATCGGCTGATGAGTCGTGCCTGCTCGGGGGTCAGTGAGGTGCCCAGAGAGGCCACCGCATTGTCGAAGCCCGCTTGATGGAGGGCCACAACGTCCACGTTGCCTTCGCACAGGATAATGCTCCCCAGCTTGGTCTTCTTGGCCAGATTCAAGCCGAACAGGTTTTTGCTTTTATTGAACACCGGAGTTTCCGGAGAGTTCATATATTTGGGTTCACCGTCTCCCAAAATACGGCCAGAGAAGCCGATAACGTTGCCCCGCACATCGAATACGGGGAACATGAGACGGTTGCGGAAGGTGTCGTACACGCCGCCTTTTTTGCCCTTGCGGACAAGACCTGCCTGCAGCATGAGCCCTTCGGAGTAGCCCAGTGCCTTCATGGCTTTGGTGAGGCTGTCCCAAGAGTCGGGGGCATAGCCCAGACCGAACTTTTTGATGGTGGAGGAGGTCAGCTCACGGCGCAGCGCATATTCCCGTGCAGGCTCACCCTCGGGGGACAGGAACTGCTTGTAGAAGAATCTCCCTGCATCCTTGTTTAGGCGCAGCAGCTGCTCACGGCGACGGGATTCAGGGTCGTCCCGATTTTCCTCGGGTACCTGCAGCCCTACGCGCTTGGCAAGAAATTCCACGGATTCGGGGAAGGTCAGGCTTTCGACCTCCATAATGAAGTTGAATACGCCGCCGCCCTTGCCGCAGCCGAAGCAGTGATAAATCTGCTTGTCGGGTGCTACGGAGAAGGAGGGGGTCTTTTCGCTGTGGAAGGGGCAGAGCCCAAACAGATTGGACCCGCTCTTTTTGTTCAGCCGCACATATCCCGACACCACGTCGGCAATGTCATTGCGGTCGCTGACTTCTTGTAAGAAGGATTCGGGAATTGGCAAGCTGTTCAACTCCTTTCGGTGGGGGTGTTGTATGTGGATTGTGTTGGTGCGGAGTGTTATTTGACTGACCACGCAGCGGGGATGAACAGCTTGGAGTAGACCTCCATGCAGTACCCGTCAGTCATGCCGCTGATGTAGTCGCACACGGCGCGGTCCAGACCCTCCGTTTCACGGATGGTGTGGTAGTCCGCAGGCAGACGGTCGGGATTCTTATGGTAATAATCCCAGATGCCCTCTACAATGCCTGTGACCTTGTGTTCCTCGCCCTTGGCGCGCTGATTCAGGTACACCGCATCATACATGAATGCATGGAACACGCGAATGGCTTCCTGCATTTGACTGCTCATGCATACGGTGCCGCTGCCGCTGTGGGCAATCAGGTCGGTGATGGTGTTGTTCAGTCGCTGACTGTTCTTGGTACCGATGACCTCTGTGACGATGGAGGGCACATCCTCGGGGAGGACAATGCCTGCGCGCATGGCGTCGTCAAGGTCATGGTTCATATAAGCGATGCGGTCACTGAGCCGCACCACGGTAGCTTCCATGGTGTCGTCTTCCGCACCATGGGTGTGGTTCAAAATACCCATACGGGTCTCATAGCACAGGTTCAGACCCTTGCCGTTCTTTTCCAGACGGTCTGCTACACGCAGGCTCTGCTCATAATGCTTGAAGCCTGTGGGCATAAGGGCGTTCAGCGCACGTTCCCCTGCGTGACCGAAGGGGGTGTGACCCAAGTCATGACCTAAGGCAATGGCCTCGGTCAGGTCTTCGTTCAGCTGCAGGGCTCGGGCAATGGTGCGTGCGGTGCGGCTGACTTCCAGTGTGTGGGTCAGACGGGTGCGGTAGTGGTCACCCTCGGGCTGCAGGAATACCTGTGTCTTGTGCTTGAGACGGCGGAAGGCTTTGGAGTGGATGACACGGTCTACGTCTCTCTGGAAACAGGTGCGCAGCTCGCATTCGGGCTCGGGACGCAGTCTGCCTCGGCTGTCCACACTACGGATACCGTCGGGACCGATGAGGTACTGTTCCAGTTGTTCGCGTTTTTCTCTGGGAAACATAGTGTCCTCCTTTCCAAAATCGTCTATATACTTTATACGGTGTTTATCGGGAAAACCCTTTTATTTTGTAAAAAATATTTTTATCTGATTCTTACGGGTCGGAAAGCCTCGCCCAAGGGGATGGTTTCTACGGTGCCGCCTGTCATGTCGAAAATGCGGGCGGAGAAGGTGTCAGCCTTTTCCTCGGGAATCATGGCCATGATGGTCACATCCGCACCGTATTCAATTTCGGTAATAATACCGTCATGGGCTTCCGTTTCCAGACGAAGCCGCTCAAACTGGGAGTAGGAGCAGGGGACACCCATTTCCACCCAGCGGCGGACCACGGAAACACCTGCGGCGTCCAGTGCGTCCTTGGCGCTTTTTGTGTAGGCACGGACAAGACCGCCTGTACCCAGCAGAATACCGCCGAAGTAACGAGTGACTACGCAGACGAAGTTGGTGATGCCCTGTCGCAGGAAGACATCCAGCATGGGCTGCCCTGCGGTGCCTTGAGGCTCCCCGTCGTCGCTGTAGCGAGTGGGGCCGTCCTTAATGGCATAGCACCAGCAGTTGTGACGGGCGTCGTAGTGTTCCTTCTTCACTGCCTGCACAAATGCCTTGGCATCTTCTTCCGTCTCTACCATGCGCACATGACCCAGAAAGCTGGAACGCTTTTCTACGAATTCCGCTTCGCCGGGACCTGCGGGAATGTAATATTCGGTCATTCCCAAGCCTCCTTCTGGCGCTCGGGGACGTTGGAAAACTGCTTAACTCTGCCCCAGATTTCGGGCTTTACGATGGCTTCCATAACGGTGCCGTCTTCGGCGTATTCCAGCTGCAGCACTGCAGCTTCAGCCTGCAGCAGGCTGACGATGTCGCCGCGGGAGTAGGGGATGCGGAAGATGGCGTGGTACTTGTCGGCGTTGAGGATGGTGGAAATGGCCTTCTTCAGGCGGTCCAGACCTTCCCCTGTGCGGGCGGAGATGCACACCACATCATCACCGTGGGGCAGGACACCCATGTAAACGTCACACTTGTTGTAGACACGGATACAGGGAGTTTCCTGTGCGCCCAGTTCGGCAATCAAATCGTCTACGATCTTTGCCTGGCTTTCCCAGTCGGGGTTGGAGATGTCGATGACGTGCAGCAGTACGTCCGCATACTTCAGCTCTTCCAGAGTTGCCTTGAAGGCTTCTACCAGATGGTGGGGCAGCTTGCGGATAAAACCTACGGTGTCGGACAGGAGGATTTCTGGGGTAGCCTCCAGCTTGAGATGAGGGGTGGTGGTGTGCAGCGTATCAAACAGACGGTTGTTGGCAGGGATGCCTGCGTCTGTGAGAGCGTTCAGAATAGAGGACTTGCCAGCGTTGGTGTAGCCTACCAGTGCCACCACGGGGATGGCGTTCTTTTCACGCTGTCTGCGCTGGGTAGCACGCACCTTGCGTACGGCTTCCAGTTCTTCCTCCAGCTTCTGAATCTTCTTGCGGATGTGACGGCGGTCGGTTTCCAGCTGGGTTTCGCCGGGGCCACGGGTGCCGATGGGGCTGCCGCCGCCGCTTGCGGTTTGGCGTACCAAGTGGGTCCACATACCGGTCAGACGGGGCATCAGATAGTGGTACTGTGCCAGCTCAACCTGCAGCTGACCTTCACGGGTCTGGGCGCGCTGTGCGAAAATGTCCAGAATCAGACCGCTGCGGTCCAGAACCTTCACGCCCAGGTCCTCCTGCAATGCACGCATCTGGGAGGGGGACAGTTCATTGTCGAACACTGCCATGTTGCAGTCGTTGGCTTCAATGAACTCCTTCAGCTCCTGTACCTTGCCTTCGCCGATGAAGCTGCGGGGGTCGGGAGTGGGGCGATTCTGCAGCAGTCTGCCCACGGCGACGCCGCCTGCGGTTTCTACCAGCGCTTCCAGCTCGTCCATGGAGATATCCGTGGAGCGGTCAGCGGGGAGCATGCTGCCTGCGGCAAGACCTGCCAAAGCAGCGCGTTCAATTTTTACTCTCTGTTCTTCCATATATCAAAATTCCTTTGTGTCGAAAGTTATACCGTGTAGGGGCGGGTTAAATCTCCAGTGCGGTGCCGTTGAGTGCGGCAGATACCAGCTTGTCGCCTTCGTAGCAAAGCTTCAGGGAGAAGAATGGGGCGTTTTCGTTCAGCAGACGGAAGAAAATCTTGTCACCCTCCCAAATGGGCAGGTCACATACCTTGTCCTTGGGGACCCATTCCAGATTGCCTTCTTTGCACTCGGTCAGCTCACCGCTGAAGTCTGTGCAGGTGTACAGGAACATATATTCGTTGTCCCATTCATTGGAAACAAATGTGACGATGGCGCGGAGGGTGGGGTTGTGGAGAGTCAGACCCGTTTCTTCCAGTGCCTCACGGCACATACATTCCTCGGGGCTTTCCCCGTCCTCAAATTTGCCGCCGATGCCCACCCATTTATCATGGTTCAGGTCGTTTTTCTTCTTGACCCGATGGAGCATCAGATAGGCATCCTCCCGCTCAATATAGCCCAATGTGGTGTTTACATACATTTGCGGTCACCTGCAATTCCGGTGGGGTACATTTCACCCCATTTTAATAAACTATTATACCATTTTTTACGGCAATTGCAAACAGATTACGGAATTTTTTGCGAAATTACGCAGAAAAAAGATGATTTGAAAAAATGATTGAAATTGTATATAATATCCAAAATAAATGTTGCATTTCGAAAATGGTTGTGCTATATTACAATATTCCACTGATGATGGAGGAATTGCTATGAAAACGATAGGCGGTTTGGAAAACCATAAATTTTTATATGATTCGCTGACGGATTTGGCCGATAAGCTGGAGAAGAACACTGAGTTTACCGAGCTGGAGATCAGAGACCTGGGGATGCGTCTGCGCTATGCGTTGGAATACATTACCCAGCAGTTTGCCAGAGGTCATGAGCTGGTGTGGACAACTCCTTTTGAAATCATTAACACCCTGTTGGAAAAAGACCTGATCAGTGATTCGGATGCGTCTGCCCTTCATAAGGCCAGAAAAATCGCCAACAAAATGGCCCACGTTGGCGAAAAAATCAGTCCTTTGGAGCTGGTTGAGAGTGCTTACGATACAATGGCGGACTATGTGCCTCATTTTCTGGAAGCGTTCCCCATGCCCAGCGAAGCACCCCTTCTGAGTGAGGCGGATGTGGCTGATTTTGAACCTGTGGAAGAGCGCAAGGGATTACCGCTGCTGAAGATGAAATGCTCCTCCATTCCCTTGCTGTATATTGACAGCTCTCACTTGGACTACGATAAGCTTTTGGGCGTCGAGCGCTTTGTGCAGTATGGAAAATCCGCTGCGGGCAAAGCACTGATGAAGGATGCACCACACAATGGGAATTTGCTGGAGTGGCTGTATCGCAGTGAGAAAAAGGAAAATTACAGTGTGCAAAACAATGGCCGCGTGACTTTTGTGAGTCGTTCTTATGTGGCTGAGCAGTATCTGGGGCGTGTCAATAAGCTGATCCACACCTACAACAGAGAAGGCGTGATTGGAGAGCTTGTTTATATCCCCGGCATCGTTCAGAATTACTTCGGCTTCAGTCAGGTGTATTTTGAAGGGGAAGAGCTGAAATATGCACCCATTGAGCCTGCGGTCATTCTCCGTGACCATGCGCTGTTCTGTGAGACCGTAGAGCTGCCCGACTGTGTGACCCATGTTGCGTACAACGATTTGCTGAAGCAGGTCAATGAATTCACCTTGAACTCTCAGGGGAAGGTCTCTGTCTTTTCTCGGGTGAAGCATTTGGTTCTGCCTAAGGGGAAGTGGGGAGATCGCGTATTCCTGCGCTGCTTCCCCAATTTGGAAACTGTGAGAATCAAAGAGGTGGGGGAAATTGACCCCACTCCCGGTACAGGTGCGCCCGAGGTGTTCCCTGCGGTGATTCAGAATCCTACGGATCAGCAGGCGCGCAACCGTTTGGTTGAACAACTGCAGCATGATACAAGATTTAATGCCTATATAAGCAATGTGACCTTTGCCCAAGAGGAGTTGTATGTGCAAAAAAGGGGCGCAGATACTTTGTATGTTCCCGAGTGGGTGTTTGATGCACAGAGGCGATTTGGTGTAAATATAGAGCTTGTGTATCGGGCCGGTTGTTTGATAAAGGGGATTGACCCCAAACCTGTTCGCATTGGCCCTGCATCGTCTATGGGCGAATTCCGTGGCTTCAGCAATGAGGAAGAAAAACAGGCTTTGGTTACTTCTCTAATGGCTGACCCCGACTTTAAAGCTTTTGTAGAGGCTAATCACATTACCCGAAAAGAAATCTGGGTTCGAGAAGGCGAAACCATTTCAGAGCCGTATTTGATGTGGGCGGAGAAAGGCGCCGGCTATATGAACGCCCATAGTGAAGCGGTGTATGAGGCGGGCTGCAGACTGAAGGGTTTGGACCCTGCGCCGATTGTGGTGGAAAAGCCAATCAGGGGAACTGCTATGCAAAAGCCTGTGGGGCAGAGAAAACCGAAAGCTCCGCAAAAGCCTACCAAGAGCTTTATTACCCGAGAGGATGGATTCCGCACCTTCGATTGCCCCGAGGGGAAGGAAGCATTGGTACAGGCACTGATGGCCGATCCCAAGTTTGCTGCATTTGTAAAGGTCAATCGCGCCAGACCTAAGAGAAAGTTCTTTGAGCCTTCTTACCCTTGGTATCAGGAGGGCGCCCAGAAATTTAGGGCACATATGGATGCTGTATATGAGGCAGGTCTGCGCATCAGAGGATATTCCAAAGGCCCTCAGCCTCAGCAGGCAGAACCGAAGGAGCCTCCCAAGCCCGTGAAGAAGGCCTCTGCTCCTGCACCGAAACAGCCTGCACAGCCGACCCGGAACAATATAAGGATAACAAAAGTTAAGCCCCAAACGGCATCAAAAAAACGATGATGGAATGGTGAAAGTAGGCGGACATTCCGTATCACAGGAAGCCCTGCAGAAGCTTTTTGATTTTGATGCATGGAACTGATCTTTGGTACTAAGGCCCTTGCAAGCATAAGAAAACTGCACCTGCCATGGCAGGTGGAGTTTTTTGTCTTAAATAAAGATGTTGATGACACCGATGATCAGACCGATGAAGAAGCCCAGATTGACGATGGCGTTCAGCTCGTTCTTCATAACGGACATGACCAAATCCTCGAACATGGCAATGTCCATGTCGTTGATTTTGTCTTCGATGATGCGGTCAATGTGCAGCATGTTCAGCACAGGCTCCAGATAGGTGTCCAGCAGGCGGTGGATGACAGAAACCACCAGTCCTTCCGCTGCGGTTGCGGTCATGCCCAGGTCGGCAAGGGTCTCACCTGTGGGGGCGGATTTCAGCTCCGCTACCTTGGCAGAGACTACCACTGCGATTTTCATGCGGCATTCTTCGCTTTCCACATATTCGCCCACCTTGGCCTTGATGGTGCCGATGATGCTGCCTACGGGCAGGAAGGACAGCATGGGATTGGAGCGAACAACCTCGTTTGCCTTGGTGGCTACGATGGCGCCGATGTCGATGGTCTTAATGCCATCCCAGACCTTGTCTGTCAGGTAATCTTCCAGCTGCTCAGTGTGCAGGTCGTCCATGCCGAAGCGCTGTGCCAAATCATTGGGAGAGGCTGCGCCGAACAGTCCGCTGCCTGTGACCAGTGCTGTGCCAGCGGAGTCAATGGCGGCATCGGTAATGAGACCAGCAATGTCTTCCTTGGTCAGCAGTACGTCCGCCACCGCGCGGGAAATGGCACGTGCCAGACGGGGCTTGTTTTTGGGGATGACACCGGGGGTGAAGGGCAGGGTCAGGCCAAAGAGCTTGACCTCTTTATAGGGGTGAAACAGCATTTTGACTGCGATGTAGTTGGTGCAATAGCCAATCAGAGCGCCGATGGCAGGGCCCGAAATATAGTGCAGATAATCCATAATATTCCTCTTTTGTGTGTTTTCAGGGAATATTATACCCTCACGGAGAGGAAAGTCAATTGCCGTCGCAAAAAGTTTACAACTTGAAATGTTGACGAAAGAATGAAAAAGGTCTTTCCAAACCGTCGATTTGAGGATATACTAAGGGCATAGAAGCAAGGAGCGTAGATGCTATGTTGAGAGAAATCAAAGAAAACGCATACGCAAAGCTGAACCTGTCCATTGATGTTATGGGCGTGCGGGATGACGGGTACCACGAAATGTGCATGGTTATGCAGTCTGTGACCCTTCACGACGATGTGTTCTTGACCCTCACCGATGACGGCAGCTTTTCCGCGGAGTCCAACCGTGGCTTCATTCCCAACGACAGCCGCAATGTGGCGGTAAAGGCCGCACTGCGCTTTGCAAAGGATTACGATATGCAGGGCAAGGGCATTCACATTAAGCTCCACAAGCGCAACCCCGTGTGTGCGGGCTTGGGCGGCGGCTCTACGGATGCTGCTGCGGTGCTGCGTGGCATGAACAAGATGATGGGCAAGCCCTTTACCATGGAGCAGCTGGAAATTATGGCCCGTGATGTGGGCTCTGACGTGGCCTTCTGCGTTTCGGGTGGTACACAGCTTGCTACCAATCGTGGGGAGGTCATGACCGAACTGCCTTATTTCGGAGACCATCCTGTGGTTATCTGCAAGCCCTATTTCTCCATTTCCACTCCCGAACTGTTCAAGCAGATTGATGCACGCAAGAACAAGTGCCGTCCCGACACCGATGGGATTATCCGCTCTCTGAAGGAGGGCAATCCTCAGGGGGTCATCTGCCGTATGTACAACGTGTTTGAGGATGTGCTGGGCAAGCGCACCAAGGGTATTATGGAAATCAAGCGTGCGCTGATGAATCATGGGGCGCTGGGTGCCTGCATGAGCGGTACAGGCAGCGCGGTGTATGGCATTTTCGCCGATGACAAGACCGCCAAGGACTGCTATTACGCACTGCGGAAGCGATACCCCGAAGTGTTCCTGTGCAAGACCTGTGGAAGACTTTACGAATAAAAAAACAATCCCACCGCCTGAATGACGGTGGGATTTTTTGGCAATACTCCCTTCAACGAAACAACATAAAAGGGTGGTATTGTACATGAAAACGAAACGACTGCATATTTGGGAGCTGGCGCTGATTGGGGCGCTGCTGCTTGCACTGCTGACGGCACTGTGGGCGCAAAAGACACAGGCAGAGGTGGCAAGTGAGCTGGTACGGCTGCACGTACTGGCGAAGGATGACACGGACTATGAGCAGGCGGTGAAGCTGCAGGTTCGTGACGAAGTACTTAAGTATGTACAGCCCCTGCTGGAAGGGACGAACACCCAAGAGCAGGCGGTGGCGGTGCTGAATGGGAATATAGACGGCATCCGTCGGGCGGCTGCCACAGTGGCAGGGGACAGACAGGTGGCTGTGACCCTTACCGAAGAATACTATCCCACACGGGAGTATGATGGCTTCGCCCTGCCTGCAGGGGAATATACCTCTTTGCGTGTGATTTTAGCCGATGGGGAGGGCCGCAACTGGTGGTGCGTGGTGTATCCGCCTCTGTGTACGGATTTGGCAACAGAGCGCATGGAGCTGCTGACCGATGAGACAGAAAGCCTCATTACCCAGTCCGAAGGGTATGTGTACAAGTTCAAGATTCTGGAGCTGTGGGGCCGGTGGAAGGCAAAATGGATGGCGTAAAATACAGGCGAACACAGTTCGCCCCTGCAGAAAAAGAGAGCCCTTATGGGCTCTCTTTTAGTATTTGTATATTCCGCCGCCCATGAATTCACGGAGCAGGCTTTCCTTTGCTACCAGCTTGGGGTCAATGGCTTCGATGCGGTCGAAGGCGGGGAGGATGCTCATGACTTCCTCATATCTGGGGATGTCCTTGGGAATGTCACGGAGCAGCTCCTGCATATAGCCCTTCATGACACAGACCTCGCATTCCAGAGAGGTGTCAAACTGCAGGTCAGCCTTGTTTTTGAAGGGGGAGATATACTGCTTTTCCCCTGCGCGGATATTGTCCCACATTTTTAGGGTCTCGGCCGCAGAGGTGTTGCGGAATTGATTGTCTCGCAGAATACGGCGGCATAGGCGCATCCATGTGCCCTTGAATACCACGTTGCCTGCGTCATCTTCCACATTGGAGCGGGCAGAGATATAGACCTTGAAGGCATCGGGTGCGATGGCGGAGAAGTGGTCGTTCAGTGCGTGGATGCCCTCGAAAATGACAATGTCACCGGGGCGGGCGGTAAGGAAACGACCGCTGTCTCGCTGCTGCCGCTGCTCCTTGAACAGGTAGCGGGGCACTTCGATGGTCTTGCCCTGCTCAATGGCGGCGAAGTGCTCTGCCAGCAGCTCCATGTCCAGACACAGGGGAGATTCGTAGTCGTATTCCCCCGTTGCGGTGCGGGGGTAATCCACAGGGTTCACGGTGCGGAAGTAATTGTCCAGTGCTACGATGTGGGTTTCGGCACCGTGGGCTTCCACCAGATGCTCCAGCTTCAATGCCGTGGTGGTCTTACCCGAGCCCGAGGGTCCCGATACGAAGACGATGGGACTGATGTGGGCATGGTCGATGATGCGCTTTGCGCTTTCTTCCAGCTTGGCTTCATAGCGCTTGTCGCTGTCCCGCAGGAATTCCGCAGGGTCGGACAAGGCGCGGCGATTGATGTCAGTCAGTTGATATGCCATAATATTCACCTATTTTGTTCTTGTCGGAACAGGTTTTTGCGATGTTTGCAATATACTCGTTGGGGTACTTGGGGGCGAAGATGCGCTCGATTTTGCCGTCGGGACGTACCAGCTTGGTGGAGCCGCCTGCACCCATGGCAATGATGGAGCACAGCTCTTCCATAATGAAGATGTTGTACAGGTTTTCGTAACCGGGCTTGCACCAGCCTGTGTTTTCAAAACCGCCGCTCATATTCTTCTGGCGGTACAGGTAGTAGGGCTCGTAGCCGTCACCCTGCAGCAGGCTGTGGGCATAGTCCACCATTTCCTTGACGCTTGCGGGGGTGGGGATGTCGCCGCCCTCGTCCATAAGCCGTGCGCCCTTCTTCAAAGACAGGGTATGCACGGTAATGTTTTCCGGTGCAAGGGCCATGACGGCATCCATGGTGCTGCGGAAGCTGTCGGGGGTGTCTGTGGGCAGACCTGCAATCAGGTCCATGTTGATGGCCATGCCGCCTACCTTGCGTACCATATCAAAGGCATCCAGAATGTCCTGTGCGGTGTGCTTTCTGCCGATGGCTTCCAGTACGCTGTCGGTCATGGTCTGGGGGTTGACGCTGATGCGGCTGACACCGTGCTTTTTCAGTACTTCCAGCTTTTCCATGGTAATGGTGTCGGGACGGCCTGCTTCCACGGTGTTTTCACGGACAGCGCTCAGGTCAAAGACTGTTTCCAGCTTGGTCAGCAGAATGTCCAGCTGCTCAGCGGACAGGGTGGTGGGGGTGCCGCCGCCCATGTAAATGCTCACGGGAATCAAGCCCAGCGCCTTAACCTGTACTGCGGTGGCATCGATTTCCTCCATGAGGGCGTCAAAGAAGGGGGACACCAGCTTCATGCTCTTTTCCACACTGTGGCTGACAAAGCTGCAGTATGCGCAGCGGGTGGGGCAGAAGGGAATGCCCACATACAGGCATACGCCCTTTTCGGGCAGGCTTTCTTCCGCATCCATGGAGTAGCGGGCGGTCTGCACGCACAGGTCTGCGCGAGCCTGTGAGGTGAAGTACTTGGCACGGAAGGCCTTGGCTGCCGCTGCGCCCTTGTGACCCTCGCGGATGATGTTGGTCATGAGCTTGGTGGGACGTACCCCTGTGAGGGCACCCCATTCGGGAGGGGTGATGCCCCAGTCCAGAGCCGCCTTGAAAAAGCTCTGGCGGAGAATGCGCTGCAGATGGCGGTCGGTGACGAAGGGTTCGTCGGTGAGCAGCTCTGTGCGTACACGGGCTGCACCGCTGCCGCGCTTGCCGTCCTTGTGAATGACGGTGGTCATGGTGGTCCACACATCGCCGCGGCTGCAGCGTACGGTGATGCGGTCGCCCTTGCCCTGCTTTGCGGGGTATTCGGGCTTGCAGCCGGGAAACAGGGTCAGCAGAGACTGCTCTGCTGCGTATTTATAGTCATGTCCAATCAGATGTAATTCCATGTGTAATATCTCCAAGTTCGTTGGGTTTATTCTTATTTACATTATAGTATTTTCCGTGGGATTTGTCACTGTTTCTTTTCGGGCAAATGGGGTATAATAAATACAAGAGGTGATTCAAATGAAACACGGTGTTGATTTACATGTACATACCAATGCGTCCGACGGCAGCTTCCCTCCCGAGGAAGTGGTACGGATGTTTTCGGAGGCAGGGCTGGAAGCCATCGCCATTACGGACCATGACAATACAAATGCGCTGGACCGCTGTCTGGCTGCAGGGGAGACCTATGGCATTGAGGTCATTCCCGGCATTGAGCTGTCTGCGGACTACAAGGGCATTGAAATCCATATTTTGGGCTATTATATCGACCCCCATGCGGAAAGTCTGGGAGATTTGCTGGAAATTGCGCTGATTAACCGTGAGGCGCGCAATCAAAAGATTTGCGCTCGACTGCGGGAAGAAGGCTTTGCGGTGACCATGGAGGAGCTGCGTGAGCGACATCCCGGTACGGTGCTGGGCAGACCACATATCGGGCTGCTGATGATGGAAAAGGGCTACGTGGAGTCTGTACGTCAGTCCTTCCGTGAGTATATGGGCAAAGGGGCGAAGCTCTATGTGCCCAAGGTGAATATGCCCTTGGAGCGAGCTATCAGCCGTATTTTGGCCGCAGGGGGCATGGCGGTGCTGGCACATCCCTATCAGTATGAGCTGCCCGAGCCTGAATTGCGTGAGCTCATTGAGCTGGTGATGTCTCTGGGGGTCAGCGGCATGGAATGTGTGTACGCACGATATGACGAGAAGCAGAGAGCGGCACTGACCGCACTGGCAGAGGAATACGGGCTCATCGTTACTGCGGGCTCCGACTTCCACGGCACACCCAAGCCCGATATTCTGCCCGGAGATATTCGGGGAGCATATGAGCAGGTGAAAAAAATCAGAGAGAAAAGATAAGAGCCATGAAAAAAGAGCTGTTCATTTGAACAGCTCTTTTTGTTTACTTGTACAGCGCTACAAATTCTTCCAGAGTGATGCCCTTTTCCTTAATGTACATGGCGGCATCCTTGCCTACATAGCGGTAGTGGTATGCGCAGTATTCTGCACCTGTGATGTCTTCCTTGCCTTCGGGGTAGCGGAGGATGAAGCCGTATTCCGCAGCGTGTTCATCCAGCCATTTGCCGATGTCGGACTTGGCAGCGGAGTCATCCTTGGCAACCTTGGAGGTAGACAGAATATCCAGTGCCAGACCTGTGTTGTGTTCAAAGAGACATGCATCAGCCTTTTCAGCGGTGGCTGTCTTTGCATCACAATAGCCTGTTTCCAGATGAACGAGAATCTTCCGGTTGCGGGCGGCAATGAGCATGGCTTCTACGTCCTTGACCATGCGCTGGTCCATGCGGCAGCCGTCAAAGTACACCACCTTGGGAGGGGTATAGTCCTTGTCGGCACTGTCTGCGATTACATATTCCCAGCTTGTCATATCCAGACCCTGAGGCCAGTCGGGCGTAGGTGTGGGTACGGGTGTGGGTGTGGGCTTGGGAGTGGGTTCGGGAGTGGGAGGCGGTGTGCGTACGGGCTTCTCCTGAGCGATTTGTTCGTACTCGTCGATCAGAATCTGACGGTCAATAGCAAATCTGTCGTAGATGTAATATACCGCAGTGCCAATGATGCCAAGGCACACTGCCAAAATGAATACTGTCTTAAAAAAACCTTTGAGAAAACGTTTGAACATGGTGGTTCACCTCGTTGAAACTGTGCTTAAATAAGGAAAGACACAGTATATTTGTAGAATATAATACATCGTAGTTCCCAAAACGTCAACTTTGTTGTAAAATGAATTTAGATAAAAACAGGAGGAGCTTGCTATGCAACTGACTTGGAACGGACATTCCTGCTTTACTTTCCGTACAGATATGGGGACTGTTGTGTTTGACCCCTATGAGACCGATTATGTTCCCGGGCTGCGCCTGCCCGATTTGGCGGCAGATTTGGTGCTGTGCAGCCACGGTCACAATGACCATTGCTATCCCGAGGGTGTGCGTAATACCCGTCGTGGGGTGGGCTTCGGGGTGGAAATCGTGGACACCTTCCATGACGGCGAGGGCGGCAGCCTCCGTGGGGAAAACAAGGTGCATATCATCGATGTGGGCGGCTTCCGTCTTGCCCATTTGGGTGATTTGGGACATGTGCCCACCGATGCCCAGTTTGCGGCTATGGGGCGTATTGATGCCCTGCTGGTGCCTATGGGCGGCTTCTACACCATCGATGCGGTACAGGCTAAGGAAATTTGCGACCGTTTGCAGCCCCGTATTATCTTCCCCATGCACTACCGCAAGGGGGATATGGGCTTTGACCTGATTGCCGAGCCCGAGGGATTCCTTGCCATGTTTGACCATGTCACATGGCTGGATGGGCATACCGCAGAGCTGACAGAGGACTTGTGCGGTGTTGTGATGTTCTCACATCCCTATCAGTAATCGGAAGGAGGCTGTACAGTGGCTGTACAAGTAACCAATTATCAATGTCCCGCCTGTACCGCACCTTTGCAGTTTGCGGCAGGTACGGGGAAGCTGCAATGCGAATACTGTCTCAGCAGCTTTACCGTAGAGGAAATCGAGCTGCAATATGGTGAGGCCAATGCCAAGGCTGCTGAGGCCAAGCCCGATGCCTATGAGCAAACCATGCGTGATGAGATGTGGGGCGAGGATGCGGACAAGATGCGCTTTTACAGCTGTCCTGCCTGCGGTGCGGAGCTGATTTGCGACGAGACCACCGCTGCCACCAGCTGCCCCTATTGCAGCAATCCCACCATCGTGCCGGGACAGTTTGCGGGAGTGCGGCGGCCCGATTATGTCATTCCCTTTAAGCTCACCAAGGCCGATGCGGTGGAAGCACTGAAAAACCACTGCAAGGGCAAGGTGCTGCTGCCCAAAACCTTCCGTAAGGAACATCATGTGCAGGAAATCAAGGGTGTGTATGTGCCATTCTGGCTGTTTGACGGGGAGGCAGATGCGGATGTGAAGTACACCGCTACCCGCAGCACCCGTGTCCACCGCGGCGATGATGAAATTGTTACCACCCATCACTATGCTATCCACAGAGCGGGGACGGTGCAGTTTCACGGCATTCCCGTGGACGGCTCCACCAAGATGCCCGATGAGTACATGGATGCCATTGAGCCTTATGATTATGAGGAGCTGAAGCCCTTTGCTATGGCCTATCTGCCGGGATTTTTGGCGGATAAGTTCGATGTAGATGCGGACAAGAGCTTCCTTCGTGCCCAAGAGCGCATCCGCAACAGCGCTTATGATGCTATGCGGGATACTGTGGGCTTTTACGAAACGGTGATTCCCATCAGCAGTCATGCATCCGTCAGCCGCGGCGACACCCGTTATGCACTGATGCCCGTGTGGATGCTGAATACCAAATACAAAGGCAAGGACTATCTGTTTGCGGTAAACGGACAGACAGGAAAGGCGGTCGGGGAACTGCCCATGAGCTGGGGACGGTTCTGGGCATGGTTTGCAGGAATTTCCGCAGGCCTGTCCGCACTGGCTAGTCTGTTCCTGCTGTATATGTGAGGTGCGGTTATGAAGAAATATTTGACTTTGCTGACCGTGCTGTGCCTGCTGCTGTGCTTGAGCATGACCGCTTTTGCCGCAGAGGGACCATATGTGTCTGACCGTGCCGACCTGCTGACAGCGGAGGAGGAAGCGAGTCTTTCTGCTATGATGACAGAGGGGACGGCAGGACTGGACTGCGGCATCTATTTGGTGACCGTGGATAGCTTTTACGAATACGGCACATCCCCCATGGATGCTGCCCAGGCTTTGTACATAGAGCAGACCATGCTGGGGGATGTTCCCCAAGACGGCATTTTGCTGATGCTGAGCATGGCGGAGCGGGATTACAGTCTGATTACCTACGGGGAATATGCAGCAGCGGTGTTCACCGATGGTGTCATGTGGGATATGGAAGACCGCTTTCTGGAATACTTTGCCGCAGATGACTGGTACTACGGCTTCAGCTGCTATGCGGGCGATGCCATTGCCGAACTGGTAGCGTATAATATGGCGGCACAGGAGCAGTACGGGGAGGGCTATGAGAGCTATTACGACCCCGGTGTGCCCGATGTGGTTGTCCGTGTCAACAGCGTGGACCCCGAAATCTGGCTGGCTGTGATTGGCGGCAGCATGGCTGTGGCGCTGATTGTGTGCCTGATTATGAAGGCAGGGATGCGGACTGCCCGTAAGGCTACCCACGCCGATGCATATATTCCCCGTGGTGGGGTAGACCTGCGTGTGAAGCAGGATTTGTTTACCCACACCACCACCCGTGTCATCCACCACCCCAAATCCAACAGCAGCGGCGGAAGCGGCGGTGGAGGCGGCTTTCGAGGACATTCCGGTAAGTTTTAAAGAGAAAAGGAAATAAACAATATGGCATACAAAGCGATCATTTTTGATCTGGACGGTACAATTTTAGATACTTTGCAGGATTTGGCCAATAGCTTGAATCATGCCCTGCGTACCCATGGCTATCCCGAGCGCAGCTTGGACGAGGTACGCCGTTTCATCGGCAACGGCATCAAGATGCTGGTGCGCCGCGGCTGCCCCACAGGGACAAGCGAGGAAGCACAGGAGGCGGCGCTGGCTACCTTCCGTGTGCATTATGACGAGCACTGCAAGGATTTCACAGGACCTTACGAGGGTATCCATGAGCTGCTTGATGCGCTGCTGGAGGGCGGTATTCGCACAGCGGTGGTGTCCAATAAAATCGAGCCTGCGGTTATAGTGCTGTGCGATGAACACTTCCCCGGCAAGTTTGAGTACATGGTAGGCAATCGCCCCGACTTGGCACCCAAGCCTTCTCCCGATTCCGTGAATGAGGTCATTGAGAAGATGGGGCTGGAGCGAAAGGACATTGTATACATCGGGGATACCGAGGTGGATATTGAAACTGCACGGAATGCGGGCATTGACTGCATCGGTGTGGATTGGGGTTTCCGTGACGGGGAATACCTGCGTGAGCTGGGAGCGAAGTATGTGGTTCAGCGTCCCGAGGAAGTTTTGAAAATTATTTTCGAATAAAATCGAAAAAAGGTATTGACAAATGGTTGGAAGTTTGGTATTATCTCAGAGTTCCAACCGAATATGGGAGCGTTCCCGAGTGGCCAAAGGGGACAGACTGTAAATCTGCTG
>JAZREI010000157.1:0-7535 GCA_045660685.1 Oscillospiraceae bacterium
GCGGAGATAGCTTCGGTGAAGCCCATAGCCTGAGGAGTTGCGCCCAGGCATTCCAGAGTCTTAGCAAACAGAGCGGAGGAGGTAGCACGCAGAACCATGCCGTTCAGGTCTTCGGGCTTGGTAACAACCTTGTTGGTGCAAACGCTGCGGAAGCCGAAGGAGTAGTGGGTGTCCAGAATCTTGATGTTGTGTTCGTTAGCCAGACGGTCCTTGATTTCAGCAACGATGTCGGATTCCATTACGTAGTTGTATTCTTCGTTGGAAGCATACAGCATGGGACCGATCAGAACTGCACAGTCACCAACGTAGTCAGCGAACAGGGAGGGTTCTTCCAGACCCATCCAGTTAGCGCCCATGTTAGCCTGAGCAACGGAGTCGCCGTAGCAGTCCAGCTGGTTCTGGCCGTAGTAAGTAACGGTAACAGCGCCGCCGGTGCGTTCGGTAATCATTTCTGCCAGCATTTCGGAAGCCTTGCCGTTCATTTCTTCAGGCTGGAAAACGTTGGAGAACTTGATGTCGATGTGGAAATCTTCTGCGCCATCATCGGGAGTAGCTGCTGCATCGTCGGAACCGCCGCCGCAAGCAACCAGAGACAGACACATGATCAGTGCCAGCATCAGTGCGAGAAACTTCTTCATGATTTTTTGCTCCTTTTTCATTTGTTTTTTTCTTCCTGTGTCATGTATGTTTCCATACCATCTTCACAGAAAGTTTACATCAGTGTTATTTTACAGAAAAAAGTCCGAACTGTCAACGATTCCACAACATGTTAAATGTCCGAAGTAATTTTCAGCAAATATGCATATACACATTACTTTAAAGCAAAAAATTATCGAATTTTACAAGGTCGTTTTCACAGCTTTTCGCAGCTTTTTCCCTCAATTGTCAATTTTTTCAATGGGTAATTCTGAACAAATACTCATAATTTGTTCATATTTTCGTAATATATTAGCAGTTTTTCAACCATTTTGTTTTCCAAAACCCACAAAAACCATTGTATACCATTTAAATTATGCCACCAAAAAACGCACCGTCCCTTCCGGACGATGCGTTTTTCATTACTGAATTCTGTTCATTTGGTCAATGATTTCCGCCAAATCATCGGTCAGATTTCTGGCTGCGGCATAGTCGGCATCCTTCAGATACCGTGCAATGCGGGTTTCCAGTTCCTTCTTCTTCAGTTCCAGCTCCAGATAGTCCTTGCTGAAGTGGTTGGCGTAAATCTTCTTGCGGAAGGTACGAATACGCATACGGCGAATGGTCTTATCCTCCACATACAGCACGTAGTCCGCGCAGTTGACGATATTATAGAAGTCATGGCTGACCATCAGCACCGCACCACGATAATCCACCACAGCTTCCTCCAGGGCAATCTGAGCATAGGTGTCCAGATGGCTGGTAGGTTCGTCCAGCAGCAGGAGATTTGCCTTGGTCACATCGATTTTGGCCAGCTGCAGCAGATTCTTTTCACCACCGCTGAGATAGCGGATGCGGCTGTCCAAATGGTCGGGATTGAAGCAGTACTTATTCAAATGCTTTTCGATGGATTCTCTGTCAGGGAAGCCCAGCTCAAAGAATTCTTCCAGCACGGTATTGCTTTCTGTAAGCATTTCGCTGTGCAGCTGGCTCAGCAGACCAACCTCCACGCCGTCATTAATGGTGATGTAGGGGTTGTTGTTCTTGTAAATCTCACGCAGCAGGGTGGTTTTGCCGGTACCGTTGGGACCAACGATAGCAACCTTCTCCCCTTCTCGCAGCTCAAAGTTTACATTTTCCAGCAGCAGTTCATCAAATGCCACAGTGTAGTCTTCCACACGGAGCATCACATTGCGGTCCTCCAGCTCAGGCGCAGCTGCCACCACATCGGGCAGATGGACCACAGGCTGACGAATATCCACAAAAGGCGCCTTGATACGGCGAGCCTCCAAACGTGCCAGCTGGCTAACCTTAGCGTGCAGGAAGCGGCCGCGGGTGGCGCTGTCCACCTCGGTAGCATCGTCACGGAGACGCTCTACCAGCTCACGGGTGCGCTCGATTTCCGCTTCTTCCTTGGTAGCCTGCTCCTGCAGCTCGATTTTCCGCAGCAGCAGAGCGAAGTTGTAGGAGATATAGTTGCCGTCAAACTCCTGTACATCGGTGTCTTCCAGATGGAGAATCTTATTGAAGCAGTGGTGCAGCAGATAGCGGTTGTGGGTAACTGCCAGAATGGTACCCTTGTAAGCATTGATGACGCCCACCAGACCGTTCAGGTTTTCGAAGTCCAGGAATACGTCAGGTTCGTCCATTACCAGCAGCTCGGGCTGATTGAGCATTTCACGAATAACCTGCAGCAGCTTGTACTCACCACCGCTCAGCGCGGACACAGGTACATCCTCCAGATGCCCCAGCCCTGCCAGCTTCAGCTGACGGCGGATATTGCTCTCGTAATTGTCCCCGTCCATGGCTGCAAAAGCATCCAGCAGATTCTGATAGCGTTCCAGCAGAGGCTCAAGGTCCTCTGCATCGGCCATCAGCATACAGACCTCATCCTGCTCGGTCTGATTGCGCACAAAAGGCTCGCTGAGGTAGCCCCATACAGTGACGTCCCGTTCCTTATCGGAGCGGTCAAACTGGTTCACATAGCCTACGCGCCAGTCCTCGTCACGGATGATTTTGCCGTCGTACATGAATTTATCGGGGTTCAGGATAATCTCAATCAGAGTGGTTTTGCCGGTGCCGTTGCTGCCGATGAAGGCGCAGTGCTGACCGTATTCCAAAGTGAAAGAGACGTCATTATACAGCTCCACATTGGGGAAGCCAAAAGAAAGATTTTCAACTTTGATCATAAAATGGTCCTTTATTCGGGTTGTTGACAGAAAGTGAATTCCTGTTCTTTTCTATTATGATACCCGTTATTTGTGAATATTTCAAGCGTTCCCGTCGATATATTCACGCTGAATGGCGCTATCGAAAATCGACTTGACCACATTTGCACAGCAGCGGCGCAGCGCTTCCTCGGGCACCTGCCCCTTTTTCACAGCCTTGACGATTTTCTTTTGGAAGCCCTTGCCACCGGGCATAATCAGGTCATTGCCTGCAGTCATGCACAGACCGTTGTCCGCCTGTCCGCCGTTGGTGGAGAACCAGTCGGTCATGACTACGCCCTCAAAGCCCCATTCATTCCGCAGCACCTTGGTGCACAGGTCATGGCTGTTGGGGGCATAAACGCCGTTGATGCGGTTGTAAGAGGTCATAATACCCTTGGCACCGCCTTTACGCACGGCAATTTCAAAGGGGCGCAGATAAATCTCACGCAGCGCCCGCTCAGTCAGCTCGCTGCTGACCTGATTGCGGTTGTCTTCCTGATTATTGGCAGCAAAGTGCTTCACCGTTACATAATAGCCTTCCTCCTGCTGTACCCCACGGGTCACAGCCGCAGACATGGTGCCTGCCAGGAAGGGGTCCTCGGACCAGTATTCGAAGTTACGTCCGCACAGGGGGTTGCGGTGGATATTCACCGCAGGCGCCAGCCAATAGGTGCAGCCGTATTCCTTCATTTCCTCGTAAATGCCGCTGCCCACCGCATACATCAGCTCCGTATCCCAAGTCTGTGCCATTGCTGTGCTGACGGGGAATGCGGTGGTGTACTGATAGACCATGGGCTCCTTCTTGGGGTTGCCCTTCATCAGAGCCTTCACAAAGCCGGGCAGCATTTCAAATACGGACATAGGCAGTTCCACCGCCTTGACCTTGTTCTTCTTGGTCACAGTGGAAATCTTCTGGATACGCAGACCTGCAGGACCGTCGCACAGGGTCACATTGGCAAGACCTCTATCCCAGAAAACAGAAGTAGTATTGCCCACGGACCCGGGCAGGGTGAAGCGCGTGGTACCGCCAAACATACCGATGCCCACCACGATTTCTGCCATTTCTTCTACGGTCAGCTTTTCCACAAACCTCTGCACCCGCTCATTGGGGTACACAGGCAGGGGCGCATACTCATAGTTCACAGTCTCAATAGCATCCGCTGCCATGGTCACGCGGGGCAGCCCCGGGTGCAGGCTGTGGTCGCCTTTATGCTGACGACGGAGTGTTTCAATGGCGCCCGACTGCACGCAGATATTCACATGACGAGAAACCACCGTATCCTTTTCCACTTCCACCGCACCGATGGCAACGGTGTTGCGGGAGTGTGTCCCCATGCGCAGAATGTACAGCCCCTGCTCCAGCACATAGGCTGCATCCTCGGTGACGTACATGGCTACATCCTTCATATCAAATTGCAGCTCTACGGTGGTCCGCTCTCCTGCTGCCAGCAAAGGAGTCTTCACAAAAGCCACCAGCTCCTGCTGTGCTCGCTGCTCACCGGGTGCGCTCACATACAGCTGCACAGTCTCCCTGCCGCTGTAGGTGCTGCCCGTATTCCGCACTTCGCCGCGGACGGTCACAACGCTGCCCTCTATGGAAATGCCTGCGGAGGTCACCGCAAAATCCGTATAGCTCAAGCCATAGCCAAAGGGATAGCGAGGCTCTACATTGAAGCTATCGTAATAGCGATAGCCCACATAAATATCTTCCTTATAATATTCCTTTTCCAAATTCCCGTTGAGGCCGCTGTATTCTCTGCCGAAGGGAATCTGGTCATAGTTCTTCGCCCAGGTGTCCACGGTCTTGCCCGAAGGAGTCACTGCACCGCTGAGCACATCCGCAAGGGCAAGACCACCCTGTGTGCCAAGCTGACACATATAAACCACAGCACCGATGCCGTCAATATCATCCAGAGGACTCAAATCCATGGTACCGCCGCAGTTGATGACCAATACAAACTTGGGGTACGCCGCCGCACAGGTGCGGATATGGTCCAGCTCCTCCGCAGTCATGCAGTAATCCCCTGCTTCGGGCTTGCGGTCAGCACCTTCCCCTGCCTGACGGCGGAGAACGTAAACACAAGCCTCTGTATTGCTTTGGGCAATGTCCTCAGGTGTAATGGCACGACCCGCAGGCGCTTGATAGCTTGCAAACATCAAATCCATTACAGACTTGATTTTCAGCTTCTTCAGAGCCTGTCGCCGCTGACGTTCAAATGCAATCTCCCCTGCGGCATAATCGGTCTCGTAGTCTGCCAGCCACTGCTCGGAGGCAATGGTAAAGCCGCGCTCACGCAGCCCTTCCAGCACAGTCACACTGCGGCGCTCATTCACTTCACCCGAGCCTGTGCCGCCCTTGACGGTCTTGGATGCACCTGCCCCATATACCGCCACGGTTTTGGTCTGCAGAGGCAGCACCCCACGGTTTTCCAGCAGTACAATGGACCCACAGGCCGCATCATAGGCTAAATCCAGATTCCGCAGTTCTCGTTCATTGGCCTTGTCACTATAGTTTGCCTTGGTCAGCAGCTTCATAGTATGTTCCTTTCTCAGTTTCGCAGATACAGTTCTGCGCTCTTTGCGGTATTGGTCAAATAGCGGATAACATCTGCAGGGTATGCGCCTACGGCGGTTTCCCCCGTAACCATAACCCCTGCGCAGCCGTCCAGCACAGCGTTGAAAATATCAGATACCTCCGCACGGGTAGGCACGGGACTGTGTTCCATGGATGCCAGCATTTGGGTCACCACAACAAAGGGCTTCCCTGCCTTCACGCAGGCGGCGGCAATCTTTTTCTGGACTGCAGGCAGCTGCCACAGGTCCATGTCATTGCCCAAGTCACCGCGAGCGATAATAATCCAGTCCGCTTCAGGCAGAATGTCTTCCAGATGTTCAACACCCTGCATATTTTCTATTTTGGCAAAAATCTTCACTTGGTCGGCACCGTTTTCCTGCAGCGCCTTCCGTACCAATGCCAATTCTCTGCCGCTGCGGACAAAGGGCTGCATAAGCCCTGTGACCCCGTACTCTGCCGCGCGGCGTACATTGTTCAGGTCATGCTCTGTGAGCACAGGCATCTCCACCACAACATCGGGGTTCTTCAGCTTGATGCTTTTACGGGAGGTCAGCACACCCCCCCGCTCCACGGTGCATACAACATAGCTGCCGTGGTTTTCCTGCACACGGACGGAAATCTTGCCGTCGTCCAGCACCACCTCGTCCCCTGCAAACATTACAGGCAGGGTCACATCAGGTACGGGGATGCCTCCCTCACCCAGAATCACCCTGTCACCATCTGCAAGGGTCAAAGCTTCGGGCAGATTGCCAATGCGCAGCTCGGGACCCTGCATATCGATGAGCAGCTCGGGCAGGATGCCTGCAGCCTCTGCCGCTGCACGGAATGCGGCGATGCGGTCAGCGCTGTCCTCCAAAGAGGTGTGGGACAGGTTCAAGCGCATGCCCGTCATACCTGCCTCAAACATTCGTTTCATTGTTTCTCGGTCTGCACAGGCAGGACCGAAGGTACCGTATATTGAAATCATGTAGTATTGTCCTTTATGTATGTTATGTAGTCAGGCGCTTAGCCATTTCGTATGCCTTTGCACATTCTTCGGGGAATACGGTTTCCTTACGCAGCTTCTTGGCTGCTCCGTCGAACATTTCGCTAGCGTACTTGGAGTAATCGTCAAACTGCATGGTGTCCAAAGCAGTCACATACTCTGTCTTGCCCAGCAGCATAGTAAAGTTCTGCACATGCCCTGTAAGCAAGCCCTTGTACATAGCCTCATTGGGCAGATTCATGGTGTACATCAACCCGATTTTAATGCGGCGAGGATAGGCACTGCGGTAGTTCTTTGCATACTGCTGACCGGGGAACCAGATTCGCTCAAACAGATTACGCACCGCACCGGGAACCTCACCGAAGTACAGAGGTGTTGCCAGCAGCAGCACATCCGCAGCCAGAATCTTGTCCAGCACCGCAGACAGTTCATCTCGCTGTGCGCAGCGACCGAAGCTCTCGCCGCCCAGCAGCTTACAGCCGAAGCAGCTGACACAGCCCTTGTAATTCAAATCGAACAAGTCGATGCGTTCAACTGCCGCACCGTTTTCCAATGCGCCCTTGATTGCCGCATCCAGCATAGCGGCGCTGTTGCCCTTCTTTCTGGGACTTCCGTTGATAGCGATTACGTTCATAAGGCACCTCCGCGCTTTTTCTTTTATTATACCATATCCCCCCTTCCATTGACATCCCCCATTCCCACAGGTATAATTTTTTTATTATTCCAACCGGAGTTGATTCATTTTGAAAATCAAGACAGGCACCCTGCTCCTTGCTGCCGCTGTGATCATTACGGCTGTTGCGGGTGGCTTCGGGGCATACAAATATTTCAACCGTGACCTGACAGGTGCTACCCCCGCGGAAATTCAAAGCTTCAAAGCGGAGCACCCCAAGGTAAATGTCACCTACACCGTGACCATCGAAGGCGGCGAAGCCCCCCTGCTGCTAAGCGGCGACACCACCCTTGTGGAGCTGACCACCCCTGCACAGGCGGAGGATTTGACCCACAAGAGCGGGTATTTCCCCATGCTGGAGGTCATCGACCTTGGCAGCACCCACATCAGTTCCAAGCAAATCGATGCATTGCAGCAAGCCTTCCCCACCGCAGCCATCAACTACCATTATTTAAA
>JAZREI010000158.1:0-23066 GCA_045660685.1 Oscillospiraceae bacterium
ACATGCTGATGGCTGACTTCGACAACTACGTTGATGTTGCAGACAACATGTACGATGTCATGGCAGACACCACTCTGCGTGCTAAGAAGTCTCTGATGAACATTGCGGAATCCGGCATTTTTGCTGCTGACCGCTCCATCCGCGACTACGCAAACAACATCTGGTATCTGTAAGATATTCATATTTAAGAATCCCTCCTGCATTTTGCAGGAGGGATTTTTAGTGATAAGTAAGAGTGAAAAGTGAATAGTTGTGGTTAAATCCAATTCTTTGAATTGGATTTGATATGAAAAGAAGCCTCAATCTAAGTGGATTGAGGCTTCTTTACTTTTCCGCAGCAGAATGATATAATGCAGCCAAAGAAGGTGAGTCCTCATGCCTGAAAATGTGAACAGCAAAAAAGACAGATTCAATCTTTCCTATGCCATTAAGCTCATTGTTATCGGCCTCCTGATGGGGACTGTATTTACTGTGGGTGGACTGGATAGAGTTGTACCTATAACACGGGAGGAATGTAGTGTTGTTGAAACCCGTTTTGTTGATTATGAGAAAGTTTTATATGATGGGGCGTTAGAGGAAGTTCTAATTAACTGTATCGAATGGGAGCAGTATTATATAGACGGAGTTTTGATTACTGAAGAAGTGGAAGAAAGGCTGTCTATGCTTATGGCAGAAGATGAAATTACTCTTTTGCTTCATCCTAAGAATCATATGATTTTGGAATTTGTCATACAGGGGGAAACGCTCCTTTCGTTTGAAGATAGCATAGAAAAGCTGCAGGGAGCGATACCGCCCACATTCTACTTTGGCTTGCTTATGTTTGCTGTTGCTATTTGGGGGATGTATCGCTTAATCAAAATTTTACACCACAGAAAAAATGCCGCTGATTTACGGAAGTAAGTCGGCGGCTTTGCTGTGTAGAAATTGTCATATTGAAAGGAATTGGCTTGTATTCAAATAACATCAGCGATATAATGAGACAGAATTTTCCTTTTTTGGAGCAAGTATTATGGTTTTTTCCAGCCTAATTTTCTTATATGGCTTTTTCTCTATATCCCTGCTGGCTTATGCCATGTGCCGTACCCAGCGGGCGCAGAATATCGTGCTGCTGCTGTTCTCCCTGTTCTTTTATGCATGGGGGGAGCCTAAGTACGTACTGCTGCTGATGTTCATGTCCCTTGTGTCGTGGGCGTGCGCTTGGTGTGTGGATGATTGCAGAAAGCAATGGGCGAAACGCGTTTGGGTCGCCATAGCGGCAATCGTGGACATCGGGCTCATCGGCTACTTCAAATATGCGGGGCTCATCTGTTCTTTGTTTGGGGAAGTCCCCGAATTTGTACGGAATATCCTGCTGCCCATCGGCATTTCCTTTTACACCTTCCAGCTGCTGACCTATGTGGTGGATGTGTACCGCGGAGATGCGGAGGTGCAGACAAGCTACTGGAATGTGCTGCTGTATGCGTCCCTGTTTCACCAGTGTGTGGCAGGGCCCATTGTGCGCTACAAGACCATTGATGAGGAGCTGTTCAGCGGTCAGCCCAGACAGCCCGAATGGGCGGAGGGCATCTCTCGCTTCAGCTTCGGTCTTGCAAAGAAGGTACTGCTTGCCAACCCCTGCGGTGCTTTGGCGGAGACCTTTATTCTGGCGGAAAGTGCCGCAGCAGATGTGACTGCCGCAGCAGTGACCTTGGGTGAGCTGCCTGTGCTGGGGGCATGGGCAGGGCTCATTGCCTACGGTATGCAGATTTATCTGGACTTTTCCGCTTATTCCGATATGGCCATCGGCATGGGTCGTATGCTGGGGCTGCACTATCTGGAGAACTTTGATTATCCCTATATTTCCCGCACGGTCACCGAGTTTTGGCGCCGCTGGCACATCAGTTTGGGCACCTTCTTCCGTGACTATGTGTATATCCCTTTGGGGGGCAATCGCAAAGGCTTTATCCGCGGTTTGTTCAATGCCTTCGTGGTCTGGTCTTTGACGGGCATCTGGCACGGCGCCAGCTGGAATTTCCTGCTGTGGGGTCTGTGGTTTTTCGTGTTCCTGATGATTGAGCGATTCTTCCTGAAGGAAATCATGGAAAAGCTGCCGGTGATTTCCAATCTGTATTTGCTGACGGTGGCTATGCTGGGCTGGGTTATTTTCTGTTACAGTGACCTGTCTTTGGTGGGTACGCTGTTTGGTAGTCTGTTTGGCTTGAACGGCAACGGTTTCACCGATTGGATGCTGAATCTGGAACTGCAGAACAATATGTTCCTGTATGCTGCTGCCATGGTCGGCTGCACACCTGCTGTGAAGAAGCTGTGCGAATTGTTGGAACGCAAGGCATATGCCCATGGCAAATGGGCGGTGGTGTGGAATGCGGCATATTATTCCGTGCTGCCCGTGATTCTGTTGCTGCTGTCTACTGCGGCTTTGGTTGGGGACAGCTACAATCCCTTTATTTATTTCCAGTTCTGAGGTGAACAATGTCTTCGGTAAACAAGAAACGGAACAAAAAACGGAATAAACAGCAGGAAAAGCATAGGAAGGCTATGCAGAAGCAATATGCGAAGCCCAAGCCTCCCGCACCTCCTAAAGTCAGCGGTAAATTTGCACTGCCGTTCTTGACGGTGCTTGCCATATTGACGGTTGTGGCCTTTATCATCCCTTTGCGACCCACTATGTCCGAGCGTGAGAAGCGTGAACTAACGGCGTTCCCCGATTTTTCTGCGGAAGCCTTGGTGTCGGGGGCGTACTTCGATGAGATTAGTTTGTGGTTTTCCGATACGTTCCCCGGACGCGAGGTCTGGCTGGATGTGGCGGATGCCACGCGCTCCCTCCACGGGTACTCTGAAATCTCAGTTGTGGATGATGAAAACGTAGTGGACCAGCTGTTGAACGGCGGCGGCACACAAGGTGAAATCGAGGATGAATTTGTCGAGGAGCCCGAAATCACCCCTGAGCCTACGCCCACTCCTTGGGGCGGTGTGGATGCAGGGGAGGGTGCAGAGGTCCATATGGGCAAAATCATCCAAATCGGCGACAGCGCCTTCAACCGTCTGGGCTACTCCGAGACCTGCTGTATTGACTATGCCAAGAATCTGAATCATCTGGCGGAGATTTTGGCGGACAAGGGTGTGCGTGTGGTCAGTGCCCCGGCACCCACTGCCATCGGCGTTATGGTGGAAGAACAGTACATGAAAAAGCTGAACAGTGTGGACCCCGCATTCCTGCTGGAGGAAATGCATGGCCGACTGAATGAAAATGTTGTGGCCGTGGACACGGTAACGGCTCTGCGAAACCACAACAGCGAATACATCTATTTCCGCACCGACCACCACTGGACCGCACTGGGGGCGTACTATGCTTACGCGGCTGTTTGCGAGGCACTGGGCATGGAGCCTGCGGACATCAATGATTTCACGGTCAGTGACCGCGGGGAGTTCAGAGGCACCCACACCTCCAAGGTGGCTCGTCCCCAGAAGCTGAAGGTGGACAATCTGGTGGCGTATCTTCCGCCTCAGGAGATTCAGGCATATGTGGAATATAAGCAGGGTCCCAGAGAGGCACCCCTCATCAAGGACATTGCGAAGGATAAAATTTTCTCCAAATATCTGACCTTCCTTGGGGGCGACTTTGAGCTGATGCGTCTGGAAAACCCCGAAATTCAAGATGGCAGCACTTGTCTGATTCTTAAGGATTCCTATGGCAATGCTTTTGCGCCCTTCGTGACGCAGAATTATCAGACGGTTTATGTAATGGACTACCGCAGCTTCCATAGAAGCAATCTGAGCAAGTTCGTGGAAAAATATGAGGTGGACGATATTTGGTTCGTTCCCTATATGATTGCTACCCAATCTCTTGACGGACGCAATATGTTCGAACGACTGTGTAAATAACGAGAGCACCCATGCTTGGCTTCGGCTGAGCATGGGTGCTGTTTCTTATGGGCAGTATGCACAAATGTTGACTTGTCAACAAAAAGTTGTTGACAAGTCAACGAGTTAAGGGTAAAATGCCAAGAAGTTGATAAGTCAACATCTGAAAGGAGAACACCCATGCGTTTGTTTCAAAAAATGGTTTGTCGGGCGGTGCAGTATGGATTCCGCAAGGCGATGCCTATTTTGCCATATAAGGACCCCAAGGTTTTGGACGGGGTGCGGGATATGATCCCCATACTCAAGGAGCGGGGGATTGACTCTGTGCTTCTGGTGACCGACCAATTTCTCCGCAGCAGCGGTATGACAAGAGATATCGAGGGGCGGCTGTGGAAAAATCACATTCGCTGCTATGTGTATGACGGAGTCTGTCCCAATCCCACGGTGGAAAATGTGGAGGAAGCTGTAGCGGAGTATATTCGTGGAGGCTGTCAAGGTCTCATTGCCTTCGGCGGAGGCTCGGTCATTGACTGTGCCAAAGCGGTGGGCGCTCGTGCGGTATATCCCCGACGCAGCATCCGACAGCTGAAGGGACTGCTGCGGGTATGGCGCAAGACTCCTCTGCTGTTTGCGGTACCCACAACAGCAGGGTCGGGCAGTGAAGCTGCTTTGGCAAGTCTCATTACAGACCCTGTCCAAAAACGCAAGTATGTCATGTATAACTTTACCATGATACCCGATTATGCGGTACTGGACCCTACGGTGACCTATTCTCTGCCTGCTGATCTGACCGCCACCATTGGTATGGACGCCCTTGCCCATGCGGTGGAGGCCTACATCGGAGGTACTACCACTAAGCAGACACGTACCTACGCCCGTGAAGCGGTAAAGCTGATTTTTGAAAATATTGAAACTGCTTATACCTACGGCGCCCATGAGACTGCACGCCGCAATATGCTGTACGCTTCTCACATTGCGGGTATTGCCTTTTCCAAAAGCTATGTGGGTTACATCCACACCATTGCCCACAGTTTGGGCGGACAATACAATACACCCCACGGTCTTGCCAATGCGGTGATTATGCCCCACGTCTTGGAGGCCTACGGAGAGGCAGTCCATGAAAAGCTCCATGAGCTGGCCATTGCCGCAGGGGTGTCCCGTGCCATTGACAGCCACGAGCTTGGAGCGCGGAAGTTCATTGCTGCCATTCGAAGACTCTGCAGACGAATGGATATCCCAATGACCCTGCCCGAAATCAAAAAGGAGGACATTCCTATGCTGGCCCGTCACGCAGCAGCGGAGGCAAACCCGTTGTATCCTGTGCCTGTGCTGATGGATGCCCGAGAGCTGGAGCGATTCTATTGGATGATTATGGGTGGGCCTCAAAGAGAGGAGACTTCTTATGAAAAGACGAAGCAAGCAGCATGAGCTGCCCGCAATCATCAAGGCCTTTGCGGTCATGAGTGTATTGTCTTTGCTGACGGTGATCTTATATTTTAAGGAACGGAAATGAAAAATCCCCCATCGGAACTCGATGGGGGATTGACTGTATTTGGGGGATTATACAACGCCCAGACCTTCAGCGGGGTTCTCGGGCATATAGCAGGGCATGGTCTTCAGCTTGAACAGGTTCAGCTTGTGCAGGTAATCGATGCGTGCCTTGGTGGCTTCGTCGTCGATTTCACCGGTGCGGATGTAGCGGTCCAGCACTGCGTAGGTGAAGCCCAGCTTGTCTTCGTCGGTCTTGCCGCTGAGACCGTCTGCAGGAGGCTTTTCAATGAGCACTTCGGGCAGACCCAGATAGCGGCCGATTTCCTTGACTTCCTGCACGGTAATCTGTGCCAGAGGGGAGAAGTCCCCTGCGGAGTCACCGTAGCGAGTGGAGTAGCCAACCCAGTCTTCGGACAGGTTGCAGGTATTGGCAACACGGCCGTTGACGCTCTGGCTTACAGCGTACAGGGTGGACATGCGGATGCGAGGAGGCAGGTTGATGCGTGTCTGCTCGGTAGCAGGGACACCTGCGGCATCCAGACAATCCAGAACGCCCTTAGTTGCAGCCTTTACGTTGCAGGTGTAGTTCTTGATGTCCAGGAAGTCTACCAGCATCTGGGAGCAGTCGATGTCGCTCTGTTCACCGTCGGGCATCAATACGCCGATGACGCGCTCCTTGCCCAGTGCAGCCACGCACAGTGCAGCCACAACGCTGGAGTCCTTGCCGCCGGAGATGCCGATGACTGCGTTGCAGCCCTTACCGTTTTCTTCGAACCAGTCACGAATCCACTGAATGATTTCTTCTGTGGTCTTTTTTACGTCAAACATAATGAAGTGTCCTCCTTATGTATATAAATTCTGGCTTTATTATATCCCGAATTTGTGTGATGCACAAGGGAAACATTTCCGCCTATAAAATCCTGTGCAGACATTGAATTTGGGGGATACTTGTTTTATAATAAATTGTTACATACAAAGGAGATGAAGTTATGAGTATTCGAGTGACTCTTGCTATATTGGCAGGCCGCTGTGTGAAGCTGGCTGCCAAAATTCTGCGCCGCGGCGGTACCGCAAAGCCCGGCGAAATCGCACTGAAGCTGTGTCCTGACCTGCCCGCACGTCTGGCAAAGGATATGCGCATCATCGTGGTCACAGGCACCAACGGCAAAACCACCACCTGCCGCATTGTGGAGCAGGCTCTGCAGGATGGCGGCATCGACTGCACTGCCAACCGCAGCGGCGCAAACCTCATGAGCGGTCTGACCACCATGCTCATGGAAAACAGCTCTCTGAGCGGCAAGCCCAAGAAAACCGTTGCGGTGTTTGAATGTGACGAAGCGGCATTCCGTCGTGTAGTCCCCATGATTCAGCCCGAAGTGGCACTGGTAACCAACCTGTTCCGTGACCAGCTGGACCGTTACGGCAGCATGGAAAATGTCCGCGGTCTGATTCTGGAGGGCATTCAGGGCTCTCCCAATACCAAGGTAGTGCTGAACGCCGACTGCTCCCTGACCGCTTCCATGGCAGGGGATGTATCCAACCCCTGCAGCTTCTACGGCTTCGGCGAAGCGCTGGGCGGTGGGGAAGTGCCTGCGGTTTCCGCAGCACCCAACTGCATCCGCTGTGGCGAGGCGTATGAATATGACTACCGCATTTACGGTCATCTGGGTGCGTTCCGCTGCCCCAAGTGCGGTTTCAAGAAGCCCGAAATGAATGTGACCGTTGCGGATATTCCCACCCGTGATGCGGACAGCTCCGTGGCAAAGGTAGTGACCAAGAACGGTGAACACACTGTGCGTATCAACCTGCCTGCGGACTACAATGTATATAACGCTGTGGGTGCGGCAGCTGCGGCGATGGCATTCGGTGTCAGCGAAGATGTGGCGCTGGGTGCTTGTGAGCATTTTGCCTGCAGCTTCGGCCGTATGGAAAAGATGACCTACAAGGACATGACCTTCCGTATGATTCTCATTAAGAACGCAGTGGGCTGCGACCGTGTGGTTGACTACCTCAGCGGTGTGACCGAAGACTTCCTGCCTGTGTTCCTGCTGAACAATAAGCCTGCTGACGGCACCGATTACAGCTGGATTTACGATGCTAACTTCGAAAAGCTGGCAGCGGTCCACGGCAGCAAGGCACTGGTATCGGGCATGTGCGCCGATGACTTGGCAAAGCGTCTGGTGGATGCGGGCTTCAATGCCGAGGGCGTTGTTGTGGAAAAGGACATGGACAAGCTGGTGCAGCTGATGACCGACCACGGCGGCAGCGTATTCGTCATCCCCAACTACACCACCATGCTGGAAATCCACGGCAGACTGGCTGCTTTGTGCGGCACAGACCAATTCTGGGAAAAGTAAAAAAACTCCCCTGTACGAAAAGTACAGGGGAATTTATTTAGATTTCTGTCTTGTTTGACAATTGTCAAATTAGCTCTATTTGTGGTAATATATTAGACGTGAGAAAATTGAGCTTTGCATGAATGGCAGAGCTTCGGCAATACTAACGGAAGATTTTGAAAGAAGGTTTCAAGCTAATGAGAAAGACGAAAATCATTTGCACCCTGGGCCCCGCATCCGACAGAGAAGAAGTTCTGCTGGAAATGATTAAGGCAGGCATGAACGTTGCCCGCTTTAACTTCAGCCACGGCAGCCACGCTGAACAGAAGGCGAAGATGGACATGGTTCGCAAGGCTCGCAAGAAGCTGGGTAAGCCTGTTGCGATTCTGCTGGACACCAAGGGTCCCGAAATTCGTACCGGTCTGTACAAGGACGGTAAGATCGAAATCAAGGAAGGCCAGACCTTTACCCTGACCACCCGTGAGGTGGAAGGTGACGATACCATTGTTTCCATTAACTACACCGGTCTGCCCAAGGACGTATCCGTAGGCACCAAGATTCTGATTGACGACGGTCTGATCGGCTTCGAAGTTGTTTCTCTGACCGATACCGATATTATCTGCAAGGCTCTGAATGACGGCCCTTTGTCTAACCGTAAGAGTGTTAACGTCCCCGGCATTAAGCTGAACATGGACTACATCTCTCCCAAGGACTACGATGACCTGGTATTCGGCTGTCAGGAAAAGGTAGACTATGTTGCAGCATCCTTTGCACGCAACAAGCAGGATATGCTGGACCTGCGTAAGGTTCTGGATGACAATGGCGGCAAGAATATTGCAATCATTGCAAAGATTGAAAATATGGAAGGCGTGGAAAATGTAGACGCAATTCTGGACATCGCTGACGGCATCATGGTCGCTCGCGGTGACCTGGGTGTAGAAGTAGACTTTGAGCTGCTGCCCATGATCCAGAAGGCTCTGATTAAGAAGTGCATCCACCGCGGTAAGATTGTTGTTACCGCTACCCAGATGCTGGACTCCATGACCAAGAATCCCCGTCCCACCCGTGCGGAAGTATCCGACGTTGCAAACGCAGTATTCGATGGTACCGGTGCAATCATGCTCTCCGGCGAAACCGGCGTAGGCAAGTACCCCGTGGAAACCGTTCGCACCATGGCGAAGATTGCTGAAAATGCGGAAAATCACATGAATTACCATTCCGGCGGTCAGTTTGAAAATGTAAACCTCAGCGGTGACGCCATTACCAACGCAATTGCTCATGCGGTTTGCGCAACCTCCGAAGACCTGGATGCAAAGTGCATCGTTGCATTTACCGAATCCGGCTTCACTGCAAACGCAGTTTCCTGCCGCAAGGCAGACAAGACCATTGTCAGTGCAACCCCCGACATTAGAACCTTCCACAAGATGGCTCTGTACTGGGGTGTACAGCCCAGCCTGGTAAAGCGTCCCAAGTCCGGCACCGACCTGTATCTGCAGGCTGTTCGTGCGGCGGTTGAAACTGTAGACGCACAGGTAGACGATATCGTTGTTATTACCGCAGGTATGCCCGTAGGCCGTACTCCCTACACCAACACCATGCGCGTTATGCAGATTACTCAGGACTTCATCGATCTGGCATTCGAGGACGACTTCGACTAATAAGCATTCAGAAAACAGAAACAGGCATAGCATACAATTGCTGTGCCTGTTTTTTACAAGAAACGAGGAGGGGCGAGAAATGGGGAATAAGGAGAGCATACTGTCTTTGCTTTGCGCCAACGGAACAATGACACAAGGGGAACTGGCAGAGGCGATTTACGGAGATAAGTTCCATGCACCTTATATATACTCTGCGCTGATGTCTCTTGTGCGGAGCAATGCGGTGATTCGTTCGGGTGCGAATCCGGCCCAATATTCTCTGAATGGAGCTGCCGAGTGTAGGGAATCGGTGGCAATTCTCCCGATTCGGAATAGCGGGAACCCCAGCCAAGCAACTATGACCGAAGATTATGCGGTGCAAATGATTTGGGACTACTTCAGCGAAACAGAGCGGGATGAACACGGCAGATATTTGTCGTGGCAGCATTGTTACAAAGCTTTTTGCGAGAATCGATATGTGACGCAGGATACGACGTTGGACTATCTGGCACTTCATCTGGCTTTTTACCTTGCCAGCTGGGGGATGTATCGTGGCTCATCCTTTCTGCTTCAAAAAGATTATAAAGTACATATTCCCGTGGTGAGGATTCTGCAGGAGACGCGATATGCTCCCCTGGTGGGAATCTCTGCGGAAAATTTGTGTAAGGATCATAACCTTGATTTGTTGGACGAAATCGGGAACAGGATCAGAGCCTGTTACGCCGAGGAAAAACCATCCCTTGAAGGGGTGGTCAACAATGCAACCGATACGCTGGTGACAAAGATCCTTCTGGGTACACTGGGATGCGTACCTGCATACGACCGTTATTACGTACAGTCGGTAAAAAAGAATCACGTGTCTTCTGGGCTATACAATCGGAACTCGGTTCGTGCTGTGGCTCAATTCTATTGCGCCCACAAGGAGGCCTTTGAAAAACTCCGTGAGCGTTTCAGTCAATGTGGGGTGGAGTATCCGCCCATGAAGCTGATGGATATGTGTTTTTGGCAGGATGCTTATATGGATGATATGAAGCATCAATAAAAAAGCGGAAGAATCCTCATGGAGCGGGATTCTTCCGTTTTTTGCTGTTTTATCGTTCCCAGCGCTGGCAGTGGATGCGGATCCGCTTGGGATTGCCGCCCCAGTCTACCTCGTGGTACTGGCAGCAGTAGTCGTCCACACATTCATCGGCCAGCCACTTGGCTTCAAATTCATCGGCCATGGCTTCGGGCAGGATCCAGCCCAGCAGGTCTTCGCCTTCCATGGTCTCGGTCTCAAATTCGTTGCCGTTGCCTGCGTCCAGAAAGAATACGCAGTTGGATTTGTGCATGGTAGACTGCACCAGTGTGAAGTAGTTTTCAAATTTTTCGCTTTCGGGATATTTCAGTCCGCGCATGGGAGTGTCTCCTTTTAACAATAGATAGGCACATTATACCCCCGATAGACTGGGAAAACAAGGGGGCATCTATGCAATTTGTTTTGGCTGTGTTACAATGAAACTATCCCAATCAAAGGAGAACAAACATGATCAAAGCACTGTTTTTTGATATTGACGATACCATTCTGGACTATGACCTGTGTGCGGAATTTACCGTCCGCAAGGCCTGTGAAACCTTGGGGGTAGCCTATTCCCAAGAGGTACAGACAGAGTACCGCCGTGTGGACGATGCAATGTGGGCTCGTCAGAAGCAGGGTGAGCTGACCATTCCCCAAGTGCTGGAGCTGCGGAATACCCACATGATGGACTATCTGGGGCTCACCGATGGCATGAGCTTTCAGGAAGCCTTTATTGCGGCTTTCGCGGAGAGTGCTGCCCTTGTGGAAGGGGCAGAGGAAGTGCTGCGAGCTGTTAAGGAGAAGGGTCTGCCTGTTTTCAGCGCTTCCAACGGTTTTTTGGATGTGCAGACCAACCGACTGCAAAAGGCAGGGGTGCTGCAATACTTCGATAGGCTCTTTGTGTCCCAGACCATTGGCTATGAAAAGCCCGATATCCGATTTTTTGGGCATTGCCTCCGTGAAACGGGCTATGCCCCCCATGAAGTGCTGATGATCGGGGACAGCGTTACTGCGGACATCAAGGGCGCACTGAATGCAGGCTGGCATGTGTGCTATCTCAATCGCCATGGAAAACCCGCAGATGTGGACTGTGTGGAAATCAAGCGTTTAATTGAATTGTATACTATCATAACTAAAACTTATGATGTCACCAGTTTTTGATATTTGACGAAAGTTTAACGACTTGTTATAATCTTAACGTGAATTATGGCGGTTTCAGTCCGCTAAAAAAGTTTTTATCATTTAGAAAGGAATGTAATGTATGGAAACCACAACCAACAACAATTACATGAAGGGCTTTATTCCTTACGCAATTGCAGCGGCAGTTCTGTCTCTGTGTGGCGGCTTCAACGCAGCTGTCCCCGCAAACATTACCACCGCTTGGGATATGAGCCAGTATCTGACCTTCGTAACTCTGGCATACTCTCTGGGTGCTGCTGCACTGGCACCTATTATGGGTAAGCTGGGTGACGTTCTGGGTCGCCGCACCACTCTGCTGGTGGCTATGGGCCTGTACACCCTGGGTCACCTGATCTCCGCTATCCTGCCCGATGGCAGCATCGCTCTGCTGCTGATCTGCCGCTTTATGGTCGGTATCGGCGCTGCAGGTATTGCTCCCGTTGTTATGGCTTACATCATGATGGAATTCCCCCCCGAAAAGATGAGCCAGGGCTTCACCATCTACATGTTCATCGCATGCGGCATGGTTATCTTTGGGCCCACTCTGGGCGGTATCGTTCTGGCTAAGACCAGCTGGCGTATCGTTATGTGGATCGACGTTGCAATGTGCGCTGCTTCTCTGCTGGCAGTATTCCTGCTGATCAAGAAGGATAATGGCCCCAAGAAGACTCTGGCAGGCTTCGACTACATGGGCGCTATTTGCGTTCTGATCTTCTTCTCCATGGTTCTGTGCATCCCCACCTTCGGCCAGCAGTCCGGCTGGTTCGGCACTCCCACTGTTATCTGCTACGCAGTTGCTCTGGTATCCGGTATTGCTCTGGTTATGGCTGAAAAGAAGGCTCAGAGCCCCATCATCAACGGCAAGTTCATGGCTCGCAAGGAATTCATCCTGCCCGTTATCGTTCTGTTCCTGTCTCAGGGTCTGCTGCAGTCCTGCATGACCAACATCATCACCTTCGCTATCGTTGTTCTGAATGACCGCACCCTGTCCGGTATTGCTACCTCCATCATGTACGTCGGTATGGCTCTGGGTACCATCGTTATCGGTCCCATGGCTGACAAGAAGGAACCCCGTACTGTTGCTGCAATGGCTCTGATCTTCGTTGCTATCGGTGCTGCTCTGCAGATGCTGATCAAGGAAACCTCCGGTCTGCCCATCATGGCTGCTGCTCTGTTCTGCATCGGTCTGGGTCTGGGCGGCAACGGCACCATCTTCATGAAGGTCGTTCTGTCCGGCTGCAGCCCCGAACTGGCTGGCTCCGGCTCCGGTACCTACAACGTATTCCGTGATATGTCCGCTCCCTTCGGCGTTGCTCTGTTCGTTCCCATGTTCCAGAGTGGCATGGCAACCGCAGGCCCCGTTGCTTCTCTGCACAACGTAGCACTGATTCAGGTTGTATGCGTAGTTGTCGGCATCGTAGTTTGCTTCATGCTGCCTAAGATCTACGCTAACAAGGAAGCTTAATTCAAACGAATGAAATGTGATTGATCCGAATATCGGGTAAATCCACTCCTTGAATAAACGAAACACCACCCCTCGGGGTGGTGTTTTGTGTTTTTAGCTCGTACCGACATTTTGCTTTTCGTCATGTTGAAGCACGGTAACGATAGTGCGTAGGGGGTCGAGGGTAACGTTCTATAGGACAATTGTCATAGAAAATTTGTTGCGTAGGGAACGTCGAGGGCGCCGTCCTCTACGAAAAAAATAATAGGCCACGGTGCAAAGTGCCCACAGCTGATGACATTGGGTTGGAAGGTCTTGGTGGTAAAGATGAGGGGAATGCAGGAAAGTTTTACTGTGCCGCATCTCAGAGCGTTGTGGTGGCATAAGCGCCACAGGAGCTGCCGCAAATGCGACAGCTCCCGTGGAAAATTGGAGGTGGATGTATTCTCTGTCAAATGCTCCGCTGGGGCATGTTGAACCAAGTTATTTTACTTCGTGACCCAGAACGCCTCGTGCTGCGCGGTCGTTGGTGCGCTTCTTCAGCCAAGTCAGTGCTTCTTCAACAGCGGCCAGAGCCTTTTCGTTTTCTTCGCAGGGGAAGGGACCGTTCTGGAAGCCCTTCAGACGGTCACGTACGATTTCCAGCAGGTCGTCATCGCGGAGACCATTGGGAGGTACAAGACCTGTACGGGCTCCCTGCTGGAAGCGGATGTAACCCATAATCAGTCTGTCTTCTGCGTCCATAACGGTGTAGAAATGGTTTGCACCGCTCTTATCGGGGTTATCGGTGGCGTATGCGTGGTTCAGCAGGTATTTGTCCTGAATGGTGTTCAGTTTGCGCATAATGGTACTTCCTTTCTATATCAGGCTAAAATCATTGTATACGGTTTTGTGAAGAAATCAAGGACGCAGGCCCATGCCGCCTTCCAGAGTGAGGGTTTCGCCGCTCATGTACTTGAAGTCGGGGTGAGCGATGCGCACACAGACACGGCCGATTTCCGTTTCGGTATCGCCGTAATGGCCTGCGGGAGGCATCTTGACGTTAGCTGCGAATGCTTCGGGGAATTCGTTCTTGAATTTTTCCAGCTGTGCGGTCCATGCCAGAGGACAAACCACGAATACGCCGATACCGTCTTTGGTCCATTCCGTGGCGGCTACGCGAGACAGGCCGCGGATACCTTCCTTGGCTGCGGCGTATGCGCTTTGACCGTAGTTGCCAAACAGACCTGCACCGGATGCGAAGTTGATGACGGTACCTCTGTTCATTGCCAGATAGGGATAGCAGGCCTTCATGTAGTAGAAGGCTGCGTACAGGCCGGAGAACATAGCCAAATCAAACTGCTCGGTGGTATGGTCTACCAGAGGAACGCCGGAGGCAGATGCCTGTGCATTATTGATGAGTACGTCAATGCGTCCAAATTCTTCCACCACACGGCGCACAGTGCGGTTGACCAGTGCTTCGTTGTCCTGTCCCGATGCTACGTCAGCCTGCAGGGGCAGAACCTTGACACCGTACAGGGATTCCAACTCTTCCTTTGCTGCCATCAGCTTGTCCAGACTTCTGCCTGTAATTGCGATGTTAGCGCCTTCCTTTGCATAAGCGGTGGCGATGCCATAGCCGATAGAGCCGCATTTTCCGTTAGAGAGAACGCTTCTGCCGCCGCCGGTAATCAATACAGTTTTTCCGGTCATAAAACCCATGTTCGATGTCCATCCTTTCGTGCGTAGTATCGTGTGTTATTTGATGAGTCCACTATACCACGTGATTTCAACTTGTCAATAATGATTAAAAACTTAACAAGAGGGATGCGACTATTGTGCAATGTGCAAAATAAGAAGATGTAAAGTAAGTTAAATGACAAACTGTATGCTTATGCGGGGACGTATGGAAAGGAATGAATAAATTCTCATAACGTCTTGCATAAAAATGAATGTATATTCAAATGTGTCTGTAATAGAAAACCGTCCGTTTTTGCAAAACGGACGTTTAATTTAAATTTTATCAAATTAGAAATCTAAGGGAATATTTGTTAATCGTCTACTTCCAGATGATAGCCCATACGGCGCAGAGCAACGATTCTTACATTGGAGCCGATGCTTGCCAGCTTCTTGCGCAGGAAGCCTACATACACTTCTACGTGGTTTTCAACGGCATTGGAGTCGTAACCCCAAACACGGGAGAGGATGGTCTCCTTAGGCAGATTGCGTTCACCTGCCTGCACGAGGCAGCGCATAACATCAAACTCACGGGAGGACAGACGGACGCGCTTTTCACCGCAAATCAGCATGGAGGAACCAAGGTCCAAAGCGGTATTGCCATAGGTGACTACATCCACCTGATTGCCCTGACGACGCAGCAGTGCATTGATGCAGGCCAGCAGCTCACGGGGGTCAAAGGGCTTGGTGAGGGAATAGTCCGCACCTGCGTTCAGACCTGCAATGCGGTCTTCCACACCAGCGTTTGCGGTGAGCATCAGGATGGGAGTCCCCAGAAGCTTTGCACGTACCTGATTAATCAGGGTGTAGCCATCCAGCTCAGGCATCATCATATCCAGAATCAGCAGATCGTAAATGCCCAGCTCAGCGTGATCGCGGCCCGATTCACCGTCATATGCGATTTCTACCTGAAACCCCTTGGAATTCAGCAATGTTTTCAGGGAATCAGCCAGTAGAGCATCGTTTTCAATAATCAGTATTTTCATGGGGGAATAGTCCTCCTTGTGATTAATCGGCATGACTAAAATTTAAATAAGAAAAATGTTCAGTCACGCGTATTATAACATGACACACTGAATACGTGCTGAATTTTTTGTACATTTTTTGTCAAAAATGAAATTTTTTTGGAAAAATACAAACATTATTCAAAAATTGAGAATAAAAATTTGTTTATTATGAATTTTTCCTGAAAAATTGCGGTTAGACGATGAATATTTGCTTTGTATATTATTTTCCGAAGAAACACTTTTTTGAACTTGGGTAAAAAAACACCCGAAGGAGTTCCCTTCGGGTGTTGAGATGTTTACTTTGCGTAATCGACTGCCTTGGTCTCACGCAGAACGTTGACCTTAATCTGACCGGGGTAGGTCAGTTCAGCTTCGATCTTCTTTGCAATGTCGCGAGCCAGCATAATCATAGTATCTTCGCTGACCTTTTCGGGGTCAACCATGACACGGATTTCACGGCCTGCCTGAATTGCGTAGCTGTTTGCAATGCCGGGGAAGCTGTTGGTAATTTCTTCCAGCTTTTCCAGACGCTTAACATAGTTTTCAATGTTTTCGCGTCTTGCACCGGGACGTGCAGCAGAGATGGTGTCCGCTGCCTGTACGATGCAGGCGATGACGCTGCGAGCTTCCACGTCGCCGTGGTGTGCTTCGATAGCGTGAACTACAGCGGCAGATTCCTTGTACTTACGTGCAATTTCAGCGCCGATGCTTACGTGGCTGCCTTCTACTTCATGGTCAATGGACTTGCCGATGTCGTGAAGCAGACCTGCGCGCTTTGCGGTGTGGATGTCTACACCCAGTTCCGCAGCGATCAGACCGGAGATGTGAGCCACTTCGATGGAGTGGTTCAGTACGTTCTGACCGTAGCTGGTGCGGTAACGCATACGGCCCAGCAGCTTGATGATCTCGGGGTGGAGACCGTGAATGTTGGTTTCGAAGGTTGCGCGTTCACCTTCGGACTTGATGGTTGCGTTGACTTCACGCTGTGCCTTAGCGACCATTTCTTCGATGTGTGCAGGGTGGATTCTGCCATCGGAAATCAGCTTTTCCAGTGCGATGCGAGCGACTTCGCGGCGTACGGGGTCAAAGCTGGAGATGGTGATTGCTTCGGGGGTGTCGTCAATGATCAGGTCACAGCCGGTTAGATTTTCGAAGGTGCGGATGTTGCGGCCTTCACGACCGATGATGCGGCCCTTCATTTCGTCGTTTGCCAGAGGCACGACGGATACGGTAACTTCGCTGGTGTGGTCCGCAGCGCAGCGCTGGATTGCGGTTGCTACGATTTCACGTGCCAGGCTGTCAGCTTCTTCCTTAGCGCGTTCTTCCACTTCCTTGACCTTCATAGCCATTTCGTGGGTCACTTCGGATTCAACCTGAGCCACCAGCATAGCCTTAGCTTCGTCTACGGTGTAGCCGGAGATACGTTCCAGAGTTTCTACCTGGCTCTGCTTCAGCTTTTCGATTTCTGCCTGTGTTGCTTCTGCGTCTGCGATTTTCTTACGCAGAGTTTCGTTTTTCTTGTCCAGAGAGTCGTTCTTGCGGTCCAGAGTTTCTTCCTTCTGCTGCAGACGGCGTTCCTGCTTGGACATTTCGCTGCGGCGCTCCTTGATTTCACGTTCGAGCTCCGTGCGTTCCTTGTGTATTTCTTCCTTTGCCTCGAATACGGTCTCACGCTTCTTGGCTTCGCCGGATTTGATGGCTTCGTTGATGATGCGCTTTGCTTCATCTTCAGCGGAGCCGATTTCCTTTTCCGCAAACTTCTTGCGGCTGTTATAACCGGCCAGTGCGCTCAAAACGCACAGGACCAATGCTGCGACAAGACCCAGAATGATCTTGATAATGGTAGACATAGGTAAGCAACACACCTCCTTTTTTCTTAGAATGGGGGTGCTTTGCGCCGATTTTTCCTAAATCAACGCACAAAAATCCTCCCGCGTCTGATGCTGCCAAACTCGGGCGGAAACTGCTGCAGCCTCCCAAAGGGAAGTCTGCAATGGATGGGCATAGTTAGACCATGCCGAATATCATATTTTTGAAAAGATAAAACGGGAAATCGCACCCGTTGTAACGAATCAAAATATCCTAAAATACTGCTATCCACCATGCAGTTATAAATATTCAACTAATTCTACACCCTGGTCATTTTTATGTCAAGTTAATTTCAGGGAAAATTAAACGGGAAGTGTGGGAGGTGTCTCAGGGTGAAAGCTGAAAAATCCCCACTCCCTGTGGAGGAGTGGGGGTGAGGGTGTTTACTTGATTCGGACATTGTGGGTAGTCAGTATATTGTTGTTGCTGTCAAAAACAGTGATGGAGGCGGTACCGGCTTTGCGATAGGAGTAGCTTGTGACTTGTAAAATGTCTCCGTTTTTGCACTCTATCACGTCGGAGGTGGTTTCCGTTCCGTCGGTCTGCTTAGTGACCGCATACAGATTCAAAGTCTCGTTGGGCTGACCGCCGCTGATACAGATGCGGAAGTGGTATGTGTGCATCTTGTTGATAGTATCCATGTTTTCAGTGGAGTCGGGATCGGTGTTTACTGTAGCACTGATCTGCCAGCTGTACAGCTCGTCATAAAGTTCCGCAGCACCTGCATATTCCTGCTCCTTCAGCAACTGTAGGTATTCGAAGGTGGTGGTGTCGGTGTTGTTGCGGTTCTTTTCTACATAGGCAAGCATGGCTTCCTGCTGCTTTGCGGCACTGTCGGCATGGTCGGGAATTTCGGAGAATAGGGAAGCGGCTTTTTTGTAATTTCCCTTTTCAAGATTCTGCAGTGCGGATTGGTATACGCTGTCTACGTAATTTGCGTTGGAGGTATCGAAATCGGAGATTTTGGTATACCAGGCCAAGGCGGTGTCAAAGTCTTTTACACTGTAATTCTTTTCCGCCAGTGCCAGATAACAGGCATCCAACTGCTTGGGGGCATCCTCATACTTGCCGATTTTTTTCAGCTCCTTGATTGCATCCTCATACTGCTCAAGAGCCATCAAATCCTTGGCGTATAGGTAGGTACATTCAGTGAGCTTGTCACGGCTATAGAGGTAATCGTCCAATTTGTCAAAAATGGCGGCGGCTTCCGTGTAAGCGCCTTCTGCCATCAGTGCTTCGGCCTTATCATACTGCGTGTCTGTCATACGAACTTGCGCATCCTTATAGTCACCCATTGCTTTAAATGCGGCGATGGCTTCGTCATATTGCCCGTTAGATGCAAGCTTTTCGGCCTGAGAGTACTTCACTGCGGGGATGATGTAGTTGATACTGATGGGGATCATGGCAATCACAACGGCAATGACTGCTGCAGCGATGACAATGCGTTTTGCGGTTTTCTTGGTCTTGGTCTTGAGCTTATCCGTACCCTTTTCATAACGGGTGTGGCACTGTTCGGCCAGCTCGGCACAGCCTTCCATATCGCCAAGTGCCAAAAAGATTTTTTCAGCTTCCTTCAGGTCGTAAACGTTCTTGGGAGCTTCTGCCTTTTTCAGTGCTATGGTCTTCAGAATTTCCCGACACTCCAATGCTTTTTCTGTGCAGTCTCGGTAGTCACCCAATGCAGCAAATGCAGCCTCTGCTTTCCACAGCATTACGGGGAGCTTGGCGTGCTCCATGAGCTTTAGAGCCTTGTCGTAAGCCTCGGCGCGGCGAGCTTCTTCTCGGTCGGCTTCTTCCTGTGCCAGACGAATATCCTTTTCAGCAGTCAGGGTTGGCAGGTCATAGGCGTTTTTAGCCTGTACATAAGACAGACCGCATACGGAGCAGTAGGGCTGACTGTGCCAATTGCCGCAGGGACAAAAGCACAGACCGAACTTGGATGCGGGCACGTACAAGGCACAATCATTGGTGGCCAGACGGTACTGCTTAACCAGCTGACGGTCATTGAGTTCGCTGTCCAGCAGGGTTATTTCAGGCAGAGGAGAGAGATTTACGGCTATGCTTTGGGTGCTGCCGTCGCTGAATACCGCGGTAAGAGCTGTGATGCGGAAACCGCGGGTGTTGTTATTGGGAATTAGGATGGCCTTTTTGCTGCCAAATTCTTCACCGCGGCCTGCGGTCAGGTCCTGATACTGGTAAGTGAAATCCTCGGCAGTGGGCTTGCCGCCTGTGTCCACACAGGCCAAGGTTACGGTCAGCGCCCAAATGGTCTTGGAGGATACGTTGCGGAACTTCAGCTGAGCAGCCAGACGGTTGCTTTCCGTATCTCGCAGGAGAACCCCTGCGGATATGATGACGGGGGAGTCGGTCGCATACAGGTTTTTATCCAAGGCGAACAGTGTTTCAAAGCGTTTGCTCATGGTATCACCTCACAGCTCGGGCAGTTCGGCTTCCATGTCCGCTACGATGCTTGCTTCGCTGGTAAAGAACTTGGGCTGCTTGGCGGTATTGTCTGCGATGATCTGCAGGAGATGGAGACCTTCGGAAACAGCCAGAAACAGCATGGAGCATACGATAACGCTGAGCAGGCATACCAACCCGATTACTTCATCGGCAGAGGCCATAATAACGATGCTGCCGATGGTACCAAGAATGAAGGTAACTACGGCTACGATCAAAAAGGCTTTTGCAAGTTTGTTTTTGTATTTCATACTATCACACTTTCTGTTTTTTGATGTTTCCATTATATCAGGTATTGCGGCTGTGTCAAAGGACACTTGAATGTGATGATAAATTCTGTTACAATACAGCATCTAAATCTTTGAGGAGTATTTTACTATGGATATGATCAAGGTCTTGTCGGCGGAACTGAATCAGCCTGCAAGCTATATTGAAAATGTCATTGCTTTGATGGACGAGGGAAATACCATTCCTTTCATTGCTCGTTACCGTAAGGAGCTTCATGGGGGCATGGACGATACTACTCTGCGTAAGCTGGAGGAGCGGGTACAGTATCTGCGGAACCTGGACAAGCGCAGAGAGGAAATTCGCAACGGCATCGACAACCAGGGGAAGCTCACAGACGAACTGGCTGCTGCCATTGATGCTGCGGTGACTCTGGCGGAGCTGGAAGACCTGTACCGCCCCTATAAGCAGAAGCGCCGCACCCGTGCCACTATGGCTCGTGAAAAGGGCCTGGCACCTCTGGCAGAGCTGCTGTTTGCTCAGAAGAAGGACTGCCCCGCACCCGAAGCCGCAGCAATGGAATACATCGACGAGGAAAAGGGCGTAGCTTCCGTGGAAGAAGCGCTGGCAGGTGCCTCCGACATCATTGCGGAAATCATCAGCGATGATGCGGACATTCGCAAGAATCTCCGTGAGCTGTACACCAAGAAGGGTGAGCTGCACTGTGGTAAGGCAAGCGAAGACCAGGAGGACAGCGTATATCGCCTGTACTATGATTTCAAGCAGCCTTTGACCAAGATGCAGGGCCATCAGATTCTGGCCATCAACCGTGGGGAGCGAGAAGGCTTCCTGAAGGTGGGCGCGGCTCTGGATGAAGAAACTGCTCTCATTGCCCTGCGCCGCAGTGTAGTACGTCCCGGCAGTGCAAGCATGGCTTTTGTGCGCAATGCTGCAGATGATGCATGGGGCAGACTCATCGAGCCCAGTTTGGAACGTGAAATGCGTGCCATGCTCACCGATGCAGCCAACGAAGGCGCTATCGGCAACTTTGCACTGAATCTGCGCCCCCTGCTCATGCAGCCTCCCGTAAAGGGGAAGGTGACCATGGGTCTGGACCCCGGCTACCGCAACGGCTGCAAGGTTGCAGTTGTGGACGGTACGGGCAAGGTGCTGGATACCACTGTTGTGTACCCCACCTTCGGCAACCGCCAGAAGCAGGAGGCCATCGATAAGCTGACCCGTATGGTGAAGAAGCATGGGGTAGAGCATATTGCCATCGGCAACGGTACCGCATCCCGTGAGACCGAGCAGATGACTGTGGAAATGATTGCAAATCTGCCTGCTGTCAGTTATATGATTGTCAACGAGGCAGGTGCTTCCGTTTACTCCGCGTCCCCTCTGGCTGCGGAAGAATTTCCCGAATTTGATGTAAACCTGCGCTCTGCGGTGTCCATTGCGCGCCGTATGCAGGACCCTCTGGCGGAGCTGGTGAAAATCGACCCCAAGGCCATCGGCGTGGGGCAGTATCAGCATGATATGCCTCAGGCACGTCTCACAGAGGCTCTCAACGGCGTTGTGGAAGATTGTGTAAACAGTGTAGGCGTTGACCTGAATACCGCCAGCGCACCTCTGCTGAAGGCTGTGGCGGGCCTTAACGGCACCACCGCAAAGAACATCGTCAAGTACCGTGAGGAAAACGGCGTGTTCACCTCCCGTAAGCAGGTGCTGAAGGTTCCCAAGCTGGGGCCCAAGGCATACGAACAGTGTGCGGGTTTCCTGCGTGTACCCGAGTCCAAGAATGTGCTGGATAACACGGGCGTGCATCCCGAAAGCTATGCCGCTGCGGAGCAGCTGCTGAAGCTGTGCGGCTATGACTTGAAGGATGTAGCGGCAGGGGAGCTGACCATGCTGCCCTCCAAGGTGAAGCTCATGGGCGAACAGAAGCTTGCAGAGCAGTGCGGCATCGGCGTGCCTACCCTGCAGGACATTGTTGCCGAGCTCATGAAGCCCGGTCGTGACCCCCGTGATGAACTGCCCAAGCCCGTACTGCGCAAGGATGTGCTGTCCATCAGCGACCTTGTTGTAGGTATGGAGCTGACAGGTACTGTGCGCAATGTTATCGACTTTGGCGCATTTGTGGACATCGGTGTCCATCAGGACGGTCTGGTGCATATCTCCCGCATGAGCGATAAGTTCATTAAGCACCCCTCTCAGGTGGTCAGCGTCGGCGACGTGGTCACCGTATGGGTCACCGAAGTGGACGAAAAGAAAAAGAGAATCGGCTTGTCTATGAAACAGCCTAAGTGATATACGAAACAGAAAAAGAGGACTTCCTCGGAAGTCCGCTTTTTGCGTGTATATTTAATTATCCGTATACCTTCTTCAGGAAGGTTACTACCTGTGCTCTGGTGCAGGTGTCGTTAGGACCGAACTTGCCGTCGCCCATGCCGCCGGTAATGTCGTGTTCCTTAGCCCAGATAATGGGAGTGGTGTACCATGCGGTGTCATTCACATCTGCAAACACATTGGTGCCGCTGATTGCGGGCTTACCCGCAGCTGCGTACAAGAAGGTGACAATCTGCGCTCTGGTGCAGGTCTGATTGGGACCGAATTCTGTAGCACTGATACCACCTGTGATGCCCTGCTCCACTGCCCACAGCACTGCATTGTAATACCAGTCGCTGTCAGCAATGTCTGCAAAGGGATTTTTCATGCTTACAGGCGCAGGCTTACCGTTTGCCGCCCACAGGAAGGTCACCACTTGGGCTCTGGTGCAGCCTTCAT
>JAZREI010000159.1:0-10368 GCA_045660685.1 Oscillospiraceae bacterium
TAGGCTTAGGAGTAGGTGTGGGGGTAGGCTTGGGAGTAGGCTTAGGAGTAGGTGTGGGGGTAGGCTTGGGAGTAGGCTCGGGCGTGGGCTCGGGCATATCCTTGGTGAGCGTTAACGAGAAGACGGCGGGATTGGGCAGGAGCTGCCAATCATAGAGGTCATAATAGTAAAATTTGAATCCGGCGTCGAAGGATTCGTCGGTCAATTCCCCGATGTGAATGGCGGCAGAGCGCTTATCTTTTGCAATCTCGCAGGAAGAACCTTCGGGCATTTTATAATAATCGTCGAAAAAGGTGTCTTCATAGAACAAATCAATGGACTCAAGACGGCATCCGGGGTAGTCGTCGTTGGCGACCAAGTAAATGGTGCTTGTTTCTTCCGAAACGAAATAGCTTTGGTAGTCATCGATATAATATTCTTCGTTGAATTCAGGCTGCGTGAAAAGAGCGAAGGTATCGGTAATGGTGGATTTAACGGGAATGGTATATACAGTTCCATCGCTGTGGGTGTAGGAGAACGCTGTTTCACCCAGTGCGTGGAAAATCAGCTGACTATATTCCGTGTCAAAGGTAACGATAGACTCATCCATGGATTGAATGTCTTGGTCAATGATATGGGAGGAGCTGCCGTCGGAGAAGTAAAAATTACCGTACGGACAATCGTGGAGAGAGAAAGTCAGCGTGGTCAATGTGATGTTGTCACATCTGAAATAGATTTTGGGGGCTGCGGTGAGCTGAAGGTCGGAGTATGCCAGTGCGGACATGGGCAGCAAACAGACCAGCATGGTTACTGCCAGCAGTGCGGCTAAGAGTTTCTTTGCGTTCATGGTTTGATCTCCTCAAAAGAACAATTGTTGTTGAAAGTATAGCAAAACAGGCAGAACATTTCAAGTTGCTCTCCATGACACATGGGATGAAAATAGCCTTTGACCATGATGAATCAAAAGCTATCTTTACATATTTATAATATTGTAACCAAAACCACCAATACCCCCAGGGCAATCCGATACCAACCAAAGACCTTAAAATCATGTCGGCGGACGTATGCCATGAGGAAGCGGATGGACAGCATACTGACCAGAAACGCCGAGGTCATACCCAGCGCCAGTGTCATCAGCTCGTCAGCGGTAAAGTTTAAACCGAACTTCACCAGCTTCAGCAGGCTTGCACCCAGCATGGTGGGGATGGCAAGAAAGAAGCTGAACTCCGAGGCGGCGGTACGGGATACCCCCAGCAGCAGTCCACCTAAGATGGTCGCCCCCGAGCGGGAGGTGCCGGGAATCATGGCCAGTGCCTGAAAGAAGCCGATCCCCAAGGCTATGGAAAGGGGCAGCTTGTCTATATGGCTGATGGTTGGGGTGAGCTTACGGTTTTCGATGACAATGAACAGAACACCGTATAAAATCAGCATGGCGGCAATGGTAGGGGGCGTGCCGAAACGGGCTTCCAGCACATCGTCCAGCAGCAAGCCCAGCACTCCTGCGGGGATGCAGCCCACAAGCACCTTGCCCCAGAGTGACCGCGCAGCGGGGGAGCGGGGATAGAGCTTTTCCCAATATTCCGCTGCCACCGCAAGGATGGCACCCAGCTGAATGACCACGAAGAACATTTCCTTAAAGGAATCGCTCATGTGCAGAGGAATCCACGCATCCAGCAACAGCATATGCCCCGTGCTGCTGATGGGCAGCCATTCGGTGATGCCTTCAACCATGCCAATGACAATGACTTTCCAAAGTTCCATAAAAATGCCCCCTTTTGCACAAGTGTATGCAAAAGAGGGCGGAAGAATGAGGAAAATGAAAATAGAGATTAGGTTAAGTGCGGCACACCATCGCCGCAAAGTGTTAAGCTGTGCGGCGGAATAAACGATACGCAGTCCATTCCGTCTTTAGCGACTGGTGCCGATGTAGAACAGTGCCAGAGTGCCGGGACCTGCGTGTGCGCCGATGACGGGGCCTACGTCGGTGATGATTTGGGTTTCCAGACCTCTTGCCTCGCGAATCATCTGCGCCAGAGTCTTGGCATCTTCCATGCAGTCTGCGTGGGAGATGAAAATGGGGCTGTCGCTGACCGCTTCCTTGATGGCCTTGTCAGCCAGTGCGCGGAGGGTTGCCTTGCGGCCGCGAACCTTCGCTACATTCACCAGCAGACCTTCAGCGCTTACATGAAGAACGGGGCGCAGATTCAGTGCGTTGCCGAACATAGCGGCTGCTGCGCCGATTCTGCCGCCGCGCTGGAGATAGGTCAAAGTGTCAGTGGTGAACCAGTGACATACGCGATGCTTCAGGTCTTCGGCGTATGCGGCAGCTTCCTCAATGGTAGCGCCTGCCTGCTTCTTGCGTACGGTCATGTCAACCAGCATGCCCAGACCTGCGGATGCACCCAGACTGTCCACGGTCAGAATTTTGTGGTCGGGATACTTCTCCATGAGTTCTTCGGCTGCAATGCAGGCGGAGTTATAGGTGGTGCTGAGAGGGGAGGACACACCGATATACAGAATGTCGCGGCCCTTCTTCAGTTCCTTCTCGAAAGCATGGTAGAAGGTGTCGGGGTTGATGGCAGAGGTTCTTGCGATTTTGCCGTCGCGCATAAACTGATAGAATACAGGTGCGGGCAGCTCGTGGTTGCCATATACACGGTTTTCCCCGTCAAAGGTGAAGGTCAGACTGCTAAATTTCACGTGACGTTCACGCAGCACGTCTGCGCTCAGGTCGCAAGCGGAATCGGTAAAGATGATATATTCGTTCATAAAAGCCTCCAATTAGCTGTAAAATTCACGAAAACAGCATACCCTGAGGGGGGTGAAAATCGCAAGCTACTGTGTGGCATGGAGGGGGGAACGGACGGGAGAACGGTCAAAAAGCACTCTCCCACGGGGAGAGTGGGGGTGTAGAGACGCGATTTTTCAATTGAATTTGACATAAAATTGTGCTAAACTGATATTATCTATGAACAATTGTGGGAGGAAGCCATGGAAGCAACCAAGAGTACCGTTGCCAAGAATATTGTTCGTCTGCGGCAGGCCAGCGGCATGACACAGGCAGAATTGGCTGCAAAACTGAATTACTCCGACAAGGCCGTCAGCAAGTGGGAGCGTGGCGAATCCATGCCCGATGTGGCAGTGCTGTCCAAAATCGCAGACCTGTTTCAGGTGTCTTTGGACTGGCTGGTGCGCGGTGAGGTCATGAGCGCCGAGCCTGCGGTGAAGGCTGAAAGCCGTCTGAACCGTGTGCTGGTTACCATCATGAGTGTGGTTATGGTTTGGCTGGTGGCAGCGCTGGTGTTCATGGTCATCCATCTGATTACAGGAGGCAATACGGCAAACATTCTGGTGTTTGTGTACGCAGTGCCTGCCAGCTTGATTGTTTGGCTGGTGTTCAATTCCATTTGGTTCAAGCCTCGGCTGAACTACCTGATTGTCTCTCTGCTTATGTGGTCTTTGCTGGCCACCCTGCAGCTGACCATTCTGCCCTTCGGTCATAACGTATGGCCCATTTACCTGCTTGGCATCCCCGCGGAAGTCATCATCCTCATTTGGTCACGCCTGAATAAATAAAACAGCAACACCCCCGACAACTGTCGGGGGTGTTTTTTGTTTCTTTACTTCAGTCGCTTGTCGCTCTTGACGGAGGCCTTGGTGCCTGCGGACTGGAAAATCTGCACGATGATAATCAGCAGAATGACCGCAACGTACATGACCAGATACTTATAACGGTAGTAGCCGTAGTTGATGGCAATCTTGCCCAGACCGCCGCCGCCGATGATGCCTGCCATAGCGGTGTAGCCCAGAATGGTGGTGATGGCGGTGGTGAAGTTACTGAGCAGGGAGGGGACACTTTCGGGGAGCATGACCTTCCACATAATCTGGAAGGGGGTAGCACCCATGGACTGTGCGGCCTCGATGATGTTGGGGTTCACTTCGCGGAGGCTGGTTTCCACCAGACGTGCCACAAAGGGGAATGCGGCGATGACCAGAGGTACGATGCAGGCGGTGGTGCCCACGGTAGTGCCTACGATGATGCGGGCCAGAGGGAATGCCATAATCATCAGAATCAGGAAGGGGATGGAGCGCAGCAGGTTGATGACGGTGTTCAGCAGGTTCATGAACCACTTGGGCATGGGCTTCACACCGTTTGTGTCACCTGCCACCAGCAGCATACCCAGAGGCAGACCCAGCAGAATGGCGAATGCGGTGGAAACTACCGTTGCGTAAATGGTTTCCCAGATGGCGAAGGGAATCTCGGACTGGATGACTTTAATGGCCAGAGCAATGGACTCGGCTTCAAATGCTTTTGCCAACATACCCTTACACCTCCTCTACGTATACGTCGGGCACGGCAGCCAGATAGTCCGTCACCGTGAAAATGTTTTCTCTCTTACCGGGGATGCCCAGCAGCATACTGCCGTATGCACGGGATTCGATGCTGCGGATGGATGCTGCCAGAATGTTCACCGCAATGCCTGTTTCGATGGCCATGGTGGTAATCAGAGGCGCACCTGCAGTTTCCGCGCCGTTGAATACCACACGCAGACGCTTTTCCTTGGTGGGGTCAGAAACCATGTCGTCCTCGCCGTTGGGGAATACCAGACGGCGGCCAGCGTTGGACTTGGGGCTGGAGAATACCGCGCCGACAGTGCCAACTTCCGCAACCTCACCGCGGTCCAGAATGGCAACGTGGGTGCAGACTTCTTCCACAACGGACATCTGGTGGGTGATGATGACCACGGTAATGCCCAGCTTCTGGTTGATGTCACGAATCAGAGACAGGATGGAGTGGGTGGTGTTGGGGTCCAGTGCGGAGGTGGCTTCGTCACACAGCAGCACCTTGGGGTTGGTGGCCAGTGCGCGGGCGATTGCCACTCTCTGCTGCTGACCGCCACTGAGCTGTGCGGGGTATGCCTTAGCCTTGTCGGGAAGACCAACCAGCTCCAGCAGCTCCATGGCGCGCTTTTCCGCTTCTGCCTTCTTTACCCCGGCCAGCTCCATGGGGAAGCATACGTTCTTCAGGCAGTTGCGCTGCATGAGCAGATTGAAGCTCTGGAAAATCATGGTGATGTCACGGCGGGCTTCACGCAGCTCCTTGTCGCTCAAAAGCTCCATGTTCTTGCCGTCGATGACGACCTGCCCGCCTGTGGGGCGTTCCAGCATATTGATGCAGCGGACCAGAGTGGACTTGCCTGCGCCGCTCATACCGATGATGCCGTAGATATCACCGTCGTTGATGGTGAGGTTGATGTTCTTCAGCGCATCCACGTCACCTGCTTTGGTATGGAAGGTTTTGTAAAGGTTCTTAATTTCAATCATGTTGAAAGATTCTCCTTATGTTCAATAAAAAAGCCGCGGTGTATGGCCGCGGCTTTTGGGTGGGTTCGAATTACTTGATTGCGTCCAGAGAGGTCTGCTTGCCGCCGTAAATGCCCATGGGTTCTACGTGAACGCCTGCTACGGTTACGATGTGGGTGCCGTTTTCAGCGTTGAAGTCGTCCAGATAGGGAACGTGCTGGAAGTAGTTTGCGAAGATGTCGCCGGATTCAACTACCATGTTGGGCTGTACGTAGTCGGTGAATTCCACGATTTCCAGAGTGATGTCCTTCGCTGCCAGAATGTCCTTTGCCAGTGCCAGAACTTCAGCGTGAGGAGAGGGAGAAGCTGCTACGGAAATGGTGGTGCCTGCCAGTGCTGCGTAGTCAACGGATGCGTCATAGCCGTCGCCGGGATTTTCCACAACGGAGATAGCGGAGCCTGCGTAGGTGTCTGCGAAGTAGTCAGCTACTACCTTAGAGGACAGAGCAGCTGCCAGAGCCTTCGCTTCGGGGGTGTTTTCGTTGCCTTCCTTTACGCACAGAATGTTGACGTATGCGGATGCTGCGCCTTCCTGTGCCAGAGAGTCGGAAGCGGGGTTGATGCCTGCTGCGATTGCGTAGTTGGAGTTGATGATGCCGAAGTCAACGTCCTGCAGGATGTTGGGGATCTGAGCAGCTTCAACTTCTTCGAATTCGATGTTGTAGGGGTTTTCGGTAATATCAGCGATGGTAGCAACGATGCCTGCGTTGGGGTCAACGGTGATGTAGCCCAGTTCCTGCAGCAGGAGCAGTGCGCGTGCTTCGTTGGTGGTGTCATTGGGAACTGCGATGGTCAGGGAAGCTTCATCGGAGGAGCCGCCGCCACAAGCGACCAGAGCGAAACAGAGGACGAGAGCCAGAGCCAGAGCGATAATCTTCTTCATTTTAATTTCTCCTTTAAAATAGTTTATATATGAGTGTGATGATTGTTGAGAATAAATGTGTTCCGATTGTTGTGTGCCCTAAGGGTCACATTCGCTCATTTCGGAATTTGGTTGTCCTTAATAACTGGGTAAGATGCATTGTCATACATCCTTTCATCGAGATTTGGGTAACAAAAAAGGAAGCCCTCGATGGCTTCCTGCGGTTTTGCATCCTTGTGATGCTGATTGCGGTTGTATATCAGAAGCTCATCGTATTTACGCGCGGCTACGCATGCCCATGTTGCACATGCGCATGTTCATCATCATAGCCATAGCGAAAACCTTCACGATGAGACCCCTTTCGTCAATGAATTATTGACGTTATTATACCCCTTGCACTGTATCCTGTCAAAGGGCAATTGTATTTTCGGTGAGTTGCACAGAAATAAGTATTACCTTTAGTGATTTAAACGAAAAGGGGGAGGCCTTGCACTGCACCGCCACTACGGAATGGTGCGTCTAACCCACAACCTGCTCGCGACTCCCCTTGACTTATTTTTTTATCGGCATATAATAGCCCTATTATCAAAAACCACACAGAAATGAGGTATTTTCATATGAGAGCTGTTGTAACCGTTATTGGCAAGGACATGGTAGGCATTCTGGCGAAGGTCACCGCCATCTGCGCTGACAAGAATGTAAACGTGCTGGAAGTCACCCAGTCCATTATGCAGGATTTGTTTGCCATGATTATGCTGGTAGACATTTCCAAGTGCACCGTGCCCTTCAGCGCACTGGTAGACGAACTGGAAGCAGCGGGCAGCGACATGGGTCTGAAAATCCACACCATGCATGAAGACGTATTCAACGCCATGCATCGTATCTGATGGTGGAGGGTTAACCGATGATCAACACTCATGATATTCTGGAAACCATCAACATGATCGATAACGAGAATCTGGATGTCCGTACCGTCACCATGGGCATCTCCCTTCTCGACTGCATCGATTCCGATATTCACCGCTCCTGTGACAAGGTCTATGACAAAATCTGCGCCTATGCAGAAAACCTTGTGCAGACAGGGGAGGACATCAGCCGTGAGTACGGCATTCCCATTGTCAACAAGCGCATTGCCGTCACCCCCATTGCCATGCTGGCAGGGGCAAACCCCACCTCCAACCCTGTTCACTACGCTCGTGCACTGGACAGAGCTGCCAAGACCGTAGGGGTTAACTTCATCGGCGGCTACTCCGCACTGGTACATAAGGGCTTCGGCCCCGGGGACTATGCCCTCATCGAGTCTATCCCCGAAGCACTGGCAGAAACGGATTTGGTCTGCTCTTCCGTAAACATTGGCTCCACCAAGGCAGGCATCAATATGGATGCCGTCAAGAAGATGGGCCACATCGTCAAGCGTGCTGCAGAGATGACCGCTGACCGTGACTGCATCGGTGCGGCAAAGCTGGTGGTATTCTGCAACGCACCCGAGGACAACCCCTTTATGGCAGGTGCATTCCACGGTCCCGGTGAGCCCGACTGCGTGATTAACGTAGGTGTCTCCGGGCCCGGTGTTGTCCGTGCGGCGGTTGCTAAGGCGAAGCCTGAGGACGACCTGACGGAAATTGCCAACATCATCAAAAAGACTGCATTTAAAATTACCCGTATGGGTCAGCTGGTGGCACAGGAAGCTTCCCGCCGTCTGTGCGTACCCTACGGTATCATTGACCTGAGCTTGGCACCCACTCCTGCCATTGGCGACAGCGTGGCAAACATTCTGGAGTCCATGGGTCTGGCACAGTGCGGCTGCCACGGTACTACCGCCGCGCTGGCACTGCTGAACGATGCGGTAAAGAAGGGCGGCGTTATGGCATCCTCCCACGTAGGTGGTTTGAGCGGTGCGTTTATCCCCGTGTCTGAGGACCAGGGCATGATTGCTGCGGCGAGAAACGGTGTGCTGACACTGGAAAAGCTGGAAGCCATGACCGCGGTTTGCTCCGTGGGTCTGGATATGATTGTAGTACCCGGTGACATTACCCCTGCCATCATCAGCGGCATCATTGCAGACGAAGCTGCCATCGGTATGGTCAACTCCAAGACCACCGCTGTACGCCTGATTCCCGCTATCGGCAAGCAGGTGGGTGACGAGCTGAACTTCGGCGGTCTGCTGGGCAGCGGTCCCGTCATGCCCATCAATACGACTTCTCCCGAAGTGTTTGTAAAGCGCGGCGGCAGAATCCCTGCACCCATGCAGAGCCTTAAAAACTAAGAAAAGCACCCGCAAGGGTGCTTTTCTTAGTTTAGTTATGAGTTGTGGTCAAATCCCATTTGCAATTGGATTTGGTATTTAATTGGATGTGGTGCTCACATCTACATTTGCGCTTTCCGCGTCCAGTACGCAGTCAATGGCAAGGACTACGGCGATGGCCATGACGGGGTTGATGTCCCTGTCGATGTCGATGCGGTAGGTGTCACCCCAGCTGAGCCATGCCTTGCTCACGTCGATGATGGCATTGAGCCCCTTGCGGATTTTATAGTCATGGTCCCAGATGTCACCGTCCACGGTCCAGCCGGGGCCCTTGACCTTGTATCGGGGTCGGAATAGGGTCAGCTCCTTAGCGATTTCCGCTACCTCCTCGTTTTCTACGATGACGGAGAATTTGGGCAGCAGGGTCAGCAAGCGCTGCTGCACCAAAGCAAGCTCACGGCCCTGCATGTCGTAAATGTGCAGCTTCTTGCCAAGGGAGAACAGCTCACCTTCCACATAATATACGTTGTTGCCCTTCTCGTCGGTGATATAAAAACGGTCCTTGAATGCGAATACCTTTTGTTTCATGTATAATGTCATAAAGCACCTCCGTGGTGTTTTTATTTTATTATATCAGTTTCGACTGCAATGGCAATCCAATTGTTCCCATGCAAATTTTTTGGATAATATGTGCAGAATAGGTTTGACAGATTGGTTGAAATATGCTAATATAGTCGGGCATGTGTCCGTGAACTCAGTTTCGGGAAACGGCCGATTGACGTCGGTATCCTTTCGCGCCCGTTACTTAGTCACAGGATAACTTTTAAAAATGAAAGGAGTTCCTACAATGATCACTAAGGAACAGAAGACTGTTGTTATTGAAAGCAACCGCGCACACGAAACCGACACCGGTTCTGCCGAAGTTCAGATCGCTATCATGACTGAACGCATCAACCAGATTACCGAACACCTGAAGAAGAACCCCAACGACAATCACTCTCGTCAGGGTATGTTCAAGCTGATCGGTAAGCGTCGTCGTCTGCTGAACTACCTGATGAAGGTAGACATCGAACGTTACCGTGCTTGCATCGCTAAGCTGGGTATCCGTAAGTAATTTTTTTCCGAAGGTTATGAAGGTTTTAAGGTGGGACAATATCATATTGTCCCACCTTTTTTCATAACCGAAAAACGCATCCGTCTGCGTAGTTACTTGACGATTTAGTATTTGCATATTTTCAGATCGTACGTACAGCTCGAAAATCGTTCCTTTACCGCGCGGTATCTTTCCTGCGGAAAACAGCGGACACCCGCAAGGGGCGTCCCTACGGGGAGCGGAAAGTTTATCATACTTCCGCAAAAACGCTACTGGGCAGTTATGTCACGATACACGCCCTGTTGGTGCGAGCTGAAAAAATGCAAGTGCTAAAAGGTCAGGTGACTCCGCTCCAAAATATTCTAAAGAAAAGGAGAAACTCACATGATCATTCGTGAAAAAACTTTCCCCAATTACAGAAAGTTTGAAATGATGTACGAAGGCCGTCCCCTGTCCTTTGAAGTAGGCAAGATGGCTGAACTGTGCAACGCATCCGTTCTGGTTAAGTACGGCGAAACCTCCGTACTGGTAACCTGCACCGCATCCGCTCGTCCCAAGGACGGCATCGACTACTTCCCCTTGGCAGTAGACTTCAACGAAAAGCTGTACGCAGTAGGCCGCATCCCCGGCTCCTTCATGCGTCGTGAAGGCAAGCCCAGCCTGAACGCTGTTCTGGCTTCCCGTCTGATCGACCGCCCCATGCGTCCTCTGTTCCCCTCCGATCTGCGCAACGACGTTGTTATCGCTTGCGAAGTTCTGACTGTGGACCGTGACTGCTCCCCCGAAATCACCGCTATGATCGGTGCTTCCGCAGCAGTTTCCATC
>JAZREI010000160.1:0-7566 GCA_045660685.1 Oscillospiraceae bacterium
GGAAGGCGGCAACGTCATCGTCTGCGCCGTGGAAGGCAACTTCGACGATGCCCAGACAGGGGTCAAGAACATCTTCAACAGCTTCCGTGAAAAGGAACTCCCCTTCCGTCTTAGCTCTGCCAACTCCATCAACATCGGCAGACTGGCACCCCAGATTATGTACTACTTCAAGGCGTACGCCGACCTGCTGAATAGCGGTAAAATCGCATTGGGTGACGAAGTTAACTTCTCCGTTCCCACAGGCAACTTCGGCGATATTCTCGCAGGCTACATTGCCAAGAAGCTGGGTCTCCCCGTCGGTATGCTGATTTGTGCCTCCAACGCCAACAACGTCCTCACCGATTTCATCCGCACAGGTATTTACGACAAGCGCCGCGCCCTGCTGAAGACCCAGAGCCCTTCCATGGATATTCTGGTGTCCTCCAATCTGGAACGACTGCTGTACCTCATGAGCGGTGACTGCACACTGGTAGCATCCCTCATGCAGCAGCTGAATGAGAACGGTATCTATGAGCTGCCCGAGGAACTGAAAGCAGCGGTGCAGGCGGAGTTTTGGGCAGGCTGCTGCTCTGACGAACAGGCTCGTGAAATGATCGGCCGTGTTTGGAACGACTGCGGCTATCTCATGGACCCCCACACCGCAGCAGGCTGGGCAGCCGCTGAGGAATACCGCACCGCAACAGGTGACAGCCGCCCCATGGTGGTGCTGTCCACCGCCTCTCCCTATAAGTTCCCTGCTGCCGTCCTGCAGGCACTGGGCAAAGCAGACAGCGATGACGAGTTCCGTCAGATGGAAGAACTGTTTGCAAAGACCAATGTTGCCATCCCCATCATGCTGGCAGAATTGGAACAGAAGGAAGAAAAGCACACAGGCGTTATCCCCAAGGCAGATATGCCCGATTTTGTATTGAGCCTGTAAGAAAGGAAAACCACCCCATGAAAGTGACCGTACAAGTGCCTGCCACCTCCGCAAATCTGGGCCCGGGCTTTGACAGCTTCGGTCTGGCACTTACCTTATATAATACCATCACCTTGGAAGAAACCGAAAGCGGTCTGGAATTTACAGGCTGCGATGCCGCATACGCAAACGAGGACAACCTCATTTACGTGGCTTACAAAGCCGCTATGGACTATATGGGCATCCCCGTAAAGGGTCTGAAGGTTGATATTTCCGCGGAGATTCCCATTTCCCGTGGTCTGGGCTCCTCCGCCGCTCTGCTCACCGCAGGTGCTATGGGCGCCAATGCCCTCCACGGCTCTCCCCTGTCCCTGCAGCAGCTTCTGGAAGTCACCAACCCTATTGAAGGTCACCCCGACAATCTGGCACCTGCCATTTTCGGCGGCATGACCGCATCCATGATGTGCGGCGACAAGCCCATCACTGTCCCCTGTCCTCTGCACCCCGACTGGAAGTTCTTGGCGCTTGTGCCCGACTTCCCCCTGTCCACCTCCGCAGCCCGCGGCGTACTGCCCGAAAGCTATTCCCGCGCCGATGCGGTATACAACGTTGGCAGAGGGGCACTGGTGGTAAAGGCGCTGGAATTGGGTGATGAAGCACTCCTCGCCATGGCAATGGATGACAAAATCCATCAGCCCTATCGCCGCAGCCTCATCGCCGACTATGGTATCATTGAAGACATGGTCAAAGCTCAGGGCGCAGCCTTCTGTCTCAGCGGCGCAGGTCCCACCCTGCTGTGCGTCACACGCAGCGACAGTCTGGCAGCATACTTGAGAGAGGCACTCCCCTCTGTCACGGTCGCCAACTGGACTGTCCATGAACTCCGCGCGGAGCACAATGGCGTACAAGTTCTATAATGAAAAACTCCCACACGCAAAAGCATGTGGGAGTTTTTGTTATGCGCCGAATTCATGAGGGTGGTCTTTGTCTAAGGTAAAGCCTCTGCCGCGGACCTGGCTGACGCGGGAAATAATCATAAAGCAGGTGGGGTCGATATCGTGAGCAATGCGCTCCACCTTTACTACTTCACGGTTGGATACCACGCTCAACAGCACCTTAGTCTCACGGTGCAGGAATCCGCCCTCCCCATGGAGCAGAGTCACCCCACGGTCCACCTGTGCCTGAATGGCATCGGAAATCTCCAAGAACTTCTCGCTGACAATTTTGATTTCCGTACGGTCGGTGCCTACCAGCAGCATCTTATCCATAACCACAGTGTAAATGACCGCCATGAAAATGCCGTACAGAATGCCTTCCCCGTCGCTGAACAGCAGCTGCATCATCAGCACCACCATATCAAACACATACACCACGCCACCCAAAGGCAGACGCAGCACACGGGAAATGAGAATCGTGGGCACATCACAGCCACCTGTGGAGCTGCCCGCACGAATGACCATGCCCAAGCTCACACCGATGCCGATACCGCAGAAAAACGCGTTGAGCATAGGGTCGTGGCTCAGCACAGGCTGCCCAATGGTGCGGTCAATGAGTTCCATAAAACCGGGGCTCAGGAATGTACTTGCCACGGTGGTGGCGGCAAAGGTCTTACCCAGTGTAAAGAACCCCAGCACCAGCATAGCGGTATTAAAAATCAGAACAAACAGGTTGATATCCGTGCCCCACAGGTGATTGGCCGTCAGTGCCAAGCCCATGGTGCCGCCTGTAATCAGCCCCGTAGGCTCCAGAAACAGCTTCACCGTCAGTGCGTAGAGGAAGTTGCCCACTACTACCGCAATCAAGTCCATAATAATTTCTCTCTTTGTCTTTTTGAGCATACACAGTTCTCCCTTATACGAAAATATCCGCGCTCACGGGATACTCACCTGCAAGCGCGGATCTTTTTATTATGCACATATTATACCCGAAAACTACCAAAATCGTCAATATGGAGTATTTTTTCAAACTTTCATATATTTCTTGCATATTCATTCATACGTGGCTATAATGATTCCATTCTTTTGGAGGCGATTTTCATGACAGAAAACAAAGGCTTAAACGTCAGTGTTAAGTCCTTTATCGGTGCAATTTCAGTCATTCTTGTGCTGATGATTTGCACATATTTATTAACCTTTCTGATTCCCGCGGGTGAATACGCCCGTATCATAGACGAAGCAGGTAATACCGTTATCGTATCCACAGGCAGCTTCCGCTATACCAAAGGCAGCCTGACCTTCGGCAAATTTCTGCTGAGCCCCATTCTGGTACTGGGTGCGGAAGGCGGCGGCACCATCATCGCCATCATCGTTTTTCTGCTGGTCATCGGCGGTGTCTTCAGCGCACTGGAAGCCTGTGGGCTCATGGAATATATGCTGCAGCGACTGGTACACCGCTTCGCTGCCCATAAATACCGTCTGCTGGCAGTAATTCCCCTGTTCTTTATGTCTATGGGTGCTTTTATCGGCAGCTTTGAGGAATGCGTTCCCCTTGTGCCCATCGTAGTGGCACTGGCTGTCAGCTTGGGTTGGGACCCTGTGACGGGTCTGGGCATGAGCCTATTGGCCGCGGGCTGCGGCTTCGCCTCGGGGGTATGCAATCCCTTTACCGTAGGTGTAGCGCAGTCTCTGGCAGGTCTGCCCATGTTCTCAGGTCTGTGGCTCCGCTTTGTCAGCGCCATACTGATTTATGCACTGCTGCTGGGATTCCTGTACCGCCACGCAAAGAAGGCAGATACAGGCATAGTCGACGACCGTGAAGACTTCACCCCCATCCCCGCTCTGGACAAAGCTCTCATGCGTTTCGTCGGTGTTTTGGGTGTGGGCATTGCATTGGTGCTGTGTTCTCCCTTCGTCCCCGCTCTGCAGGATTTGACCATGATTATTGTTGCGGTCATGTTTCTGGCTGCAGGTCTCATTGGCTCCGTAACCGCAGGCATGAAGGGCAAAGCACTGGGCAAAACCTTCGGCAAAGGAATGACTGCCATTCTCCCTGCCGTGTTCATGATTTGCATGGCAAGCTCCGTCAAATACATTCTCACAGAAGCAAAGATTCTGGATACCCTGCTGTATATGGCGGTACAAACTCTCGACGGCATGCCCAAGTGGGGAATTGTTCTTGCTATTTACGGCATCGTACTGGGTATGAACTTTTTCATTGCATCAGGCTCTGCCAAGGCATTTCTGCTGATTCCCCTGATTGTGCCCATGGCCCAGCTATTTGGCATCGAAGCCCAGCTGTGCATGGTTGCCTTCGCCTTTGGTGACGGCTTCTCCAATGTGTTCTACCCCACCAACGCAGCCCTGCTCATTGCACTGGGTCTTGCGGATGTGCGCTACGGCAGCTGGGTAAAATACTCCTGGAAATTCCAGGCAATGAACCTGCTGCTCACAAGCGGCATTCTGTTGTTCGGTCTTTGGATCGGATACTGCTAACCCAATCATAAATTCTAAGAGTACTGCACTGCAGTACTCTTTTTTTACACTTGCCTCTGACATCATTTTGTTATATGATGTAACCATATATACCTATTTATGGAGTGATCAATCCATGAAAACACTGCATTCCCGTGTATTTTCTTTCCTCATGGTACTGTGCATGCTGGTAAGCCTGCTGCCCATGGGGGTTCTGGCTGCAAGCAGCACCGTATCTGTCGACGGTACCGAATACTACTCCGAAGCCTATAAGGTTTTGCAGCTGATCAACGAAGCCCGCAATCAGCAGGGTCTTTCCGCCTTGACCATGAGCAAGGAGCTGCTGGACACTGCCATGCTGCGCAGTGCGGAGCAATCGGTTTTCGCTGACCATGTGCGCCCCGACGGTTCCTCTTGTTTCACCGCATTCCCCGAAGGCGGTGCCCGCGGTGAGAACATTGCAGCAGGTCAGCAAACCGCAGCCATGGTTATGGAAGACTGGATGAATTCCGCGGGTCACCGCGCAAACATCCTCAACCCCAAATACACTGCTGTTGGCGTTGGCTGCTTCGAGCATAACGGCGTAAAGTACTGGACCCAGTGCTTCAGCAGCGTCACAGGCTCCGCTGCCACCAAGCCCGCTGACAGAGAACATACCGTAGCGGTGTCCATTGGCAATCAGAGCTATAATTTCAACATTACAGGCACCGAAATCATGAACGCAGGGGATCATCAGACCCTGAAGGTTACACAGTCCAATCCCGGCTTCACATGGGCAAAAACCAAGCTGAATGTCGCAGGTCTGGAATGGAGCAGCACTGACTCCACCGTCGCAAGTGTCAATGGCGGCGTAGTAACCGCTGTTTCCGCAGGTACTGCGGTGATTTCCTTCAAAGCAGGCAGCTGCTACGGAGAAATCACCATCACCGTAACAGGCAAGGCCGTACATACCCACACCATGGCTTACGTGGAAGGCAAGGCTCCCACATTTGCGGAAAACGGTATTATGGCCCACTGGTACTGTACTGTCTGCGGTCGCTATTACATGGACCAAAAGGCATCCGCTGAAATCGGCGTTGAAGATATCATCCTGCCCAAGCTGACCTGTACCAACCACGTATGGGACAGCGGCGTGGTAACTTCCGCCCCCAGCGCCACCCAGACAGGGGTCAAGACCTTCACCTGCACCCAGTGCGGCGCAACCAAAACTGAAAGCATCCCCGTCAACGACAAAGTAACCATGATGCACAGCGGTGACCTGAACGCCGCAAAGCCCACACAGGCACAGCTGACCGCTAAATGGTCAAGCATCTCAAGCGCAGCCAATTTCTTCGCAGAAACACCTTCTGTGACCGCTCCCTACACCAAGGGCGAACTCAGCGAGCAGCTGCTGGACAGCGGTCTAAGCTATCTGAACTTCATTCGCTACGCAGCAGGTCTGCCCTCCGTGCAGACATCTGACGAATTGAACGACTCCGCCCAGTATGGTGCCGTTGTTTTGGCAGCCAACAATGTATTGACCCACTATCCCACCCAGCCTGCGGATATGTCCTATGACTTCTATCGCAAGGGCGCGGACGCCACCGCAAGCAGCAACATTTCCATGCGCTACGGCTATACCAACTACAATCCTCTGCAAAGCTCCACCCAGGGCTGCATGGACGACAGCTCCAGTGCCTCCAACCTTGCTTGTCTGGGTCATCGCCGCTGGCTGCTGAACCCCACCCTGCTGAATGTTGGCTTCGGCTACGCAAAATCCACCTCCGGTGCCGACTATATTACCACCAGAGTCTTTGACCGCAGCGGCGACGGTGTAGATTTTGATTTCATTGCATGGCCCGCCTCCGGCAATTTCCCCTCCACCGTATTCTCCGATGAGGCACCTTGGTCCGTCACCCTCAATCCCCTCAAGTATCAGAGCCCCGTTTTGGAAAACCTGACCGTTACCCTGACTCGTGTCTCTGACAATACCGTCTGGACTTTCAACGGCAGCGGCGAAACCACAGGTAATGACGGCAAGTACATTACCGTCAACAATGACGGTTACGGCATCCCCAACTGCATCATTTTCCGCCCCGGCATTTCCGATATCGGCGTTTATAACGGCACATACACCGTAAACATCCGTGGTCTGCAGAGCAAGGACGGCAAGGCTGCAGAGCTGAATTATCAGGTAGATTTCTTTACTCCGGCAGACTGCAGCCATCAGTCCGAAACCGTCCCCGCAGTGGCACCTACCTGTGAAGAAGAAGGTCTCACCGAGGGCGCAAAATGCTCCAAGTGCGGCGCAGTCCTCAAGGCACAGGAAACCATTCCTCCCACAGGTCACACCGAAATTGTGACTCCTGCGGTAGCACCCACCTGTGAAGACGATGGCCGCGAAGAAGGCAAGCGCTGCGAAGTATGCCAGAAGGTCATCGTAACCCAGAAGCTCATTCCTGCCACCGGTCATGACTACGAAAGCAAGGTCATTACCCCCGCAAGCTGCACGGCAGAAGGCGCCATGCTCTATACCTGCAAAAACGACAAAAACCATACCTATACCGAAGCCATCGCCAAAGCCGACCACATCGACAATAACGACAACGGTCACTGCGATGTATGCGATATCCTCACCTGCACCAATCATCAGCCCATCTTGGTCCCCGAAGTGCCCGCAACCTGCACCAAGGATGGCATCTCCGAAGGTACCAAGTGCAGCATCTGCAGTGAGCCCCTCAGCGGTATGACCGTCATCACCGCACTCGGCCATGACAAGGTCACCGATGCGGAAGTCCTGCCCACCTGCGAAAAGGACGGCACCTCCGAAGGCAGCCACTGTCAGCGCTGCGGTAAAGTCTTTACCAAGCAGAAGGTCCTGCCTGCTACCGGTCACACAGAAGTAATCGACAAGGCTAAGGATGCCACCTGTACTAAAGCAGGCCTTACCGAAGGCAAGCACTGCAAGGTATGCGAAAAGGTACTGACAAAACAGAAGAGCATTCCTGCTTTGGGGCATAAGGAAGAAATCGCCAAGGGTACTGCCGCTACCTGTACCAAGGACGGTTTCTCCGAAGGCAAGCATTGCACTGTATGTGAAACCGTATTGGTCGAGCAGAAGACCATCCCTGCTTTGGGACATGATTTTAAGAACGGTTTCTGCACCCGCTGCAGCGCAGCCGACCCTGCGGTAACGCCCACACCTACTCCTGTGGTGACTCCCACACCTACTCCCGTGGTAACTCCCACTCCTACCCCCGTGGTGACTCCCACTCCTAC
>JAZREI010000161.1:0-10801 GCA_045660685.1 Oscillospiraceae bacterium
AGAGCGCTGGGCGTTGACATCGACACTCTGCTGATTTCTCAGCCCGACACAGGCGAACAGGCTCTGGAAATCACCGAGCAGCTGGTCCGCTCCGGCGCTATCGACTGCATCGTTGTGGACTCCGTAGCAGCTCTGCTGCCCCGCAGCGAACTGGAAGGCGAAATGGGCGAATCCAGCGTAGGCGTAGTCGCTCGTCTGATGTCTCAGGCACTGCGTAAGCTGGCAGGTATCGTTTCCAAGACCAACTGTGTGGTCATCTTCATCAACCAGCTCCGCGAAAAGATTGGCGTTATGTACGGCAATCCCGAAACCACCCCCGGCGGTCGTGCGCTGAAGTACTTCTCCAGTGTCCGCATCGATATGCGCCGCGTGGAAGCACTGAAGAGCGGCAGCGAAATCATCGGCAACCGCACCCGTGCAAAGGTTGTTAAGAATAAGGTTGCTCCCCCCTTCAAGGAAGCTGAATTTGATATTATGTACGGTCAGGGCATTTCCAAGATTGGTGAAATCATCGACCTGGGGGTCAAGCTGGACATCATCGAAAAGGGCGGCGCATGGTTTACCGTTGCAGGCAACCGCATTCAGGGCCGTGACAATGTCCGCATCTTCTTGGAAAACAACCCCGAAGCTGCTGCTGAAATCGAAGCAAAGATTCGCGAAGACTACGTCAAGCTCATGACCCCTCAGGCTAAGAAGGCAGCCAAGGCTGCAGGCCGTGCGGTGGACATCAGCGCAGACGACTTTGAAGGCTAATGTCCCAGCTTCCCGAATCCGCGAAAAAGCGTGCGCTGCGGCTGCTGGAGCGACGGGATTACTCCCGTAAGGAGCTGATTTTGAAGCTCACGGAAAAGGGCGAGCCCTTGGAAGATGCCGAAGCAGTTGCCGACCGCATGATGGAACTGGGTGTCATCAACGACGAGCGATACAGCCGTATGCTGGTGCGCCACTATGCCACCAAAGGCTACGGCACCTGCCGCATTAAGCAGGAGCTGTACCGACACGGCATCCACACCGACCTTTGGGAGGAGGCTATGGAAGAGCTTCCCCCGCCCCCCTCTCAGGAGGAAATCATTGACAAGCTGTTTCGCAATAAACTGAGAAGCAGTGACCCCGATAGAAAAGAAATTAAGAAAGCCACCGACGCATTGCTGCGTCGGGGCTTTTCGTGGTCTGAAATCTCCGCAAGCAAACAGCGGGTTTTGAACGACTGCGAAGATTGGATAGAATAAAACCAACACAAACCAACACAACACAAAAAGAGGTATTGCATTGAAAATTAGCTTTATTTCTCTCGGCTGCCCCAAAAACACCGTCAACTGTGAGCAGATGCTGTATCTGGTACAGCAGGCAGGCCACGAAATCGTTCCCGCCCCCGAAATGGCGGATGCGGTAATCATCAATACCTGTGCGTTCATTGAGAGCGCCACACAGGAAGCCATCAACACCATCATCGAAGTCGGTCAGCTGAAGACCGAAGGCAATCTGAAGTACCTGATCGTCACAGGCTGCCTGTCTCAGCGTTATCAGGCTGAAATTCTGGAAGAACTGCCCGAGGTAGACGCTATGCTGGGCATTTCCAGCTTCGGCGCCATTGCGGATGTTCTGGAACAGTTGTCCGATAACAGCCCCATTCAGGTATTTGCCGACAAGAACGGTCCCGTAGAAGAAATCGACCGTGTAGTCAGCACCGGCAAGAACTTCGCTTACCTGCGTATCGCCGAGGGCTGCAACAACTGGTGCAGCTTCTGCATCATCCCCGCTATCCGCGGCAAGTACCGCAGCCGCAGCATGGATGCCATCGTTCGTGAAGCGGAGCAGCTGGCAGCACAGGGCTACAAGGAACTGATTATCATCGCACAGGACGTCACCCGCTACGGCGAAGACCTGTACGGCGGCAAGGCTCTGCCCACCCTGCTGAAGCGTCTGTGTAAGATTGAAGGCATTCAGTGGATCAGACTCCACTATCTGTACCCCGACGCATTCACCGAAGAACTCATCGATACCATCGCGGAAGAAGAAAAAATCGTTAAGTATCTGGATATTCCCATCCAGCACATCAACGACGGCATTCTGAAGGCTATGAACCGCCGCGGCACAGGCAGCGACATTCGTGAGCTGTTCTTTAAGCTCCGTGACCGCATTCCCGGCGTGGTACTGCGTACCAGCCTCATTGCCGGTCTCCCCGGTGAAGGCGAAGAAGAATTCGAAGAGCTGTGCGACTTCCTGCGCTATGCAAAAATCGAACGTGCAGGTGTATTCCCCTTCTATCCCGAAGAGGGCACCCGCGCCGCTCTCATGGAGCACGTGGACTTCGACGTGGCACAGCACCGTGCAGAGCTGATTATGGCAATCCAGGCAAACGTCATGGAAGAATTCTCCAACAACATGATTGGCGAAACTCTGGATGTTCTGTTTGAAGACATCGACCCCAAGTCCGGCTTCGGCATCGGTCGCTGCTACGCCGACTCTCCCGATATTGACTGGCAGGTATTCTTCGACAACTGGCACTCCTTCACCCCCGGCACCATTCTCCCCGTATTCATTCGTGACACCGACGAAGGCAACCTGATCGGTTCTGTCGTCACCGAAGACTGAGGTATCCTCCTTTATGAATCTGGCAAATAAAATTACTCTGTTCCGCGTAATTTGCATCCCCGTGTTCATTATCTTCATGTACATGGAGGGTATGACCATGGCACTGGCAGCTTTGACTGTGTATGTGCTGGGTTCCATCAGCGATTTTGTTGACGGATACGTTGCAAGAAAGTATAATATGATCACCGACTTTGGCAAGTTCATGGACCCTCTGGCGGATAAGATGCTGGTCATCACCGCTATGCTCATGTTCGTTGCCCAGGGTCGTATGCCCGCATGGGTACTGGCGCTGGTCATCACCAGAGAATTTGCGGTATCCGGTCTGCGCTTGATTGCTGTGGAAAGAGGCCGTGTGATTGCGGCAGGCAAGAGCGGCAAGATTAAGACCGCTGCTACCATGATTTGCAACATCATCATGCTCATCCCCTTCTTCTTCAACGCAACTGTTGATATGGTTTGCAGCATGATTATTCTGGTTACCACCCTGTACTCCGGTATCGAATACTTTATCGTCAATCGTGACGTTATGGATTTCAAAGATATGTAAGAAAGGAATCAAATCCTATGAGACTTTACAATGCTATGTCCCAGCAGAAGGAAGAATTCATCCCCATCGAACCCGGTAAGGTTCGTATGTACTGCTGCGGTCCCACCGTTTACAACTTCATCCACGTAGGCAACGCACGCCCCACCATCATGTTCGACGTTGTTCGCAGATACTTCGAATACAAGGGCTACGAAGTTAACTTCGTTCAGAACTTCACTGACGTTGACGACAAGATCATCAAGCGTGCAAACGAAGAAGGCATCTCCTCCACCGAGGTTGCTGAAAAGTACATCGCAGAATACTTCACCGATGCCAAGGCACTGGGTGTTCGTCCCGCAACCACTCACCCCAAGGCAACCGAAAACATTCCCCAGATTATCGAAATCGTACAGACCCTCATTGACAAGGGCTATGCATACGAAGTCAACGGCGACGTTTACTACCGCACTCTGAAGTTCGAAGGCTACGGCAAGCTGAGCCACCAGCCCATCGATGACCTGCAGAGCGGCGCACGTATTGAAGTAGGCGACATCAAGGAAAATCCCCTAGACTTCGCTCTGTGGAAGGCTGCAAAGCCCGGCGAACCCTACTGGGAATCTCCCTGGGGCCACGGTCGTCCCGGCTGGCACATTGAATGCTCCGCTATGTCCAATCGTTACCTGGGCAAGACCATCGACATTCACTGCGGCGGCTGCGACCTGGCATTCCCCCACCACGAAAACGAAATCGCACAGTCCGAAGCAGCTAACGGCGTAGAATTCGTTCACTACTGGCTGCACAACGGCTTCATCAACATCGACAACAAGAAGATGTCCAAGTCTCTGGGCAACTTCTTCACCGTACGTGAAGCTGCTGACGCATACGGCTACGACTGCATCCGTATGTTCATGCTCATGAGCCACTACCGCTCTCCCCTGAACTACTCCGGCGAAATCCTGATGCAGGCTAAGAACGCTCTGGAACGTCTGAACACCGCTAAGAAGAACATGGAATTCTTCACTGCAAACGGCAAGGACGGCGACATGACCGAAGCTGAAGCAGCTGTTGCAGCAGGTCTGGGCAAGTACCGCGAAAAGTTCTGCGAAGCTATGGACGACGACTTCAACACCGCAGACGCAATCTCCGCGATCTTCGAAATGGTTCGTGAAATCAACGCAGCTGTTTCCCCCGCATCCGACCCCACCAAGGCACTGGCAAAGGCTTGCTTCGATGCCTTCATGGAACTGTGCGAAGTTCTGGGCATTCCCTTCGAACAGGTTGCAGACCTGGATGCTGAAGTAGAAGCACTGATTGAAGCACGTCAGGCAGCTCGTAAGGCAAAGAACTTCAAGGAAGCTGACCGCATCCGTGACGAGCTGAAGGCTATGGGCATTGTTCTGATGGATACTCCTCAGGGCGTTAAGTGGTCCAGAGGCTAAAAACTTCAAACCCAAAAATGAACTACCAAAACGGACTTCTTCGGAAGTCCGTTTTTATTATGTCACTTCCAAATATTAACATTTCCCCACTTGAGGAACTTTTTCGTCACATTTCCGTCTGATTCCCTGTAACTTAATGTAATTTGACAAATATTCCCCCACGGGGTAAAATAAGCTGTCGAATTATACAGACAAATCCTCGGGAGGACAAGCATGAAACACACCAACCGACGCAGATCTTTGATCTCTGTGCTGCTGGCTGTACTTGTATTTGCAGGGGCTGTGACCATGCCCATTCTGCAAACGGAAGCCCACGCCGTCACCCAGTACGAGATTGACCGCAAAAAAGCGGAAAAGAATGCACTGTCCAAGAAAATCAAAGAACAGCAGGAGCTGATGGATCAACTGAAGGATGAGCAGGCCGATTTGCTCTCCCAGAAGGAAGTGCTGGACCAACAGCAGGACCTGAAGATTCAAGAGATCAATATGGTGCAGGAAGAACTGACCATGTATCGTCAGCTGATCCTGGATAAGGAATACGAAGCCCGTATCGCACAGGAACACGCGGAAGAACAGCTTGCCACCTATAAGGCACACATCCGCAGCATGGAAGAACAGGGCATGGACAATATGTACCTGCAGCTGCTGTTTACTTCCTCCAGCATGACCGACCTGCTCAGCCGAGTGGATATGATTGCTGAAATCATGGAATATGACAAACGCATCCATAATAACTATGTTTCCGCTAAGGAAGCAGCCCTGCAGGCAAAAGTGGAATACGAAGCCGCTGTGGTACAGCTTTCCGTCAAGGAAACGGAGCTGCAGGATGAAATCGACCGACTGACCGGCGAACTGGATATCATGCAGGTAGAACTGGACCGACTGCGCAGCGACATCGACGGCTACTCTGCTGTTATGAACAAGTACATAGCCGACGAAGCCCGTATCGACGCCGAAATCAAGAAGATGGCGGAGGAACTGAAAAAGCAGCAGACTCCCCCTTCCGCAACCGGCAGCTATATGTGGCCTCTGCCCGTCAGCAAGGGCATCAGCTCCGGCTTTGGTATGCGTAAGATTTCCCTGTACGGATATGAAAAATTCCACGCAGGCATTGATGTACCCGCAGGCATCGGCAATTCCATACTTGCTGCTGACGGCGGTACCGTCATAGTATCCGACTACGACGGCGGCTATGGCAACTATGTCATGATTAACCACGGCAACGGCCGCGTAACCCTGTACGCCCACATGAGTTCCCGCGCAGTGGAAGTTGGCGCCAACGTCAACAAAGGACAGGTAGTCGGCTTTGTAGGCTCCACAGGCAATTCCACAGGTCCTCACCTGCACTTTGAAGTACGTGTCAACGGCACCGCAACCGACCCCTGCAACTACTTTACCGGCTACTACTTCACAAAGAAATGACGAAAAAAAATCCCCACAGAGCAAGCTCTGTGGGGATATCTTTTTGCGTTTACATTTCTTCCACAAGCAGGATACCGTGAATCTTGGTAAACTGCTCCAGAATGTAGGTGGAGCTGAACTTTTTATTCAGTCGCATTGAAAAAATCGCACAAGTGGTCTTTTCATCGGCTGTAGCCTTACGAGTGATTTCCAAATCCAGCAACTTGATTTCACATTCGTGAATCAGCTTCAGCACCTGTTCCAAAGTGCCCTTACCCTGATACTCAATGTACAGGTTGATTTCGGGTGCGCTGTTCAGCAGCTTGTATTCCCACTTGGAGAACACCAGCTCCGCCAGCATAATCAGCACGGTGGTCAGGATACCGCCTTCATAGAAGCCGCCGCCCAAAGCCAGACCGATGATTGCGGAACACCACAGCCCCGCTGCAGTGGTCAAGCCCTTAACGCGCTGACGCTTGGTGACAATGATAGTACCTGCACCGATGAAGCCGACGCCCGCAATAACCTGAGCCCCCAAACGGGCCAGGTCGGTGAAGTACCCCAGCACCAGCGCCATATACTGGCTGGTAAGGGTTGTCATGCAAGCACCAAGGCAGATAATGATATGGGTACGGAAGCCCGCAGGACGGCGCTTGAACTCACGTTCCGCACCGATGATGCCGCCGCAGATTACAGCAAGTGTCATACGCAGGGCAACAGAAAACATGGTAATATCTCTAACGGGATTCAAAATTTCCAGCATACGAACACCTCCTTATACTTCGTTAATCATGGTCACGCCATCCAAATGAGAGATGGTGGCCAAAATTTCCGCATGGGGACGCCAATGCTCCAGTCGAACGGAGAATACCGCACCCGGATTCAGCCCCTGGCCCCCACGGTTAATGTCTACGTCATAAATATGTACATTTAAGGACTTAAATGTCGCAATGATTTCACCGATGGCATTCATGCTGTTAAATTCCACATAGATGTTCATGTAGCGTGCCTTGGAAATGATATAGTCTTCCAGCTCGGGCAAAAGCTTTACGGTCATCCACATTAGAATCAGCGCTACCAGTGCACATTCATAGAAGCCTGCGCCGATGGCAAGACCCGCACAAGCAGAAGCCCACAGACCTGCCGCAGTAGTCAAGCCCTTTACTTCCTGACGGCCGGTAACCACCACAGTCCCTGCACCCAAGAAGCCGATGCCGTTAATAACCTGAGCCCCAAAGCGAACAACGTCCACGCGGTTGCCTACAGGGTCGATGACATCGCCCCAATGGAGCATCAGCAGGTCCGTCTCATACTGACCAAGCAGCATGGCAAGGGTCGCGCCCAAGCACACCAGCATATAGGTTCTAAAGCCTGCTGCTCGTCTCTTTTTCGCACGGTTAATGCCCAGCATACCGCCAAACAGCATAGCCAGACCCAATCGTGCAGCCACCGATGCGAAATTAAATTCTCTCAGATAAACTAAGATTTCGTCCATGGCAGACGCTCCTTTCCTAACAATCTCATTTACCGTCTCTTACGGTTGGGAGAACTCATTCTGCGAATCAGCTTCACCCAAGGTGCGACTCTGGCCTCGCAGTACAGGCCCGTTGCCTTTTCCAAAAATCCGCGGAACTGGTCAATTTGACCGTTCAGCTGCTCCTTGGGCACCATATAACCGCCGTACTGGTCGCGGAACAAATAAAAATACTCATGGTCCTCTGCAAACTTCAGGAAGTCCTTATACTTCATGTGAACAGGCTCCTCGTCCTCACGTTCAGGCAGAGCAATGATTTCCATGTAGTTCTTCCTAAAAACATATTCAGAAGCAGGGAAAGACATTCCGCGTTCTCTGATTTGGTCTGCCAGCCTATGAGCAGTGTGGTTAGCCTGTGCGTATGTACTGGTACTCATATAACAGCCATAGGCAGTCAGTGCAATGCCCCACCACTGTTCAAAGTTCAATACGCCTACAAAAATAGCCGCAGCCGAAATAATGGTGCGGAAAAAGCGGTTGGATTGGCAAAACAGGTCATATTGCTTGCGAGACAGTCGAACAAAAGTGTCCTCACTGTGCTGCATTTTTACGCGGTAAGTAGCCATGGGGTTCTCCTAAAGTTAATACTTGATTCAGTAGATACCGTTTCAGACAGAATGTAAAGATGACGGAAATTTCTTTCCATTGTAAAAATTGAGAGGTCCCGAAGGAACCTCTCAATTTTTAATTGTTGGGTAATCTTAGCCCATGGTGCCGTAAATGAGGTTAGGCAGGAAGGTAACCACGCCGGGCACGAAGGTGCACAGCAGCAGAACTGCCATCAGACACAGAATGAAGGGCCAAACTTCCTTTAGGAAGTCGGAAATCGCACACTTGGTAATACCGCAAGTGGTGAACATCATGGAGCCGAAGGGAGGAGTCAGACCACCGATCATAATGTTAACGATTGCAACCAGACCGAAGTGGATAACGTCAACACCCAGCTGCTTAGCAACGGGCAGCAACAGAGGAGTGATAATCATCAGCGCTGCGCCGCCTTCCAGGAACATACCCATGATCAGCAGGATAACGTTGCAGATCATCAGGAATACCCACTTGTTCTGGGTAACACCCAGAACGCCGGTAGCAACAATCTTGGGCAGGTTGATCCAAGTCATGTAGTAGCCGAATACGTTTGCAGCTACCATGATCAGAACAACGGAGGAAGTGCCTGCAACAGAGTCCATCAGAATGGGAATCATGTCACGGCGGAAGGACAGCTTCTTGTAGATGAACTTACCTACGATGATGCAGTATACAACTGCGAATGCGCCGCCTTCGGAGGGAGTGAACAGACCGAAGCGCATACCCAGAATGATGCCGAAGGGGAAGAACAGACCCCAGAAGGAGATGAATGCCTGCTTCAGGATTTCCTTTGCGGGGGGCAGCTTTTCACGGGTACGGGGATAGTTACGCTTCTTTGCGATGATTGCAACAACGATCATCATTGCAATGGACATCAGGAAGCCGGGGATGTAGCCCGCTGCAAATACACGTGCCAGAGAGCACTGTGCAATAACAGCGTAAACGATCAGGTTAACCCCGGGAGGGATAACGGGAGTAGCAGCAGAGGAAGCTGCGGTGATTGCAGCGGAGAATGCCTTGGAGTAGCCGCGCTTTTCCATTTCGGGAACCAGCATCTTGGACTGCATTGCACAGTCAGCGTTTGCGGAACCGGAGCAGCCGCCCATGAGCATGGACAGAACAACGTTAACCTGTGCCAGACCGCCGCGCATATGACCGGTGATGATTTCCGCAAAGTCCATGAGCTTATCCGCAATGCCACCGTAGTTCATAATAGAACCGGACATGACGAAGAAGGGAATTGCCAGCAGCGAATAAGACGCCGTGGAGTTCATGACCTTCATCATAACCATGTAGGGCTGAGTGGTGGAGTCGATGAACAGGAAGTAGAAGAATGCGCCGCCGAACAGGGAGTAAACGATGGGCAGACCTGCGAAGTAGAGGATGAATACCAGGATAATGGGAACGAGATCAATAAACGCCAGTGTCATGAGATTCTTCCTCCTTTCCCTTACCAGTCAGATCCATAATGAAGAAGTAAATACCGTACAGCAGGGACCAGCCGAAGCCGATGGGAACCGCGATAGAGAAGTACCAACGAGGCATCATCAGAACGTCGGTAACACGGTGCCAGGAATTCATCACGTACTGTGCGGAAACATAAGTCAGCATCAGCAGAACAGCGATTTCGATCACATGGATGATCAAAGTAACGCCCTTCTTTGCCTTTTCGGGCAGCATCTTAACCAGAATGTCAACGCCCAGATGTGCCTTGGTACGATAAGCATAAGCCGAACCGATGAATACGGTCCAGATGAACAGAGAAGTTGCAACTTCTTCTGCCCAGTAGATGGGGGTGCTGAACAGATAACGAGTAAAAATGTTTGCATTAACCAGAATGGTACAAGCACTCAGAGTAATGCAGGTAATAATCGCATCCAGATTCAGAACAATCCCCTTCAGGGTGATTTTCTTGTTCATAAAACTCTCCAAATCCGTATGTATTTCAACATGCCAAGGCTCTCCGAAGCAGACAAGGCAACCCACGGGAATCCCCCATACGTTCCCTTGTCTGCCGGAAAGCAAGTCTTAACGCCGTTTTCACGGCACTTAATAATTCAAACACGGACTGTCCATAAAAATGGACAGTCCGTATGTGATTTCAGTTAACAGTTTAATTCAGAATTCGAAAGAATTTGAATTAGCCGTTGTTTGCACGGTATTCCTGAACCAGAGCAACCAGCTTGCCTCGCAGTTCGGGGTCAGCGCCGTATTCTTCAACGATCCAGTCGTAAACGGGTTCACAAGCAGCGGTGAAAGCGTCCAGGTCAACATCGTTGTAAGTGGTGCCGTTTTCTTCCAGGAAAGCGATCATTTCAGCTTCGGAGTCAGCAACTGCGTTCTGTTCCCATACGCCGCATTCTTCAGCGCATTCCAGAATGATTGCCTGATATTCAGCGGGGATCTGTTCCCAAACGTTGTTGGAGATGAACAGCCAGCGGGTAGCGATCAGGTGGTTGGTCAGAGCGACGTTGTGGATGAATTCGTAAACGCCGGTGTCCTTGTGGGTGGAAACGGAGCCTTCGTAGCCTTCAACAACGCCATTGGACATTGCGGAGATAGCTTCGGTGAAGCCCATAGCCTGAGGAGTTGCGCCCAGGCATTCCAGAGTCTTAGCAAACAGAGCGGAGGAGGTTGCACGCAGAACCATGCCGTTCAGGTCTTCGGGCTTGGTAACAACCTTGTTGGTGCATACGCTGCGGAAGCCGAAGGAGTAGTGGG
>JAZREI010000162.1:0-51135 GCA_045660685.1 Oscillospiraceae bacterium
TCTGATATATTAAAAACAAAATAATCCAATATTTTCGGGGCGTTTGCGGTGTTTTTCACCCGTCGAAGACGGAAGTATCCAAGCCTCCATCTCCGAGGGAGGGGGACTACAAGTAACGCTACGCGTAACTTGGGCGGTGGAAGGAGTTTTTCACTTTCCAACCAACACCCTGCCCGATTTATCAGAATTTGAAACACTACAAAACACCCTCATGATGCGGTCGTTGTTTGACCGCATCTCGATCCATAATTGCCTGCAGGCGCTTGCCTGCCGGGTCTTAGCCGCTTATTTGTTTTTCTTGTCTAATTTAGTGGTTCTGTCGGAGGATATGAAGGTTATGGCGCGCTCGGGGGAGTCCTTGGAATTGCCCCAAGGCTCGTTTTCGTAGCGGTAGTCGAACTTCTTGCAGAACCAGCTTACGTCCTTTGCTACCTCGTCGAAATAGCCGTTGACCACACGGAGAAGAGCCTGCTGAAAGTCGGGCAGACGCTTCTTATTCATATTCAATTTACCCGAAGCCATCAGAGCGCGGAGGTGAGGGAGACAGAAATAGGGCTGAGCATCGGTCTTGTCTCTGAACTCCTTCTCGCTCTCCCAAAGATAAACGGTGTTTTCCACCATTTTACCGAGGGAGTAGTTGATTCGGTTGCAGACGTAACAGCTGTTTTCCAGTGCCTCCAGCTTCTCGGGCATGGCGTTGGTGCGAGCGCCCAGGAATCCGCCGGGCTCGGTCATCTTTCTGACCTCCGCAAGATGGCTTTCCAGAATAAGCGCAAGACCGAGGCGATTGTTTCTCTCCAGCATCATATCGAAATGTCTGCCGCAGAAGCCCTGCTCGTTGGTCTTTATTCTTATGTCGGGATCCATCATAGCGGCTCCCATGATTATCTCCAATTCATCCTTCTCGAGTCTCTTGCGGAGAACGCAGATGGGGCATCCGCAGGTTGCATCGTCTCGGCAGGCGTCGAATGCCTCGTTTACCGGTATGGTATAAATTTTCTCAAGCATAGTTTTTCTCTTTCCTATATTTTCTGTAGATTTACCGCGTCTAACGGTGGTTTCTTCGCATCTTATATCTCTTAACGCCTCTGTCAGTCTTGGCAAAGGTGATTGGTACCACCGCTTTTGCGCCCGCCTCCATTGCCAGCGTAACGGTCACGTGGAAGGTGGCACCTGTGGTTACCAGATCGTCTATTATAATGACAGTTCTGTTTTTTATTCTGCGCGCACCGAATTTGGTAACGCGGTAGCTGGAGTAGGCGTTCTGTACGCGACCGTCGAAATTCTGCAGCTTTTGCGGCTTGTCACCGGTGTTAACGAACAGTCGGATAAGCTTGAGTCGGTGATTGCGCGCAAAGATCCTTGCGATCATTTTAGACTGATCGTGTCCTACGCGGCGAATGGTTCGGCTTCGTCTTGGTATCCACGTTACGAACCATTCTTGCTCGGGTGTGATACCGTTCAGCTCCAATACGTCACCCAGCTGATCCGCTATAAAAGCAAAATTGTCTGCATCGAATTCATCCTTGGCGACAAAAACTGCGTGGCTGGCAACGCCGTAATTCTGCGGATCGTACGGAACCATGTGCATAATGCGGTATACGTCGTTCGCCGCTTGGATAGAGCAGGCACAAAGCGCATGGGGATAACCGCAATCGGAGCACGCCTTGGCTCTTTCGGTAATATACCTCAGTCGACAGTTTCGGCAGAGGAATATGCCCTTTCCCGCTACCATCCGCTTGCAGGCTACGCATTCGGGAAGCGTGAACAGAGCGAGTCCCCATGCACGGAGCCGTCGGCATATCCATCGATATATCCTGGACGGTAGCTTTTCCGGATTATCCATGGTTTTTGCCTCCTGATAAAATGATTTTTTGATTATCGGTCTGAAAAAGTAAACGGGTGTTTGGCGAGAGGGTGACCACCGAAGCGTTGGACGATTTTGTAGGGACCGGCGTCCTCGACGGTCCGCCATCATTCCCCCTAAAAAGGCTTATAAACGGGCGTTTTGTTGTTTTCGGAACACGGACGGTCGGGGACGCCGGTCCCTACAGTTCGTATCCATAATTTTGTGGTCAACAGCCCGATTTATCAGAATTTGAACTCCACAAGATACCCTTATGACGAGGTCGCCGTTTGACCTCGTCTCGAGACATAATTTGCTGCAGGTCTTACCTGCTACCGTGGGTTTTACCCGCCGCAGGCTCTGCGCTGCCTGCAAAGGGCATACCAAAAGTCTTCGGGCGGTTCGTAGAAACGAATGGCGCAGAGGCTTTCAATATGCCCTTTTCAGTATTCGGTTTTACTGTGTATTAATCAGATCTTAAACTGCTTTATGGGCTTGATCGCGGTGCCGTCCTCGTACTGCCGAACCTCGCCGATGGCGAAAAATCCGTTTTTGTCGCAGAGGCGCACACGGTCGCCTACTGCATAGGCGGTGCGGAGCTTTTTCTGATACAGCTCGCATCCGCAATGACCGAGCCTTGCAAAGAAGTCCGCAAGAACCACTGTGGGAAGTGTGGAGAACATTTTTTCCACGGGACAAAGAGCAGAAAGCCGCTCCTCAAAGGGCATTGCCTCCAGCTGCTCCAGCGTGTAGGAATCAGCAAGGGTAAACGCACCGCTTGCGGTACGGTTCAGTGAGGACATTGCCGCTCCGCAACCGAGTATAGCGCCGAGATCGGAGCATAGGGTGCGGATATAGGTTCCCTTCGAGCATTCCACGTGAAGGATATATTCGTCTGCGCGGTCGGTAGGCTCAACGTCGAAGCGGCGCACCGTAATGGGGCGAGCTTGTCTCTCAATCTCCACTCCCTTTCGGGCAAGGTCGACCAGCTTCTTGCCGTCTACCTTCAATGCGCTATACATGGGGGGAGTCTGCATTACGTCGCCCGTAAGCTGCTCAGCTGCCGCCTTTACCTGGGAAAGACACGGTAAATCGCCGCTAAAACGGGTCAGAACCGTTCCGCTTACGTCCTCGGTGTCGGTGGTTATGCCCAGACGGACTCCGGCGGTGTACGCCTTGTCCTCGGCGGTCAGGTATTCCGAAGCCTTTACCGCTCTGCCGATCATTACGGTCAGCACGCCTGTCGCCATAGGATCAAGCGTTCCGGTGTGACCTACCTGCCGCGTGCCGAAAAGTCGGCGCAGCTTGCCCACTACGTCGTGGGAGGTTATGCCCTCCGGTTTATTTATGCATATTACGCCGCCCTCGAAATTATCGGGGCATTTGTTTCTTTCGGTGTTATTCATGATGTTACCGTAAAAGTATCGATAGTTTCAGATTCTGATAAATCGGGCAGGGTGTTGGTTGGAAAGTGAAAAACTCCTTCCACCGCCAGCGGTCCCCCTCCCTCGGAGAGGGAGGCTCAAGTAACCCCGTCTTCGATGGTTCAAAAAATGCCCGAAAACATTGGATATAGGGAAGATTTGTGTATCGTAAAGTATCCACCCTCCCTCGCCGATGGCGAGGAAATAAGCCTCCATCTCCGAGGGAGGGGGACTACAAGTAACGCTACGCGTAACTTGGGTGGTGGAAGGAGTTCTTATCTCCCCTAGCCGCCAAACTGCCGTTTTTTAATTGCTACCGTTGTAGCCGATTTTGTCCAAAATGCGGTGAATTACCGTATATTCGGCGTTTTCGGGGGAGTCGGCGATTATCATACCGCCTGCGGCTTTAACGTGGCCGCCGCCGTCGAACATGGCGCAAAGCTCATTTGCCTTAATATCACCGCTTGAGCGCATGGATATCTTGAATTTCTCGGGCTTATCGTTCAGCTGTCGGAGGGTGACGGCAAGCTCTACGCCGTCGATCTCGCGGAGCAGATTGATAACGTCGCCGAAGTCCTCGTCGGACAGTCCGCTTTCCTCCTTCAGCTTATTGGTAATGCTGAACACCATCATAGTGCCTTGACGGCAGATATTCATACCGTTCAGAGCCAGCTTGGTGGCTACCACCTCGTTTGCGCTCTTACTCTCGTACAGACAGCGGTTGACGTTTTCCGTATCTGCACCGGCCTCCATAAGATCAGCCGCTATCCGCATGGTGGCAGGGGTGGTATTGGTATACTTGAAGCTTCCCGTATCGGAGGAGACTGCCGCATACAGTGCGGAGGCTGATTCGGGAGTCAGAGTAGCCGAGTTGATCTCCTCAAGCTCCCGTATCAGCTTATAAATTATCTCTCCGCAGGCGGCGGTGTCGCCTTCAATATAATTGTATCTGGCGTACTCCGAGCCGTTTACGTGGTGGTCTATCTTCAGATCGATGGCTCCTGCGTAGTTGGTGCCGTACGTGCCCATAAGGTGGGGCTCCGCTACGTCTACCGCCATTATAAACTCCGGAGAAAAGTCCTCCAGTCGCTCTTCGCGTAGGTCGGTCTCGCCATCGGTTATGAATTTGAGACGGTTGGGAACGTCGTCTACGCAGATGACTCGGGCGTCGCAGTATTTATCTATCGCGTGCTTCAGTCCGTAGGCACTTCCCAGAGTATCTCCGTCGGGGTGACCGTGGGTTATTATCAGTATCTTTCTTTTTTCTGCGATCAGTGACGCCGCCGCAGACAGAGTGATATTGCTCATTTATTTCATTCCTTCAGAGTTAAGGTTGCTTTTTTGGCTTAGCCGCGCTTCCATGCTACGGTATTGTAGTTAGCTCTCAGATATTCTGCTACCTTCTCGGCATTGGCGGTATCAGTGGAGGAGAGGGCGGTATCGCCTGCCTTCCAGCCGGAGGTCTTGGCAAGGGTTACGTTTGTAAGTTTTTCGCAGCTGTAGAATGCGCCGTTTCCGATGGTGGTCAAGCCGCTTCCGAGCTTAACGGTGGTAAGGTTGTTGCAGAATCTGAACGCCTGAGCGCCGATCTCGGTAACGTTGTCGGGGATGGTTAAGGAAACGATATCGTAGTTATTGAAGAAGGAGTAGGTATAGATAGCGTACTTTCTGCCGTTGTAGCTCTCGGGGAGAGTGATCTCGGAGGAGGTTCCGGTGTAAGCTATCAGATAGTCTACGTTCTTATAGGTATAGAACTGATATTCGCCTACCTGTACTATCTTGCTTGCGCCCTGATGGATCTCCAGAGTCTTGCTTGCGATATAGCCGTGGTCGTTGCTTCCTGCTCTCATGAAAAGCTCGGAATTGTTGATGATCTCAACCAGCTTATAGCAGTATCTGAACGCGGAGGCTCCGATATACTCAAGGGTGGAGGGAAGGGTAACGCTAGTAAGGGAGTTGCAGTAGTAGAAAACGTAGGGATTTACGTAGGTGGTACCCTCGGGGATAACCAGATTGGTAAGAAGCTCGCCGTTTACGAACAGTCTTCTTGCGCTGGTGAGGGGGTTGGCATCGCCGTTAACGAATTCTATTTCGCACCACTTAGCAACGTCGGTGATATTTACCCTGGAAAGAACGCCGCAAGCCTGGAATGCGTTTGCGCCGAAGCTCTTTACGCTTTCGGAAACGGTGACCTCGGTGAGTGCGGTGCAGTTAACGAATGCGTGAGCGCCGACGTTCTCAACGCCGCTACTGATGATAACGCTAGTCAGAGTGGTGGAGCCGCAGAATGCAAAGCTACCGATATTGTACTTTCCGCCGTTGTAGCTCTCGGGGAGTGTCAGAGCGGTTTCGTTACCGCAATAGTTGATAAGATAATTTCCGTCGTTGCCGTTAAAGAATACGTAGTCTCCTTCGGTATCCAGCTTGCTTTCGCCTTTGTGTATCTCGATGGCGTAAAGAGCGATCATACCGTTATCCTGAGCGGTGAGAGTGAGCTCAAGTGCGGAGTTATTGATGACCTCGGCAAGTCTGTAGCAGTAGTTGAATGCATCGGTGCCGATGGTGGTAAAGCCGGTTCCGAGTCTGATGCTGTTTATTCTTTCGCAGGCGTAGAACGCATAATCGCCGAGGCTCACGGTTGTGTCGGGGAGGAATATCGCGCCGCTCAGATTGGGGCAGAATGCGAATGCCTGAGCGCCGATAGCAACGATACCGTCATGGAGGGTCAGCTTGGTGATGCTGTCGCAGTAGTAGAATGCGTACTCGCCGACGGTGGTGACGGTTTCGGGGATTACTACGTGGGTGAGAAGCTCACCGTTTACGTACAGCTTGCGCGCGCCGCTCAGAGGGTTTGCGTCATGGGATCCGAAGCTGATCTTGCACCAAACCTCGAAATCCTTTATGTATACGCCGGTAAGCTTGGGGCAGTTTGCAAATGCCTTTTCGCTAATGGTGGTAACGCCGCTTCCCAGATCCAGACGGGTCATGCTTATATTGGATACGAATGCGTAGGATCCGATGCTGGTTACGCTGTCGGGAATGATCATGCTCTCCAGCTTATTGCAGTATGCGAACGCATTGCTGCTGATGGTGGTAACGTTACTGCCGATGGTTGCGGAGGTCATGGTGTTACACATAAAGAATGCGTTCTCACCGATCACTTTTACGGAGTCGGGGATGACTACGCTGTTCAGGCTTCTGTAGTAGTAGAATGCGCCGGTATAGATATCGTAGTTCTTGCCGTTCATGGTTGCGGGGAGTACCAGATCAACGTCATTTCCCTTATACTGAAGCAGGTAGTTTGTGCCGTTATTGGTGAAGAAGAGATAATCGTCGATCTCGACCAGCTTGCTATCCTCTGCGTGAACGAAGAGGGCTTTAAGAGCGAGCTTGCCGTTGCCCTCGCTTCCTGCGAGAACGCTCAGAGCGGAGTGGTTGATTACCTCTATCAGCTTATCGCAACCGAGGAAGGCGTCGTCGCCCACGGTAGCAACGCCTGCGTGGAGAGTTACGCTGGTCAGAGACTTACAGTTATAGAATGCGCGGGGGTTGATAGCTACTACGGTCTCCGGAACGGTAAGCTCGGTGAGCAGCTCGCCGTTTACGCTCATTCTGTACGCATATGCCATGGGGTTGGATACGTTGTTTGCAAATGCGATGGAGCACCATCTTGCGATATCGGTAACGTTTACGTTAATAAGAGCACTGCAGGAGGTGAATGCGTTCTCGCCGATGGAGGTAACGCCTGCACCGATATCGATGCTTGTCATGTTGTTACAGCTATAGAACGCCTGTGCGCCGATGGTAACTACACTGTCGGGGATGGTGAGAGAGGGGATGGCGTTACATCCGTAGAACGCCTGGTTTCCGATGGATACTACGCCCTCGGGAATATTGATCACGTTCAGCTTTCTGCAGTTATAGAAAGCCTTGTCGCTGATGGAGGTAATGCTATCGGGAAGAACCACCTCGGTCAGCACGTTATTGGAGGAGGTGGTGGTGGTGGAGTCTCCGATTGCGCCGACGGTGGTTACCGCTACGCCCTTATAGGTCGCGGGGATCTCGATCTTCTCAAGCTCTCCCGCTTCGCCTATTCCGACGGAGTAGGTTCCGTCATCCTTCAGGGTGAATTCAAGTCCCTGGGGATTGTCGGGGTCGACGGGCTTGACGTTTTCGTTGCCGTTCCCGTTGCCTCCGTTTTCGTTTTCGCCGTTATTTTCGTTGTTTTCACCGCCGTTTTCGTTGTTGTTATCATTCGGCTTATCGTCGCCGCAGGAGACGAAAACGAAGGTGAGCATTAATGCGATCAGCAGAGCGCTAATGATTTTTTTAAACATAGCCGTGTTTTCCTTTTATATTTTGAATTTTTAAACTTACTTGGTTTCGGTGGGTACTGTGTCTCCGTGACGGACGAAGAACATGGTGATCAGCGCCGCAAATACGCAGACGGTAGCGTATACGAAGAGGGAGGTCATCTTTATATCCATAAAGAAGCCGCTGAGGATGGGGGTGACGGTCTGAGCCGCCATGCTTGCGGTATAGTAGAAGCCGGTATATTTACCTACGTCACCGCCCCGTGCAAGCTCGACTACCATGGGATAGGAGTTAACGTTGATGGTCGCCCATCCGATTCCTGCCAGCACGAACATCAGGTTCATTATTGCAACGGAGGAGCCGCTTCTCATAAAGGATGCGACCAGGAAGGCAACGCCCAGCATTACAACGCCTGCCATTATCATCTTCTTTCTGCCGAACTTGGAGCTGATGATGCCGACGGGGAGATAGGATACTATAGCCGCTCCCGTGGAGATCATCAGGGTCAGGTTGTAGTCCAGCTGAAGAACATTGGTGGCGTATACGGAATATTTACTGGATACGGCGTTATAGCCCATATACCAGAGAATTACGGAGGCAAGTATCATAAACAGGGAAAGAAGCTCGCCGCGGCTAAGTCTTCTGCTTCCGCTTGCGTTCTTTATCTCGTCCGACTCGTCGTCGCCTTCGGTTTCGATACCGAGACGTCGGCTCTCCTCCTCCATCTCTCTTGCAAACTGAGGCTCGCGGACGGTGAAGATGAATATCGCCAGGGCGATAAGCATGATCGCTGCCGCAATGGAGAAGAAGGGGATATAGCTCATAAGAGCATTCTTATAGTTACCCGTACCGAGGATGATACCGAGTAAGAGAATGGTGATGCCTCCAAGCGCACCCATAAGATTGATGACCGCGTTTCCCTTGGAGCGCAGAGGCTTTACTGTGACGTCGGGCATCAGCGCAACTGCGGGGGAACGGAAGGTGGACATGGCGATCAGTGTGAGCAGCAGCATGCTTATAAAGAATATAAGTCCGCCGGGATTCTCCGCTGTCACCTTTGCAGCATACGCCTGTCTTGCGGGGATGACGAATGCGTTATACTCGTTTGTTACCTTCTTGTTTTCGTCCTCGGTCTTTATGGAGGTGAACTGCTCGCGAGTGAATTTTTCGGTGAGCTTGATCTCAACGGGATCCTTCAGCTCCTTGAATTCACCGTCCACCTCGTCTGTGGTGATCTTGACGGTAAGGTCGGCGTCATACAGAACGGAGAGGGAGTTCTCTGCCTCGGGGGTAACGTCCTTTAATTTAAGGAGCTGTGCGTTGTCCGCTACACTCATCATTATAAAGCAGACGCAGGCTACCACCGTACCGATCACGATGAAGGGGGTGCGGCGACCGAAGCGGCTCTTGCATTTGTCGGACAGTCCTCCGAACAGAGGGAGCATGAACAGTGCGAGGACGTTGTCTATCGCCATTATTACACCGGATGCAGTTTGTCCAAGACCGAATTTGTCGGTCAGTATCTTGGGTACTAAGGTATCGTAGGTTTGCCAGAAGGTCAGTATCAGAAAGAAGGCGAAGCCTACGAATATCGTGCGCTTGTAATTTAGTTTCATATATTTTCCCTTTCAAAAAGGTTGCGGGTAGAACCCGCGGTAGTATAGCGCTCCCGCGCGAGTTCGAGCGGTGGTCAAACAACGACCACCGCATTAGGTAATCTTCCAAAAGCATTGAAAACATTGGCTTATAGCCACACGGTATATCCTAATGCCGAGGTCGGCGTTTGACCTCGGCTCGCGCCTGTGCGGGAGCACGCCACTGCAGCGGCTCTTAGCCGTACAAAGAAGCGGCAAGGCTCTTTTGGGGAACACTTGCCGCCTTGGGGTTTGATTTTATTTTAATTCGGTCTTGCCGCCCATATACATTCTGAGAGGCTCGGGAATAGCGATGCTTCCGTCTGCTCTCATATTATTCTCAAGGAATGCGATCAGCATACGGGGAGGAGCAACAACGGTATTGTTCAAAGTATGAGCGAAGTACTTACCGTTTGCGCCGTTTACACGGATACGGAGTCTTCTTGCCTGAGCGTCACCGAGGTTAGAGCAGCTTCCGACCTCGAAATACTTCTTCTGTCTGGGAGACCAAGCCTCAACGTCCAGAGACTTTACCTTCAGGTCTGCAAGGTCACCGGAACAGCAGGCGAGGGTACGGACGGGAATATCCATAGAGCGGAAGAGATCTACGGTGTTCTGCCAGAGCTGATCGTACCAATAGTTGCTGTCCTCAGGCTTACAGATAACGATCATCTCCTGCTTTTCGAACTGGTGGATACGATATACGCCGCGTTCTTCAATACCGTGAGCGCCCTTTTCCTTGCGGAAGCAGGGAGAGTAGGAGGTCAGGGTATGGGGCAGGGATTCTGCGTCAACGATCTGGTCGATGTAACGGCCAATCATGGAGTGTTCGGAGGTACCGATCAGGTACAGGTCTTCGCCTTCAATCTTGTACATCATGGTATCCATGTCGGTCTGGCTCATAACGCCTTCAACAACATTGCCGCGAATCATGAAGGGAGGAATGCAGTAGGTGAAGCCCTTGTCGATCATGAAGTCACGACCGTAGGTCAGAACTGCTTCGTGCAGACGAGCAATGTCGCCCAGCAGGTAGTAGAAGCCGCTGCCGGAAACACGGCCTGCTGCTTCCAGGTCGATGCCGTCGAAGCTTTCCATGATTTCGGTGTGGTAGGGGATGGGGTATGCGGGAACAACGCATTCGCCGAAGCGTTCAACTTCTACGTTATGTTCGTCATCGGGACCGATGGGAACGGTGGGGTCGATAATCTGGGGAATGGTGAGCATGATCTTGCGGATTTTTTCGTTCAGCTCGCCTTCCTGTACTTCCAGCTGAGCCAGCAGGTCTGCGTTCTTGCGAACTTCTTCCTTTGCTGCTTCTGCTTCAACCAGCTTGGAGGGGTCCTTCTTGGACTGACCCATCAGCATACCGACCTTCTTGGACAGCTGGTTACGTGCGGTACGCAGGTCCTGTGCCTGCTGAATGGTAGCGCGCAGCTGTGCGTCCAGTTCGATGACTTCGTCTACCAGAGGCAGCTTGTGGTCCTGGAACTTCTTCTTAATATTTTCCTTAACGATTTCGGGATTTTCACGGATAAACTTAATATCCAGCATAATTGTTACACCTCATCTATAAATATAATGTATTAGTCTTTGTTTTCGTTCTTTTTGGGGAGCTTATTGCCCAGAGAGCGCAGCGCATCCATCAGGGCTTCGCGGTCATCGGCATCGTAATAATCGATTTCGATTTTGCCGCCCTTTTTACCCTCGGACATACGCACACCTCTGCCCAGACTGGATTCCAGCTGCTTTGCTGCCAGTGCCAGATAGTCGATGCCCACGGGCTTTTTCTCACGCTTTTCCTTGCGCTTACCCAGATTGACTGCCAGAGCTTCGGTCTGACGGACGCTCATGCCCTTGGCAACAATCATTTTTGCGGCTTCAATCTTCAAATCGTCATCTTCGATTGCCAGCAGCGCACGTGCGTGACCTGCGGAGAGCATACCGCCTTCCAGCAGCTCAATGACTTCCTCGGGCAGGCTCAGCAGGCGCATTGCGTTGGTAATGACGGGACGGGACTTCCCTACCGCCTGTGCGGTTTCTTCCTGAGTCAGTCCAAACTCTTGAATCAGTCGCTTGAAGCCTCTTGCTTCTTCGATGGGATTCAGATCGGCTCTCTGGAGATTTTCTACCAGAGCCAGTTCTGCAGCCAGTCTGTCGTCTGCTTCGATGATGTTGACAGGTACTTCCTTCAGACCTGCCATACGGGCTGCACGCCAGCGGCGTTCCCCTGCGATAATCTGATAATAGCCTGTGGGGAGCTTGCGTACGGTAATGGGCTGGATGATGCCATGCTGCTTGATGGATTCACTCAGCTCCTGCAGCGCCACTTCGTCGAACATGGTACGGGGCTGGTCTGCCTTGGGTTCTACCTTGGAAATGGGCAGAGTGCTTGCCTTGCTGCTGCTTTCCGCGATGGTGTCGCTGCCCAGCAGTGCGCCCAGACCTGTGCCCAGACCTTTTTTACTTGCTTTCGCCATATTCTTTCACCTTACTTCCCTTCTACCTGCTTTACCAGCTCCAGACCGAGCTTCAGATAAGCAGCTGCGCCGCGGGAGATGCGGTCATATGCAATGACGGGCTTACCGTGGCTGGGCGCTTCCGCGATGCGGATATTACGGGGGATGCGGGTGTTGTAGACCTTATTTCCGAAATACCGCTTGATTTCTTCCGCAACCTGCTCGGAGAAGTTGGTGCGGCTGTCGTACATGGTCAGCACGATACCCTGAATCTCCAGCTTGGGGTTGATGTTGGCGTTGATCATTTTAATAGTTGTGGTCAGGTCTGCAATCCCTTCCAGTGCGTAATATTCACACTGTACGGGTACCAGCACGCTGTCCGCTGCTGCCAGTGCGTTGACGGTCAGCAGTTCCAGGGAGGGAGGGCAGTCGATGAATATGTAATCGTACTTGTTACGGATGGGTTCCAGTGCGTTTTTGAGAATGTATTCTCTGTCTTCCATGTCTACCAACTCTACAGTTGCGCCCGACAGGTCTTTGTTGGTGGGAATGACGTCACCATACTTTGTGGAGACGATACATTCCGCTGCGGGAACGCCCTGAGAGAGAATGGAGTACATGTTGGGGGTGATACTCTTGTCTACGCCCATGCCGGAGGTTGCGTTACCTTGTGCGTCGCAGTCTACCAGCAGCACCTTTCTTCCCCGTTTTTTCAGTGCAAAAGCCAGATTAACGCAGGTTGTGGTCTTCCCTACCCCGCCCTTCTGGTTTGCAACGGCGATGATTTTTGCCATGTAATACCTCGATTCTTTCATCTAATCGATGTTTTCTTTTGCTGTTTTTGTATTATATCAATCTGATTCGTGTTTTTCAAGGCTTTCGACAAAATGTTTAGCTCGTACGTACTTTTTTAATTTCTTTATATTGGTGCACGGTATCTATACTGCGGATATATATACTGTGCTTTATTAGTTGGATAACGGAACTGTTCGTACGAACTGAATTGTTTCACGTGAAACATTCTCAGTTCGTATTTACATATATTATATCGTTTGATTGAAGCACGGTATCGTTATTGCGTAGGTGATTTTATATTTACCTATTTCGGTTACGTTACCGTGCTTTAGCAGTTGAATAACAGAAACGTCCGTCCGAACTAAAAATGTTTCACGTGAAACATTAGCCGATGAACAAATCGATGTCCTCCAGACTCAAATCCTCATGGAGTGCGAAGTTGATGCCGTATGCCAGCAGCTTGGAGCTATGGGCAACAAAGCTGTCAATCTCACGGGGCGTGATGAACATCCCCTCTCCCCTGCTCTGCTTGGGTGCTGCATCTTCCATCATACTATATATAAATGTGTCCGCATCCACCACCGTAGGCACACCGATGGAAATCACGGGTACGCCAAGACTCTCCTTGTTCAGTGCATACCGCTTGTTCCCTACCCCTGAGCCGGGCTCAATGCCTATGTCGCAAATTTGCACAGTGCGGCACAGTCGATCGGGAGAAGCTGCCGCAAGCGCGTCTACGGCAATCACAGCATCGGGCTGCACATGATCTGCAACGCCTTTGACGATGCTTGCGCTTTCAATGCCCGTTGTGCCAAGTACTCCGGGGCAAATCATAGACACAGATGCAAAGGGCGCAAAGTCATCGGGCATCCATTCCTTCAAGTGACGAGTGACCATAATCGCCTCGCTGCACTTGGGACCGATGGCATCGGGGGTGATGTCAGGATTCCCCAGACAGACTACCAGAAACCGCTCACCTTTTGGCAGCAGCTTCCGAACCAAGGTGCCGATGCATTGGGCAGTGTCCGAAAAGCTGTCGTCCACACGCTTGATGGTCTTATCCAGAGATATGGTATAATAATTTCCGATAGGTTTACATAATACTTCTGTCGCTTCTTGGGTTTCTACGGTCATGGTATGGACGCCGATGCCTTGCACAGTGGTGCGGCGGTAGGTTACACCGGGGACTCCTCTGCCCCGCCCATGAGAAATTTTTGCGGCGTTCCATCGTTCCATGGCTAAGTCGGTTCTGAAAATAGGCTCCATTCTGTCCTCCACATACAAAATCTTGTGGTTAGTTTGCTCAAAAAACACAAAAACATCCATCACAAATTTTTTATGAAAAAAATCAAAAAAATGCTTGCTTTTTTTGTAAAGACCTGCTAAAATTATAATCCGCAAGTCAAATTGGCTGGCGATATTATAGTAGGAGGTGGCAATAGAAGCATGCCCAACATCAAGTCCCAGATGAAGAGAGACCGCAAGAACAAGGAACAGCAGGCAAAGAATAAGGCTGAAAAGTCCGCAATGAAGACTGCTATGAAGAAGTTCGACGCAGCTGTTACTGCAGGTGATAAGGAAGCTGCCGCAACTACCTATAAGGTTGCAGTCAGCGCAGTTGACCGTGCAGCAGGCAAGAACCTGATCCACAAGAACAACGCAGCTCACAAGAAGTCCGCTATGGACAAGAAGATGAACGAAATGGCTTAATCGCCAATCGTGCTGTAAACATAAAAACCCGATGACAGACCCAAACGTCCGTCATCGGGTTTTTATTTTTTCGATTCGTACCGACTGTAATCATGTCGTTTTATTAAGGCACGGTAACGATTCTGCGGCATAGTGGAGAACATAGTTCGCCCCTATATTATTTTTCTATTGACAACTTTTTACACTTGTGCTACTGTATTAGTAGACTAATACAAGCATACAAGGAGGAGCAGCATGGATTGGCAGATTACAGATGGACGCCCCGTGTGGCTGCAATTGAAAGAGCAGATTGCCCTGGGCATTCTCACAGGCACCTATCCTCCCGGCAGCAGACTGCCCTCTGTCCGTGAGCTGGCTATGGATGCAGGGGTAAACCCCAACACCATGCAGCGGGCTCTGACGGAGTTGGAGCGTGACGGATTGGCACATTCCATGGGCACCATGGGGCGTGTGGTGACGGAAAATCGGGAAATTGTGAATCAGCTGCGGGCAGAGTCCGCAAAGGCTGTGGTGGAACGATATTTGGACGGCATGAAACAGCTGGGATATACGGCAGCAGAGGCTGTGAAGGTATTGGAGGAATGGACTCATGAATGAAGCATTGGTTCGCATTGAACATTTGACGAAGTATTACGGTACCAAAAAGGCACTGAACGATGTGAATCTGAATATTGAAGGCGGCAGAATTATCGGTCTTTTAGGTCCGAACGGCAGCGGTAAGACTACTTTTATTAAGCTGCTGAACGGTCTGCTGCAGGCAGATACAGGTGAAATCTACATCAACGGCAACAAGCCCGGTATTATTACCAAAAGCGAAGTCAGCTATCTCCCCGACCGTCCTTATTTTGGGGACTGGATGAAGGTTGAGGACGTGCTGAAGCTGTTTTCCGATTTCTATTGGGACTTTGACCGTGAACGTGCGGAAGCCATGTGCAAGGCACTGGGCATCTCCACAAAGGCGAAAATCAAGACCCTGAGCAAGGGCATGAAGGAAAAGGTGCAGCTGATTCTGGTCATGAGCCGTTCCGCGAAGCTGTATCTGCTGGACGAGCCCATTGCGGGTGTAGACCCTGCGGCACGTGACCTGATTTTGGATACCATTCTGGCAAATTACAATCCCGATTCCACCGTCATTATCTCCACCCACCTCATCGGGGATATTGAACGTGTATTGGATGAGGTGATTTTCCTGAAGGAGGGCAATGTAGTCCTCCACGACACCACGGACAATATTCGTGAACGGGAAGGCAAGAGCATCGATACCCTGTTCCGTGAGATGTTCCGAGCAACATGGTAAGGAGGTCGCAGCTATGTTTGGAAAACTGATGAAATATGAGCTGCGGTATTTGATCCGCATCTTTGCTCCCATGTGGGCGGCGGTATTCGCTCTGTGTGTGATGACACGGGTGACCATCGGACCGAAGCTCACAGGCAATCAACTGTATATTGAAGGCAACGAAGCAATTTTACCTGTAGTCATCGGGGTCGTTACTGTGTTTGCTATCATGACCATGATGATTGTGGCGACAGTGGTGCTGCTGCAGAGATTCTACAAGGGTATGTACGGTGATGAGGGTTATCTCATGTTCACTCTGCCTGTAACCACAGGACAGCTTATCCACTCCAAGGCACTGTCTGCCCTGCTGATGATGCTTGGCACAGAGCTGCTGACCTTCCTGGGGGTACTGGTCATGGTGTCTTATCCGCAGCTTTGGAATGAGCTGGACATGAACTGGTCGGAAATGTTCCGTATGCTGCTGGATATGAACGGTTTGACAGGTGCAGAGTTTGCGGCGCTGAGCTTTTGGCTTTGTGTAGCCGCGCTGCTGACCACTGTACAGGAAATCTACATGATTTATCTGGCAATCTCCATGGGTCAGCTGTGGAAAAAGCATCCCGTGGCAGGGGCGCTGGTTGCCTTCTATGTGATTACCATCATCATCGGCGGCATTGAGGCAGCCATCGGCTATAACGCAAGCTATGTGATGATTGAAAATGTTGTGTATAACGGTGATGGGGTTACCATGCTGGCGTATATGACGGTACGAGCTGTAATTTTGCTGGTAATTTCTTTCTTCGGCACAAAGCGGCTGCTGGACAAAAAGCTGAATATTGCATAAATTATACCCACTGCGGCAGGAAAAAATACCGCAGTGGGTGTTTTTACGGATAAAATCGGAAAAATTGTGGGTAAGGTTGCACAAGGGAAAATTGTCGAAAGATAGGGCTTGGTGTGCAACCATCCGAATGTGAAAAAAATATCAGAATCCCATTGACTTTTTCCTGACAATCCGATAAAATCCATCATGCAAGAAGCAAGTATTGGTTTTTTGCCTCTTATTTACTTATTTTTTCTTATTTCTATTTGTTTTTCCCGAAAAAACGAGGGCAGATCGTTCCGATCCGCCCTCGTTTTTTTGTTTTCAGCTCGTACGGACTGCGCAGCAGGACGTACGAATATAGCACAGTATCATTCTTGCGGAGCTTTATTGACGTTACGTTCTAACAGACAGTGGAAAACTTTTTTGTGTTTGTATCATTTTCGCTGTCATAAAGGGCTTATTACCCACAATTACGCTGATTTTGCGGTGTTATTGTGGGAAACTCTGTTGTACAATAGAGTTACAAAGGAACATCGGATAAGGAGGCGGCACCATGAACGAAAAAACCAAACGACTGCGTGAGCTGCAGGAGCAGAAATACCGCAAGGTACATCTGGAATCTCTCCGCGCAGACCTGACCAAGCAGCAGCGAGAGCTCAGCGATAAGACTGTGGTATTAAAGGCTGCAATGGTCAATGAGCAGAAAGATGTAGACCGACTGGAAAAAGGCGGCCTTGTTGCCATGTTTTACGAGATGATGGGCAAGAAGGAGCAGAAGCTGGAAAAGGAACAGCGTGAGGCATATGCGGCGCGGCTGAAGTATGATACCGCGGTTCGTGAGCAGGCGGATGTGGAAAATCGACTGCGCAAAGCAAATGAGGAATATCGTGCTGTGCGTGACTGCGAAAAGCAGTATGAAGCCCTGCTGGACGAGCTGCTTTGGGATGTCCGACGGGCAGGGGACAGCCGCAGTGAGGAAGTATTGCGTTTGGAACAGCAAATCGGGGAGCATAAGGAGGTCATCCGCGAGGTTTCCGAGGCCATTGCGGCAGGCAATGAGGCATTGTCTGCGGCGGATACGGTGCTGCACCATCTCTCCGATGCGGAGGGCTGGGGGACATGGGACCTTCTGGGCGGCGGATTGCTGGCGGACATTGCCAAGCATGATGCCCTGGATTCTGCCCAACGAGCCGTGAATGTGCTGCAGGTGAAGCTCCGCAGCTTCAAGACAGAGCTGGTGGATGTGAATGTGGAAGCCAATGTGCAAATCAGCATGGACGGATTTTTGGGCTTTGCGGACTGGTTTTTCGATGGATTCTTTGCGGATTTCGCCGCAATGGACCATATCGAAAAGGCAACTGCCGAGATGCGAATCACCAAGGAGAAAATCCGCGGCATTACGGACACCCTGCGCAGAATGCAGAAAGAGCGGGAAGCCGAGGTACATAGCCTGCGTGACCGGCTGGCACAGCTGGTGATGCAGTAAAAAGAGACAAGGGGGACAGAGATCAGTCCCCCTTGTCTTTTTCAGGTGGCTGGAAAACGGGCGAACAATGTTCGCCCCTACAGTGTTACGGTTAAATTTTGATGGGGCGCAATGTTCGAGGCGTTCCGCAAAAAGATACCGTGCTTACATATTAAGATACGCAGAATGTTCGTACGAACTGAAAATAAAAAAAGGACACCCCAATTGGGGTGTCCTTGAATTGTTTTAGAATGAAATTACAGGTTGTAAGCCCATTCGAAGCCTTCGTGCATAGCATCGGAGGACTGACGTGCCTTGATAGCGTCGCCGATAACTGCAACTTCGGGAACGAATTCCTTCAGAGCTGCGGACAGAGGATCGTAGTTACGAGCGCCCAGACCGAACAGAACGTAGTCGAAGCCTTCCAGCCATTCTTCCTTATCCCATTCGCCGGCAGCGTTCTTGCGCTGTACCTTAACGGAGGAGTCGGTAACTTCCAGAACCTTGGTGTTAACGTTGATGTGAACGTTGTTGTGGTCCAGAGCGTGCATCAGAGGAATTCTGTTGGGCTGGCAAACGCCGTTCAGAATCTTGGGAGCCATTTCGATGATGGTGATGTCAACGTCGCCGATGGAGGTAGCCTTCTGGCCAGCGGTAGCCATCATCAGGTTGGGACGTGCGTCCATCAGAATGGTTTCAGCGGTTTCGCAAGCTACTTCGCCGCCGCCCAGAATTGCAACCTTACCGGAGTTGATAACCAGGTTACCACGCAGGAAGTCGTGAGCGGTCAGAACGGGGTAGTCGGTAGTGCCCTTGATGGGGGGAACCAGGGGCTTAGCGCCGGTTGCGCACAGAACTGCGTCGGGAGCGAATGCCTTTACGTCTTCAACGGTAGCTTCCTTGTTGAATACGAACTTAACGCCAGCCTTCTTGCAGCGGTAGTTCAGGTGCATCAGCCACTTGCACATTTCCTGCTTGCCGGGAGAGCGAACTGCCAGGTTCAGCTGGCCGCCAATGATGCCTTCCTTTTCCCAAACGGTAACGTCATGGCCGCGTTCTGCAGCGGTCATAGCTGCGAACATGCCGCCGGGGCCTGCGCCGATGATCAGAACCTTCTTGGACTTAGCAGCGGGCTTGCCCAGTTCGGGGTAGTCATATTCCTTACCCAGCAGGGGGTTGATGTGGCACTTGCAGTGGGGCTTTTCGGAGGAACGAGTTACGCAGGAACCGTCGCAGGAGCCGCAGGGAACGATTTCGTCGATCAGACCAGCCTTTGCCTTGTTGGGCAGGTCGGGGTCTGCCAGCAGGGGACGACCCATGGAAACGCCGTCAACCAGACCGCGTTCTACGATGTTAGCTGCGAAGCGAACGTCGTTGATCTTACCTACTGCGTATACGGGAATGTTAACAACCTTCTTGATTTCGGATGCTTCGTATACGTTGATACCGATTTCCTTACCGTGAGAGGGCAGGATGTAGTCGATAGCTTCGTACTGGGTACCACCGGAAACTTCCAGCAGAGATACGCCAGCTTCTTCCAGCTTGGGAGCCAGGTAAACGATATCCTTCAGAGTGTTGCCGCCTTCCATACGGTCAGAGCAGGAGACACGCAGGAAGATGGGGAAGTCTTCGGACAGGTTAGCGCGGCATTCGCGAACGATTTCCAGAATCAGACGTGCGCGGTTGTCGATGGTGCCGCCGTATTCGTCCATACGCTTGTTACGCAGGGGAGACCAGAATGCGCCGGGCAGCATGTAAGCATGTGCGCAGTGCAGACCCATAGCGCCACAGCCGGAAGCTTCTACACGACGTGCAGCTGCACCGTACTGCTTAACGATGGTCTGGATTTCTTCTACGGAGATGGGACGAGAAACGTGACCGTTTGCGTTCTTGTTGGTGGAGGGGCCCAGAGGAGCGATGCCACGGTAGCCGCAGATGGATTCGGGGCCGGGGTGGATGATCTGGGGAACCAGGGTAGAACCGGTGTCGGATACGCGCTTTGCGAAAGCAGCAAACTGGGGAACCAGTTCGTCACGGTCCAGAGCGGTAGTACGGCCGATGTACCAGTACTTGTGGTCAACGGTAACTGCGTCGATAACAACGAAGCCTACGCCGCCTTCTGCACGACGTACGAATACGTCAGCCAGGCGCTTGGGAACGGTGCCGTCAGCTGCTTCGTAGTCCATGCTCATGGGAGCCAGACCGATGCGGTTCTGCAGAACGGTACGACCAACCTTGAGGGGGCTAAACAGCTTGGAATCTTTCATTTCCATGATACAAAACCTCTTTCTTGATTGATTTGTTTTGGATTTATGTATATGTCACATGACCCGAGGTCCCGTATAGGACAGGCACCGGTCCGGACATTTACCTACAATTGGACAGGGGAAAAACCCGCATAAACCCCGTCGATTCGACAGAAGAAGATGCGGGAAAAAGCCCCGCGTGGTATCGCGCAGGGCTTTTTTCACAACATAAAATTAGCCGGAAATAGCTTCTACGGGGCAGGAGCCTGCGCAGGAACCGCAGTCTACACAAACGTCAGCGTTGATTTCACGCTTGCCGTCAGCATCAGCAGCAATAGCGCCCAGGGGGCAGGTTTCTTCGCATACGCCGCAGCCAATGCACAGATCCTTGTTGATGGAATGAGCCATAATGATACCTCCACATAATAATCGATTGGTACACACCCAATCGAATATAAGGGCATGTATCATCGTTTCATATTGTACCATATAACCAGAAAAATGCCAATCGTTTTGGTTAATACTAATGATACAAATTTTTAACCCCATTTTTTACGACGTCGTAGAAAATTATGAAAATATTTATTCAATTAAACAAAATTTAGAAACAAAGGGGTAAAAAGTGACTGATATATTAGTGAGATATAGGTAGGGTGCGAACATTGTTCGCACCCTACAAGATGTTCTATGATTGTTCTGTCAATTCCCTTGCACGCTTTCGGATTCCCGGGTGGGGAAGTTCCTTTGCCAGTTCCGTCAGCACCCACAGTGCCACGCTGCGGTCCGATGGGGCGTCTCCCTCCTGCTGCCACAGGGGGCGCAGGGGCAGGCAGCCGTCTCCGCGGGAGAGAACCCAGCCGCCCTTGTCATGGTCGGAGAACAACGCATCTGCCCGTGCCATGACCTGTGCCGCATGAGTGAGATACTCTGTGCCGCAGCCGCAGCGATACAGCTCCAGCAGCCCCATGGCATAGCCTGCGAAGTCGCCCATGACCCCGTCTCCCACAGCGGCACCGTGGCAGTAATAGCGGCGCAGGTCCGTGGGGGATACCAGACGGCTGCGGAGAAAGGCCTCGGCGTTGGCTGCGGCGGTGATGTATCGCTCTACCCCCAGCACACGCCCTGCCCGTGCCAGTGCGGCAATCATGATGCCGTTTTCCCCTGTCTGTATCTTGTCATCTCGCTTGGGTGCGCCTCTTTGCAGGCGGCTGCGATACAGCTTCATGCGCAGGTCGTGGAGCAGCACGCTGTCCTCGTGAGGATCGTCCCCGTTGAACAGATGGGGGACAGTGGGCGTTTCCCCGATGGAATACTGCCGACAGAATACACTGCCGTCGTTTTGTCCCAGAGCTGTGTACACCACCTCATCCGTCAGTAGCCAAAAACCGTCGTCGGACCACTGTGCGGTGTAAAATCCTCCCGCACCGTGGCGCAGCTCCCGAATGACGAAGTCCGCGGTCTCTGCGGCTACACGGCGATACAGCTCTGTGCCCGTCATTTGCCACGCCTTCGTATACACAGCCAGCATCCACGCTTGATCGGTGAGCTGCTTGAGTGATACAGGCTGCTCCCATCGAGGGTCGGCGGTGCGGTGAAAAAAACCGCCGCCGATGTGGTCACGGATGCTGCCAAGGGCCATGTTGTACAAGGTGTGCTCTGCCATTTGTCGGGGCAGGGGCTCCCCTGTGTAGTGGGCGTGGTGCAGAAGAAACAGCAGGTCATGGGGGCGCAGTGCCTTGCCGCCCCTGCCGAAACCGCCGTTTGCCTCGTCATATTGCTTTTGCAGGTGGGCAAAACGGGTATCGGAGTCTTGGTATGTGGGAGCGGGGGCGTTCTCAAGCTGTTCCAACAAGATGGCAGCGGTTTTGGTATATGCCAAGGGGTCGCTGCTGCGATTTAGGGCGATTCCCGACAGCAGACCTGCAAGCTCCACCTCACGCAGCGCCCCTGCGGTGAAGAAGGGATTGCCGTTTTCGTCGGTGAAGACCTCCAAGGGCAGCGCCTGTGGACCTGTGAGCATTGCGGCTGCGCGGCGGTACAGGGCAGCCACGTGGGGATGCTCTTCGCTGTCCACCTGCACGGGAATGAAATACCGCTCTGTCAGCCGTGCCACAGTGCCCCCTGAGGGTGGATGTTGGCAGCTTGCGGTGCTGATGACGATGCGCATGGGCTTATGTTCTGCTTTGGCACGGGCAAAAGCCTCGATACCCCATGGATACCACCGGATACTGTCCGAATTGTTCATGTAAAATCCTCCGTTTGTCAGGCTATACACACTTTTCCCGAAAAAACAGATGCTTAAACATGACGGAGGTGTTATACTGTGGAGAGGTCGAATTCAATTTGTCAATTGACCCATTGCGGCACGGACCGTCGGGGACGACGGTCCCTACGATGGAGCGATACCGTGCATCAATGAATCGATAAGCACAATGTTACGGGGTGCGAGACGTTCCGGGATTTCCGCGGAAACGATACCGTGCATCCATAAAACGACAAGCAAAGATTACGTACGAGGTGAAAATATGATAGGTTTGGGGACTATAGCGAATGTGGCTGCCATTATTGTTGGGGGCGGCATCGGTCTGCTGCTGAAGGGCGGCATGAAGGAGCATTATCAGCAGTCTCTGCAAAAGGCAATGGGGCTGTGTACCATATTCATCGGGGCATCGGGCGCCCTCACGGGGATGATTTACATAGACGGCGGTCGTCTGGCTACCATTAACACCCTGCCCATGATTATCGCCATGGTCATTGGTACGGTGATTGGGGAGTTCTGCGACTTTGACGGCAAAATGGAGACCTTGGGCCACTATCTGAAGGAAAAGGCGTCTGCCTCGGGGGACAGCCGCTTTGTGGAGGGCTTCGTTACAGCGTCTCTCACCGTGTGCATCGGGGCTATGGCCATCGTGGGCTCCATTCAGGACGGGCTGCTGGGTGACCCCGCTACCCTGTACACCAAATCCGTGCTGGACTTTGTAATTGTGATGGTCTTCGCCTCTGCCTACGGCAAGGGCGCACTGTTTTCCGCACTGCCTGTGGGCGTTTGGCAAGGAAGCATTACGATATTGGCAGCCTTGCTGGGTGGCGGCATTCCTCCTGCGGCGGTGGAAAACTTGGGCTTCATGGGCTCTGTGCTGATTTTCTGTGTTGGGGTCAATCTGGCATTCGGACAGAAATTCCGCGTGGCAAATATGCTGCCTGCGCTGGTCATCGGTGCTGTGATGGCGGTGTATTTGTAAGGACAACTACGGAAAAATCCGAAATAAGACAGAAAACAGTCCCCATTGTCTTTGTGGGGACTGAAACATTTTTCGAAATTACCCGTCCTATCCAATAAAGGAGGAATGTACCATGAAGCGACTTATTTCATTGTTATTATCTCTTTGCCTGCTGCTTGTCATGGCAGGCTGCCACAAGGGCGATGACTACGCTGTGGCCCGTGCGGTGTACCCCAAGCTCACAAGCTATGCCGAGGAATTTGACACCGTTTCCAAATACGAACAGTCGGGCATGATCTCCTGGGACAAGATGGAAAAGGCTTATGAGGACTTGCACACCGCCATGGCAGCCTATAATGACGAGCTGCAGGCGATGCAGAGGGAAGCGGCGGACAAGCTTCCTGATGTAATGGGCTTCACCGCCGAGACGACAGAGGTACTGTTTGCTGAGCGAGGCGAGAACACCGTATATTCCCCTGTGAATCTGTATCTGGCGCTGGCTATGCTGTCGGAAGCGACTGCAGGAGAGACTCGCAGCGAGGTTATCGACCTGATGGGGACCGACGACCCTCGCACCGCTGCCAATGCACTGTGGAAAATGATTTATTCAGTCGGTCGGGGGAAGACCCTTGCGGCAAACTCCATGTGGATGGGGGAAACTTGGCCCGTGAAGCAGACCCTTGCGGATACGCTGGCAGAGCATTACTACGCCGATACCTTCACCGTGCCTATGGGCACCAAGGAAGCCGATAAGGCAATGCAGGACTGGCTCAATGAGCATACGGGAGGATTGCTGGAGGATGCGGCAGGAAACATCCAAAGCAAACCCGAAACCATTTTGACCCTGATGAGCACCTTGTATTTTGAACATATGTGGTCCAACAAGTTTGAGGAACACTTTACTTCTCCTGATATCTTCACCCAAGCCGACGGCACCGAATTGGAAACCGACTTTATGCACGCAGGCGGCACCGGTGCGTGGTACCAAGGGGAAAACTTTGTAATGGCGGCACGCAGCTTTCAGGACAACGGCGGACGAATGCTGTTCATTCTGCCCGATGAGGGCGTTCTTCCCGAACAGCTGCTGACCGACAAAGAAACTATGGGGGAAATTCTGACCGCAGGATTGGATAACTACTCTATCATTGAGTGGTCTGTGCCGAAGTTCGATGTGGAAAGCGACATGGAGCTGACCGAGCAGCTGAAGGCACTGGGGGTGGAGAAGGCTTTTGATGCCCACATCTCCGACTTTACACCTATCACCGACGAGGTAGATGTGGAACTCAGTCAGGTACAGCACGCGGCTCGAGTGACCATCGACGAAAATGGCTGCACAGCAGCGGCATTTACGGTCATGATGATGAATGCTACGAGTGCAATGCCGCCCGATTTGGTGCTGGAAATGAATCTGAACAGACCCTTTGCCTTTGTGATTTTCAATGATGCGGACCTGCCCTTGTTCATTGGCACCGTGTATACGCCGTAAATAATAAGACAACGGGGACAGTTACTTGTCCGACAGCGGTGATGCGATTTGTGCATTGCCGTGGTTAGTCGGACTGCGTGACTGTCCCCATTGTCTTTGTGGGGACTTGTTTTTATTGACGATGAGTTACGTGCAATTTATAATGGATACAACATATTATTGAAAGGGATGAACGAACATGAAAAAACGTTCAACACTGCGATTTTTGGCTATGCTCCTGCTGTTGGCGCAATTGTTCAGCCTGACTGCGGGCATTACCGTATTCGCGGAAGACCAAAATGAGACGGAGCGGGACAACACACCCGTGAGACTGCCTGCTCCTTATGCAAGACGCAACTGCAGCCCGCTGCAGAGCATTTCCATGGGCGGCAGCAACTATGACCAAGGCTTAGACTTTGAGATGGGCTACACCGGCTATTCCAACGGCGAATCTGCCAATGCGTCCATCAATCTGGATGGGAAGTTTTCCACCGTCAGCTTTGACGCCGGTTACATCAGCGGACACGAGCGTTCCGCTACGCTGACTGTATACGGTGACGACAAGGTTTTGCTGGAAGGTGCAACGCTTGCGCATACAGATATTGCCCGTTCCTTTACCTTGAATGTGGAAGGCGTACGCCGACTGAAGTTTACCTATACCTCCGGTGCTTACGACAAAACCCATTACGGTGTGGGCAATCTTCTCGGTGAACAGATTGCCGAATTGGACACTAATGTATATACCTCTGATGAGTTTTACGATGTTCCTCGATACAAGCTGAGCGGTGATTTGATTACCGGCGAATTTGAAATGGGCGGCAGAAAGTATGAGAACGGCTATGGCTTCCGCATGGGCTATGTACTGGGCGGCAGCAAGTCCGTTAGCTTCAATTTCAAAAAGCAGTATGAGGAAATGACCTTTGATGTTGCCAAGTATTTGGGGGACAGTGCCGACTTCTATGCACATAGCATCACCATGAACATTGAGGTGGATGGCGCAGTTGTGCCCGAATATGAGAACGTCAAGCTTGTTTGGGATAATTTGGTTTTCCCTGTCAAGCTGGATTTGAAGGGCGTCTCTCAGGTTACCATTAAATTCAACAACGGCGCTTATGATACTGCCGCCTGCCGCATAGGCAATATTCAGCTCAAGAGCGACGGCAAGGCACACGGTATCCTGCTGGATGCGAAGGCTGTGGAAGGTACCGATGACTACACCGCAACTCTGACCGATAAGGCACCTGAAATTGCTCTGAATCCCCGTGTGTATCCCTCCGACGGTCCTCAGGAATATGTCATGACCGTGACCGGTGAGGAATACATCAGTGTAACCGAAGAAGGTGTTGTAACTGCTCTCCACAAGGGCGATGCAGTCATCAACTTCGCCGTTCCCAATACCGATATTTCCGTGGACTGTGTGATTTCCTCCAAGCTCACCACCCATATTTGGGACGAAGGGGTTGTCACCAAGGAACCTACCCTGAAGGAAAAGGGTGAAAAGGTTTATACCTGCACCATTTGTGAGGAAACCAAGAAGGAAGCTCTGCCTAAGCTCACCGAATGTGAAGAACACACTTGGGACGACGGCGAAATTACCAAGGAACCTACCTATACCGAAGACGGTGAAAAGAAGCTGACCTGTACCGTTTGCGGTAAGATTGAAACTGCGGTTTTGGAAAAGCTGGTTTGCACCGAGCATGCATGGGATAAGGGCGAAGTAACCAAGAAGCCCACCTATGAAGCAGAAGGCGAAAAGCTGTATACCTGCACCAACTGCGGTGAAACCAAGACCGAACCTGTGGAAAAGCTGGTTTGCACCGAGCACGCATGGGATAAGGGCGAAGTAACCAAGGAACCCACCTACGAAGCAGAAGGCGAAAAGCTGTATACCTGCACCAACTGCGGCGAAACCAAGACCGAGCCCGTGGAAAAGCTGGTCTGCACCGAGCACGCATGGGATAAGGGCGAAGTAACCAAGAAGCCCACCTACGAAGCAGAAGGCGAAAAGCTGTACACCTGCACCAACTGCGGTGAAACCAAGACCGAACCCGTGGAAAAGCTGGTATGCACCAAGCACGCATGGGATAAGGGCGAAGTAACCAAGGAACCCACTTACGAAGCAGAAGGCGAAAAGCTGTACACCTGCACCAACTGCGGCGAAACCAAGACCGAACCCGTGGAAAAGCTGGTATGCACCAAGCACGCATGGGATAAGGGCGAAGTAACCAAGGAACCCACCTACGAAGCAGAAGGCGAAAAGCTGTATACCTGCACCAACTGCGGCGAAACCAAGACCGAACCTGTGGAAAAGCTGGTTTGCACCAAGCATAAGTGGGACGAAGGCAAAATCATCAAGGAACCTACCTTCATCGAATCCGGTGAACGTCTGTTCACCTGCACTGTTTGCGGAAGCACCTTGACCGAGGTTCTGCCTCAGATTGAGCTCGAAAATCCCTTTGAAGACGTGACCGATAACGACTGGTTCTATAATCCCGTGCTGTGGGCATACTCCAACGGCATCACCGGCGGCATTGCAGCAAACCTGTTCGGACCTCACGAAAGCTGCACCCGTGGTCAGGTTGTGACCTTCCTGTGGGCAGCGGCAGGTAAGCCCGAACCCACTTCTGATTACAACCCCTTCGTGGACGTTGTAGAAACCGACTACTTCTACAAGGCTGTTCTGTGGGCAGTGGAAAACGGCATCACCAAGGGCGTTGCCGAGGATATGTTCGGTCCTGCACAGGCATGTACCCGAGGTCAGATTGTGACCTTCCTGTGGGCAGCGCACAACAGACCCGAACCCACTCTGTCCGAAAATCCCTTCATTGATTTCGACAGCAGCGCATATTACTATCAGCCCGTATTGTGGGCAGTGGAAAATGAAATTACCACAGGCATTGGCGAGGGTATGTTCGGCCCCGAAAACATCTGCACCAGATGCCAGATTGTCACCTTCCTGTACAAGGCAAGTATGATCGAAGAACAGCCTGAAGTTCCTGAAGTTCCCGAAACTCCCGAACAGCCCCAGACCGCTTTGGTGACCGATGCGTACAGCAAGACCATCGAAGGCGAGTACTATACCCACTGCTACCACATCCCTCAAATCAATCTGCCCGATGACCTGGCAGCAGGCTGGAACGAGGCTATGTACGACACCCTGTACGCTACCATCGAAAACCGCGTTTTCAAGGAAATGGAGAAGTACGACAGACCCTCTCTGGCCAAGATGGTGTATGTATGGGGACAGAAAGACAATTTGGTGTCCATTGTGCTCAGAGAAGACGAGTATGAATACGACTGGTCTACCCACACCTTCTATACTGTTTCCACTGAGACCGGTAAGCAGGTGGTCAATGACGACATTTACGCAGCATACGGTATGACCGAGGAAGACTTCTATGCAGCGGTGAAGATTGTTCTGGCTGCTGTCATGGCAGAGGAAGCGGAGCATTATAAGAATATGATCAGTGCCGAGGAAATCCAGGAGCTCATTGACAAGACCTTGGATGACGTAAATATCAAGGGTTCCGTGCCCTTCATCAGCCCCGATGGCAAGCTGAGCTTTATGGGTGGTGTTTACACCCCCGCAGGCGCAGGTCGCTACTATCATATGTGGACACTGGAAGGTGAAAACATCACCGTCAAGTGCGCAGAACATCAGAAGTAAAACAAAAAAGACGCACCCAATTGGGTGCCTTTTTTTACTTGAACAAATCTGTGGAGAGATATCGTTCGCCGCTGTCGGGTAGCATGACCACGATGGTCTTGCCTGCGTTTTCCGCCTTCTTGGCTTCCTGCAGTGCTGCCCACAGTGCCGCACCGCCGCTGATGCCGATGAGTACACCGTCCAGCTTGCCCAGAGAGCGGGCACAATCGTAAGCATCCGCTTCCGTGACGGTGACGATTTCGTCGAAAATATCCCTGTCCAGCACACCGGGCACAAAGTTCGCGCCGATGCCCTGCAGCCCGTGAGGACCTGCAATGCCCTTGCTCAAAAGGGGACTGTTTGCAGGCTCTACCGCAACCACCTTCACATAGGGATTCCATGCCTTCAGATACTGACCAGTGCCTGTGATGGTGCCGCCTGTGCCGATGCCTGCCACGAAAATGTCCACCTTACCGTCGGTGTCACGCCAAATTTCGGGACCTGTGGTGGTCAGGTGTGCAGTGGCGTTGGCAGGGTTATTGAACTGGTCGGGAATGAAGCTGCCCTCAATGGAAGCAGCCAGCTCCTGAGCCTTGGCGATGGCACCCTTCATGCCCTCTGCACCGGGGGTCAGCACCAGCTCTGCGCCGTAGGCGGTCATGAGGAGTCTGCGTTCCATGCTCATGGAGTCGGGCATGACGATGATGACACGATACCCAAGGCTTGTGCCTACCGCAGCCAGACCGATGCCTGTGTTGCCCGAGGTGGGCTCAATGATGGTGCCGCCTTTGGTCAGCACGCCACGCTGCTCGGCATCTTCAATCATGGCAGCTGCCACACGGTCCTTGGCAGAGCCGCCGGGGTTCATGCCCTCTAACTTGCCCAGCAGCCGTGCCTTTGCGCCGTGGGCTGCCGCGAAGTTCCCCAGCTCCAGCAGGGGAGTGCCGCCGATGAGCTGACGAACGGAAGTGTAAATATTAGCCATAGTTTTACCCTTAAAATCATTCTAATAACAATGGGAATTCGTAAGAATTCCCATTGACTATAACATTTTCAAAGAAAATACTTCACCGGCGAAGCCGACTTCACTCTGCGTTAGCAGAACTTCACCGATTTGTGGAGCAAATCGACTTCACTGCATCTTTCGTCGGAGCGAAAGATGCTTAATAACCCAGTTCTTCGTTGATGATCATGACTTCCATTTCACCGATGCCGCCCAGCTTGCGGGTGAATACGGTCATGCCCTTGCAGATGCGTTCGGGGCTCTGGCAGTCATAGCACTTGACTTCGCTGCCCAGTGCGCAGGGAGTCTGCTTGTTCAGACGGCGTGCGTTCAGAGGTGCTGCCACGTTGCGAGCGCGAGCCACTGCGGAGTGGAAGTCGGGTGCAATCTTGTTGACGCCGATGATGAGGTATACCTTCTTGTCGGGACCGAAGGTGGTAGCAGCCAGACGGTTGCCGTCGCCGTCGATGTTGATGAGTTCGCCGGTTTCCGCAACGCCGTTCAAGCTGGTCATGTAGATTTCAGCTGCGTTTGCCTTGGTACGGGCTGCGTTGACGGGCTGCTGCTTCCAGTGCCAGAATACTTCGTTTTCTTCGCTCAGCAGTTCATACAGACCCATGTCGCGCAGGGTGCAGCTGCCGCCGAAGCCAATGGTCTTGCCCTTGATGTTGTCCTTCAGGAATGCCGCAGCTTCCGCAGCGGTTTCATAGTAGGAGACTACATAGCCCTGATTCTTCAGGTTTTCCATCAGTTTCTGTACATTTGCCATAAATTATACCTCTTTTCAGCTCGTTGTCACATATCGGTTGTCTTTTTATTTATGCACGGTATCTTTTTTGCGGTATAATACCGTCGTTTCGCCTTGTTTAAGATTGCTGCTTGTTGCGAGCGAACACAGTTCGCTCCTACTTGTTTACTCAAACAGTTCGGGGTAGACGAAGGGGAATACCAGCTCGGTGAGCTTGTTGTTCTTGTCGAAGCCCCAGAATGCGTTGTACGCACCCTGACCCAGACCTGTGCGGAACATGGGAACGGTTACGTTGGTGTCGGGAATGGTGAACATGGCATAGCCGCATTCCTCCAGCATGGGCTCCAGCAGGTCCAGAACCATGTCCTTGCCCTTGGTGTTGAAGTAGTTGTTATATGCCGCTGCAAAGCTCAGTTCGGTTTCCTTATCCACTGCGCAGGCGATGCCTGTTGCAACGTCCACATAGGGGTATACCATGGGGTCATCTGCGGTCCATGCCTTGATGCCCAGAGGCATTGCCAGCTCATAGCGCAGGGTGGATTCTTCGGACAGCTTGATTTTGATGCCTGCAATCACACGACCTGTCATCTGGGTGGTCAGAATGGATGCAAATACGGGCAGCTTGCCGATTTGGGTGGTGCGTTCCATGGGCAGGACCATGTTGCTGCCCAGATAGCAGGGGTCGGACAGCATCAGACGGTTTGCGGTGGCGTCCATATCCCCAACCTTTACCAGCTCAATGTTCTTGCCTACAAAGATGGTGAAAATCTGCTCCGCTTCCACATAGTTGCGCTGGCAGAAGTTCTGATTCTGACGGCGTGCGCTGACAAAGTTCTCGCGCAGTACTTCAGGGTCGATGGCAGGCTCTGCCTTTTTCTTCTTAAAAATATCAAAAAATCCCATGGTTTATGCCTCCAAAAAATCTAATGTACGGGGAATTTGTGCCCCTTCCTTGCTGACCACTTCCGCAGCCACGGCGTTTGCCAGCTTCATTGCTTCCACAAGGTCCATGCCCTTGTACAGGCAGCCCAGCATGGTGCCTGCATGGCTGTCACCTGCGCCGATGGTATCCACTACCTTGACCTTGCGGCCTTCGGCGTACAGCACCTTGCCTTCCTTGTCCACACATAGACAGCCCTTGCCGCCCAGCGTGACGATGACGATGTTGCCTGTGATGGCGTGGAGGGCCAGTGCGCCCGCTTCCTGGGTTTCCTCACCTGTGAGGGCCAGAATTTCATGCTCATTGAGATGCACGATGGGCTTCATGTTCAGCATGCGCATCTGACGTTCCTTGGTCATCAGAATGCCGCGGGGACCGGGTGCGTAGAACACCTCGGTTTCGGGGTGGGCTTCCAGCCAGTCCATGATGTTTTCCCCTGCAGGGGTGTCCTGAATTTCCATGCCGCAGGTGTAGCACAGGGAGTAGTCACCGGGCAGGGCATCCAGCCATTCCTTGCGGAATTCGTATTCGCCGCCGCGGATGCACATAAAGGTGCGCTCCCCGTCATCTTCTACCAGACAATAGCAGCAGCCGTTTTCACGCTCGGTGCGTGCCATGATTTCAACGCCGTACTCTGCAAAGGCGGCTTCCACCTGCTCGGCATACATGCCGACCCCAACAGGGGACAGGAAGGTGGGCTTGGTGCCAGCCAGAATGGCTGCGCGGCAGGCGTTCCAGCCTGTGCCGCCGATGGCGAAGGTCTGATAAGCAGGCTGCAGGTCATCCCCTGTCTTGGGCAGACGACCTACGGGAATCACACAGTCTACACAGGTAGAGCCAATCATCAGCAGTTCTCTTTCCATATCTCTCAGCCTCCGTTTATCCGTTCAGCAGGAAGTCCAGAATATCCAGACCTGCGGAGTTTTGCTTGCGATACAGCTCGGTAAATCCGCAGGCAGCGCAGGAAACGGTGATAAAGCGCTTGTTCTGCACATCAAAGATACGGGCGAAAGTGCCGCCTGTGGCCTGAAATTGATCGGCAATATATCGGTTGTGCCCACATTTTGGGCATACGTAAGGTCTTTTATTCATGCTCACCCTCCGAGGATGTCAATAGTTACCAGCATTATAGCATATTGTTTTATTCAATTAAAGTAGGAAGATGAAAGAAATGGCGGGATAATCCTGTAGGGGCGAACATTGTTCGCCTGCTTTTTCTCTCACCAATATCACAGCACAGAAATCCTTTGCCATCGTAGGGAGCGTCGGGGACGACCCTCCCTACGGCGAAGCATCTACATTGATGCGGCAGCAAAAGCTAAAAAAAGCCGCAGTCCTCGGACTGCGGCTTTTATTTTATGTTTCGATCATCTTATTGTAAAATCTGCGGCGGTATTTCAGCTCGGCGTATTCGGTGATGCGCTTCATGTACACCACATCATATATACCGCCGATGGCACCCACAATCATGGTGCCCTGCAGGAACTTCATGTACAGCATTTCCTTGCTCAGTCGAGCGGCGGTGCTGCGAATCTGTCCCTCGCGGCTGTAATACAAGGGCAGCAGCTGGGTATCGATGAAGGTGTTCACCTCTTTGTCGATTTCCACGAAGCTGTCCCAATCCGACATGGCACCTTGAATCAGCAGCAGGATGAAGTACTTTTCCTCCTCGGTGTCGTAGGAGAAGCCGTACTGCAGAGCAATTTCGTAAATGCTCTTGAGAATCATGGCGGTAAACACGGGGATGTCGGGCAGACCTGCGCCTACCACGCCCATGCCGATGCCTGCGGCACCGGACAGCACCATGTTCTTGATGCCGCTGCCCCCTGCCTTGCCCGTCACATTCCGCAGGCTGCGGCGGTCCTGATGGTGCAGGATACGGCGATGCCCGTTGCGGCTGTCTTCGGTGATTTTATCCTTGTCGTAGGTCTTTTCGATGATGCCTGTGCCCTTTTGGAAAATCAGTGAGAAAGCGGTGCCGAATGCATTGTCCAGTGTTTCCTGCAGCTTATCGGGGACCTTGTCCTCCAACAGTGCGTTCAATCGGCTCTGCTTTTCGGCTTTGCGCTTTTCCATGTAGCGGCGTTCCTCGTTTTTCAGACGCAGCAGCTCACGCTCCAAAGGGGTGCTTTTGAAAAAACGGTCCATGGGTTTAGGCTTCCTGCATCTTGACCTTAACCATGACCAGCTTTTGAGCTGCCATTCTGTGGCCCTTTTCGCAGGCTGCATTATACCACTTTGCGGCAGCAGCCAGGTCTACATTGGTGCCGCGGCCTTCTTCGTAGCATTCGCCCAGACGGAACATTGCTTCTACGTGACCGTTTTCCGCAGCGTCCAGATACCACTTCAGTGCGCGCTTTTCGTCCTGTTCAATGCCCCAGCCGTTAGACAGCAGGTCTGCGTAAGCAAACTGTGCTTCGGGGTGACGGCGGCGTGCGGCACGGTGCAGGTAGTTTGCGCACAGTTCCATATCCTGGTCACAGCCCATGCCTTCCAGATAGAAGATGCCCATATTGAACAGTGCTTCCGCATTGCCCAGTTCCGCTGCCATGCCAATCCACTTGATTGCTTCGTAGCAGTCGTTCAGTGCGTAGTAGTAGCTGCCCACAGCCATCTGTGCCAGCATGTGGCCCAGCTCTGCAGCAATCTTGAAGAATGCGATGGCCATTTCCGCATCCTGTTCCACGCCGTCGCCGTCCTTGTATGCCATGCCCATTTCGAATGCCAGGTCAGCCTTGCGTTCGTCATCGTCACGGTAGTCTTCGGGACCCTGGGGAGGGGGAACAGGGAAGTTTTCCAGAGTGGGCATTTCGAATTCGTCGTCTTCATCGGGTTCTTCCGCTGCGGGTGCGGGAGCTGCAACAGGTGCAGGTGCAGCCTTTACGGGTTCAGCCTTGGGCTGAGCGGGCTTTTCCACAGGAGCAGCTGCGGTGCCGGTGGAGCCGAAGCCGCCGTCGCCGCGCTTGGTTTCGGAGAGAACTTCCACTTCTTCCAGCTCGGGAGCGAAGTAGGGGATGAACAGCATCTGTGCAATGCGGTCGCCGGGCTGGATGACCTGGTGTACCTTGCCGTGGTTCAGCAGAGCGATGAAGATTTCGCCGCGGTAGTCGGGGTCAATGACCGCAACCTTGTTTGCGGGAGCCAGACCGCGGTTGGCAGCCATGCCGGAGCGGGGGAAAATCAGACCCGCAACGCCCAGAGGGATTTCCATGGAAATGCCGGTGGGAATCATAACGGTTTCGCCGGGGTAGATGGTTACGGGAACTTCCAGACAGGCGCACATATCATAACCTGCGGCACCGGGGGTGCTGCGGGTGGGTACAACAGCTCTGGGATGGGTTTTCTTGAATTTCAAAGTCTGAGACATGTATTATTATCCTCCTTGGGTTCAATTACGCTTAGCCTGACAAATATAATCCGAACACGCTCCACAGGGCGTCTTTTCGCGTCAGACATCATTTCTCTTTTTGATGGGCGTCAGCCCATCTGCATCACTCAATTTCGCCTGACACAAAAATCCACTCCTGTGGAGTCATAGATTTCTGAGGTCATATACGGTGGTAGGGCAAGGCGACGTCTTGCAGACGGGCTTTCTCCCTTCAAAAGACGGTAACGCAGCAATGCCGCCGTATATGGCCTCAGAAACGAGTTCGGATTATATTTGTCAGGCTAGAGACACTATATCATAAATTTCGCCCGTCCACAACAGGAATATACCGTCTTCCGTCGATGCTCTGTAGGGAGCAAGCGCGCACCCCACAAGGGCGGCGGTTTTGTTCTTATATGTATAAATGTTAAGGTGTTGACGAGCTTCCTGAAAAATGGTATCATTTTATAAATATGCACAGAAGAAAAAGAGAGTAGGTGAGTTACTGTGGAACGCAATAAGCTGCTGATCGCCGATGGCAGCTCTCTGAGCCGCTCCGTACTCAAGCGCATCTTTGAAAAAGACTATGTTGTATTGCAGGCTGAAAACGGCCGCGATGCATTTGAACTGTTTCGTGAACATTACGAATCTCTGGCTGCTGTGATTTTGGAAATGCATATGCCCAAGTATGACGGGATGTATTTTCTGGAACACATGGCGGCTCTGTACCGCACCAATAATGTGCCCGTGATTGCCGTTGCGGGCAATAGCAAGGAAGTCCGCAGAATCGAAACCAGCCGATATCGCCCTGCTGACTATATCACCAAGCCTTTCAATACCGACACCGTCCGTCAGGTGGTGTTGGATGCGGTGGAAAAGCACCACGACCATGGACTGAATGACGAGGAGCTGAATCCTCTGACCATGCTCAACCGCCTCATGACAGTACTCAATCACTGTCTGGAGGACACCGCTTATTTCCAGACCGCTCTGGGTATTGTAGGTCGTTATCTGGGGGCTGACCGTGTGAGCCTGTACATGAAGCCTCTGGTGTCCGACCGCTATCAGTGGCGCCGTGCCAATGTGCTCAGCTCCTACCGCCGTACCTACCGCTGGATGCTGGAAAACGAATGGCCCGCTCCCGACGAGTGGAAGGTCTGCGTCAGCACGGAATACGGTATGCGCAAGCACTATAAGTACTACTTCAAGCGCTACGGCATCCGCAGCCTCATGTGCATCAGCATTGAAGGCATCCGCCGTGAAAAGGCATATCTGGTCATTGAAAATGCCTGCCGCACCGAGCAGGACGATGAAATCTACGCAGCACTGCACAACTGCTTCTCCCTGATGCTGAAGACCGTGGAAATGGGCATCATCGATGAGCAGACAGGGGTCTACAACCGTGACTTCTTCACCAAGTATCTGGTGCGACTGTCCCGTTTGCCTGTGAAGAGTCTGGGCATCGTGGTTATGAACCTGAACAATATGCACCAGTACACCAGTGTGTACGGTCAGGCAGCAGGTGACGAGCTGCTGATGCATACTGCCAATATCATTCTGGGTCACGGGGAAGCGGTAAGCTTCCGTACCGACGGCGACGAGTTTGCCGCGGTTATGTTCAACCGACCCAAGGAAGATGTGGACAAGTTCATGCGTGAGATTTCCGAGGAATGCCGTGCCATGAACATTGGTTTGAGCATGGGCTGCCAGTGGCGTGACCGCGCCATTCGCCCCGAGGAAATGTACCATGCCGCCGACCAAGCCATGCGCCAGACCAAGGCGGAATATTACAGCAAACGAAATATCGTACAGAAGTAAAAAAATCATCCCTGTCCGAATCACTCGGACAGGGATTTTTCTGTTATCCATATATCTTTTTCAGGAAGGTGACCACCTGCGCACGGGTACAGGTCTGTTCGGGACCGAACTTTCCGTCCCCGATGCCACCTGTCACATCATTTTCCGCCGCCCAGATGATGGGGGTGGTGTACCATGCGGTGTCATCCACATCCACGAACACATTGATGCTACTGACTGCGGGTTTGCCCTTGGCAGCCCACAGGAAGGTGACGATTTGGGCTCTGGTACAGCTCTGCTCGGGACCGAACTCCGTAGCACTGATGCCGCCGGTGATGCCTTGTTCCACTGCCCACAGCACTGCGTTGTAATACCAATCGCTGTCGCTTACGTCGGTGAACTTATTTTCAAAGCTCGTGGGTTCGGGTTTGCCGTTTGCTGCCCACAGGAAGGTGACAACCTGCGCACGGGTACAGCCCTCATTGGGAGCAAAGGTGGTCTCGGTCTTGCCGCCCGTGACCTTGTTTTCCACTGCCCACAGCACAGGCTCATAGAACCAGTCGGTTTCCAGCACATCCGTAAAGGGGTTCACGGGCTTGGTCAGAGGGGGCACTGCAACGCTGCTGGTTTTGCCGCAGTCGGTACAGGTGTACAGCACTTCGCCCGCTTCCTCATAGGTGGGCAGTTTTACGATGGATTCCTCCATGCGGTGGGTATCCACTGTGCTGATGAGTGCCTGCTTTTTCAGAACCAGTCCGCATACGCCGCAGTGGCTGCCCTCGGTCTTGCCCTTTTCCACACAGGTGGGGTTAACCGCAGGGTCAATGACAGGTGTGTGCGCTGCAAGCTCGGTGTAGTCGTCCACATATTCGTCGCCGCACTCGGTGCAGGTGTAGGTGGTGAAGCCCTGCTCGGTGCAGGTGGGGGCAGTCACTACGGCGGTGTAACTGTGCTGCTTCACATCTGTGTAATCATCCACATAGCTGTCACCGCAAAGGGTACAGGTATATGTAGTATAGCCCTGTTTGTCATAGGTAGGTTCGGTTACTGCGGTCTTATAGCTGTGTCCCACTGCGGTATCGGGCGCGGTGACGGTGTCCTTCACACCGCAGGCTGTACATTTGCGGGTTTTGGTGCCGTCAGCGGTACAAGCAGCGTCATTGTTATATGTATATTCTCCGTAGCTGTGACCCTTGGCAGGGGTGGCATCGGTGATGTAGCTGTAGCCGCAGTCACGGCAGGTATGTGCCATGCCACCTTGCTCGGTGCAGGTGGGTGCAATCTGAACCGCAGCCGATTCAGTGCCGTTTTCCCAAATGCGCAGCTCCATGGCGCCATCGGGGGCGGATTCATTTGTGTTGCCGATATAGTTGATGACAAAATCCATGCCGCTTATAAAATTGGAAGGGGTATCATAAATCGTTGCTGTTTCCGCACCTTTGGGCACTTCTCTGTGATGGGTCATGGGCACTTCATCCACCACCAAACGTCCAAAGGTATGGTCATACATGGTCAAATAAACCATGTTGCTGCCATCTGCGTTTACACGGTTTTCCAAGCGAACAGTGTAAGCATGCTGCTGATAAATCCCCGGCTGCTGTGCGATATCCATACCCACATAATGTTGCGTGTTGGTGGTGTTGGAGTAATTATCGCCGCCCAGATCTGTGTAGTTGATCTTTCTGCACCACACCTTGCTTCCACCGTGGAAGCTGAAAAACGGCCGATAGGTGAAGATGTAGGATAAGGGCGTCATGGTAAATGTGGGCAGCTGGTCAACATCGTACTCCAGAACCCAAGGTGCATCGTGGTACAGGTAAACGGGATTTTCCAGTGCAAAGTAATTGATGGTATTTCCTGTATTACGGTCGGTATATTTCACTGTGGAAGCAGGGTTTTTCGTGTATTCTCCGGTGCTGTCGGAAACAAGGACATATTCTCCGGCGTTTTTGGTCCAACGATAGATGTTGTCGGGGGCATGGTCGCAAGGGTTGGACAGGGTAACGGTAAAGGTCTTGTTGAACAGCCATTGGAATTCATCCACGCCCATCAGCGTCAGCAGAAGACCCAGTTTGTTCATGGCATCGTCCTTATCGGTGTTGAAGCCGCTGTCCTGCCAGTCGGAGTTGTCTTTTACTTCAAAATTAAAGCGGTCCTGCACCATTAGCTTCAGCTCGTATGTGATGGTATCCTGTTGGATGTCTATGGCCTTTACCAAAAAGCTTGCGTCCAAATCCCCCACGATGAGCTCCATCATTTCGTCGTTGCTGTTCACAGGGCCGGTATAGTCCTCACCGCCTTGCAGTTCCCCCATACGCACAAAGGGGGCCATATAGCCGCGCACGTCCTTGACCTCACCGCTGTAGCCGGTATAGGCAATGCCGTATCGGTAGCTGTGCCAGCGAGGACCGCCGTACACATAGATGGCATCGTTGTGCAGAGTGCGCATGTTGCGCAGTGTTGCAGTAAATCCTTCAATCAGCGCTATTTTCATTACTTCGCTGTTGAACAATGCGGCGATGAGCGGGTCGGATTCCTTGGCGTAAATCGTCTTGCCCTTGCCGTAGAGTCCGTGGTTGGCAAAGTCGATAAAGGCATCCTCAGCGGCATCGGCACGATATACCTTTTTGGCATACTTGGTGATGAGCTCTGTTATTACCTTATGAATTTCATCTTCATCCTTGGTGGCTGCCGCAGCTGCCTGCATAGGCAGCAGGGAGATGAGCAGAGTCAAGGCTAAAACGAAAGAAAGAAGACGTTTTCTCAAGACAATCCCTCCATAATCGAATTAATAGTATTTTAGATTCTTTCGGGATGCTTGTCAATGAAAGCGATGAAGGACTTTTTTACTGCCTGTTGAAAATCTCCGCAATCGTGGTAGAATAACAGCATCGTATTCATAAGAAAAGAGATGTTTGTCATGTCGGTTTCTAACCGTACAAAAGGAATATTGTGTATTCTTGCCGCTGCCCTGTGCTTTTCTGGCATGAGCGCCTTTGTGCGTCTGGCAGGGGATTTGCCTGTGTTTGAGAAGGCATTCTTCCGCAACTTCGTGGCGGCTATCGTAGCGGCGGTGACCCTATACCGCAGCCACACCCCCTTCCGCGTCTCCAAGGAAAATCGGAAGTTCGTTCTTTGCCGTGCTGTCTTCGGCACCATCGGCTTGGTGGCCAATTTCTATGCCATCGACCGCCTGCATCTGGCGGACGCCAATATGCTCAATAAGCTCTCCCCCTTCTTTGCCATCATCTTCTCCTATTTCCTCATGGGTGAGAAGGTGCGGCCTGTGCAGGCTCTGGCGGTGAGCGGTGCGTTCATCGGTGCTTTGTGTATCATCAAGCCCACAGGGGAAAATCTGCAGATGTTCCCCGCACTCATCGGGCTGCTGGGCGGCATTACCGCAGGCGCAGCCTATACCTTCCTCCGCCGTGCCACACTGGGCGGCACACAGGGCGGAGTCATCGTGCTGTTTTTCTCCTGCTTTTCCTGTCTGGTCTGCCTGCTGCTGAGCGCAGGGGATTTCGTGATGCCCACACTACGGCAGTTTGCCATGCTCATCGGCTGCGGTCTGTGCGGAGCGGGGGGACAGTTTTCCATTACTGCTGCCTACTCCTATGCTCCCGCTCGTGAAATCAGCGTATATGACTATGCGCAGGTTATGTTCTCCGCGGTCATCGGCTTTGCCTTGTTTGGTCAGATGCCCGACGGCTGGAGCTTCTTGGGATATGGGCTCATCATCGCCATGGCAGTGGTGAATTATTGGTATAACAACAAAACAACGTAAAAGGCACGGGGCGAATTCTGCCCCGTGTCTTATTTTGCGCTGCGTGTAAGAATTGACGAACAACAATTCGGGGAGTAATATAGAGTCAATGAATCAAATCTCCCGAAAGTGGGTGAACTATGACCACACAAAAATTCAACGTCACAGGCATGACCTGTGCTGCCTGTCAGGCACACGTGGAAAAGGCAGTGAATAAGGTCAGCGGCGTGGAGCGCTGCACCGTGAATCTGCTGACCAACTCCATGGAAGTGGAATACGCCGATACCACCCCCGAAACCATCATTGCCGCTGTGGAAAAAGCGGGCTACGGTGCATCTTTGCCCAATGCTACCAAGACAGAGGCAGGTACAGGGGCGCGAGAGGACTCCGAAGCCAAGGAGATGCTTCGCCGCATCGTGGGCTCGGCCTTCTTCCTAATTATATTGATGTATATTGCTATGGGCAGTATGCTGGGTCTGCCTCAGCCTGCCTTCTTTGTGGGCGAGGAAAACGCACTGGTGCTGGCACTGGCGGAGCTGCTGGTAACCCTGCCTGTGCTGTATCTGGGCCGCAGCTACTTTATCAACGGCTTCAAGTCCATGGCAGCCCTGTCTCCCAGTATGGATGCCCTCATTGCATTAGGTGCGGGGGCGAGCTTGGTGTACAGCCTGTACGCCACCTTCTCCATGGCATATCTCATGGGTCACGGTGATGTGAGCGGTGCTGCTCACCACATCCATGACCTGTATTATGAATCCGCTGCCATGATTTTGACCCTCATCACCGTGGGCAAGTTCATGGAAACACGCAGCAAGGGCAAGACCAAGGACGCCCTGCGCAAGCTCATGGACCTGACTCCCAAGACCGCTACTGTACTCCGAAACGGTGCGGAGCTTGTGATTCCTGCTGAAAGTGTGCAGGTAGGGGATATTCTGGTTGTCCGCAGCGGTGAGTCCGTGCCTGTGGACGGTATTGTCCGCACAGGCAGCGGCGGCGTGGACGAAAGCGCCATCACAGGTGAGTCCGTCCCTGCGGAAAAGCTCCCCGGGGATGCTGTCATCGGTGCTACCGTGTGCCGCAGCGGCTACTTCACCTTTGAAGCCACCCGTGTAGGTGCTGATACCACCCTTGCAGGGATTATCGCTCTGGTTGAGCGTGCTGCAGGTTCTAAAGCTCCCATTGCACGCATGGCGGACAAGGTCTGCGCGGTGTTTGTTCCTGCGGTCATTACCATCGCTCTGGTTACCGCAGTCGTTTGGCTCATGAGCGGTGCGGAATTCGGCTTCGCCTTGTCCCGTGCCATTGCGGTGCTGGTGATCTCCTGCCCCTGCGCACTGGGTCTGGCTACTCCCACTGCCATTATGGTGGGTACAGGCAAGGGTGCGGACATGGGGCTGCTGTTCAAGTCCGCCGAGGCACTGGAGACCCTGTCCCATGTGGATGTGGTGGTGCTGGATAAGACAGGTACTGTCACCAAGGGGACACCCGAGGTCACCGACGTGTATATGCTGGGCAGCGATTTTGTCCGTCTGGCTGCTTCTCTGGAGCATGCCAGCGAGCATCCTTTGTCCCACGCCGTGGTGGAATACGCCAAGAAAAAGAATATCGAGTATACCGCGCCTGTGTCCGACTTCGCAGCAGAAGCGGGTATGGGCATCAGCGGTACGGTGGAAGGCAAGCGCGTCTATGCCGGCAACCGCCGCTATATGGAAGCGCTGGGCGTTGCCTTCGACGAAAAGTATGAATCGGAAGCCCAAAACGGCAAGACTGTGCTGTACTTTGCTGCTGACGGCAAGGCTCTGGGTGTGCTGTGCTGCGCCGACGAGGTGAAAGCCGATAGTGCTGCCGCTGTGGCGAAGCTCCGTGCCGACGGGGTAGAGGTAGTCATGCTCACAGGGGATAACCCCGTGACAGCTGCCGCCATCGGTGCAAAAACAGGCATCGATACCGTTATTGCAGGGGTACTGCCCCAGGAAAAGGAAAGTCATATCCGCAGACTTATGGATGCGGGCAAGCAGGTGGCAATGGTTGGGGACGGCATCAACGATGCACCTGCCCTCATGTCTGCCCACGTGGGTATTGCCATCGGCGCGGGTACGGACATTGCCATGGAATCCGCCGACGTGATTTTGACAGGCAGCCGCCTGTCCGATGCGGTGAATGCTCTGCACCTGTCCAAGGCGACTATGAAGAACATCAAGCAGAATTTGTTCTGGGCATTCTTCTACAACTGCATCGGCATTCCCGTTGCGGCAGGGGTACTGTACCCCTCCCTGGGCTTGAGTCTGAATCCCATGCTGGGGGCACTGGCCATGAGCTTCTCCAGCTTCTTTGTGGTCAGCAATGCCCTGCGGCTGAAGCTGCACAAGCCCGCTATGGAACACATGATTGAAACGACTGAAACATCACATACAACCGAAACAAAGGAGACCAATGAAATGACCAAGACCATTCATATTGAAGGCATGATGTGCCCCCACTGTGTCCGCCACGCCACCGAAGCACTGAACAAGCTGGAAGGCGTTACTGCTGTGGTATCTCTGGCAGACAAGAATGCAGTTTGCACTCTGACCGCTGATGTCAGCAACGAAGTGCTGAAGGCAGCCATCGTTGACGCAGGCTACGAAGTCACCGGCATCGAATAAAGCAAGTGAAACCAAAACCGCCCATGGGAAAACTCCCATGGGCGGTTTGTTTATTTACTTCTTCTTGATTTTGTTCAGCTTCTTGTTGATGGCCAGCATTTCTTCCTTGGAGGGAGTTTCCTGACCCATGAGGCCGACCATGGACAAAATGCGCTTTACGGTGAAGCCCTTTGCCATGTCGAGGATGGTGGAGTTGAGCTTGATGCCGCTGCCGGGGGCCTTCTGCTTGGTTTCTCCGCCCTTCTTCTTGCCGCCGAAGAGCTTCTTCACCAGCAACAGTACGAAGATTTTGCCTCGCAGGGTCTTCATGACATCGCCCAGCGTATCGTTCAGACAGCAATAGCCTGCGGGGGCGGTGATTTCAAACCAGTTGAGGACCTCGCCTTCTTCCTGCAGAATGTAGCTCAGGTCGGGCTCGTCTACGCGGACGATGCGGCTTTCGTCGGTGCAGTCACCTGCAACGGCCTTCAGAGAAACTTCGCCCTGCAGAGGTACTTCGAAGTAGAAGAAGGGGAATTCGCCCTTGGTCTGCTTGCCCAGACTTACGCCGTTTGCAAACAGCTCCACTTCGCTCCGGTTGGAGTAAACGGTGACCTTGGTAACGTCCTCGGCGCGGTTGATGTAGCGCTTGCCGCAGATGTGGACGAAGGGGTCCTTGCTCAGCCATGCCTTGTAGGCATAGAAGGAGTCCTTCTTGTATTTGCGGTCGAAGGTCACCAGACCCTTGTGGTTCATGCCGTTTTCACCGCCTTCGGCACGGGCGTCAGCGGCGAAGTCGAACATATTCCAAACGTGGGTTGCCCACAGGTAGGGACGCTTGTCAATGGTCTTGATCAGCTCTTCGTGGTACAGTGCCTGGTATTCCTCGGTGTAGTCACCCTGCATGGGGTTAGAGGTGTGCCAGTCCAGTGCTTCGCAGCCGTATTCACTGATGCCGATGGGGGTGTTGGGGTACTTCTTGTGGAACTTATCGAACCAAGGACCGTACATATCCATGGTACCGCCGTACCAGCCGAAATAGTGGTTGTAGGAAACAATGTCGGGGATGCGGACATATTCCTCGGTCATGTCGCACATGGTGATGACTGCCAGAGTGGTGGGACGGGTCTTGTCCATCTTGTGGCACAGGTCGTTGAGTACACGGTGGTTGTGCAGCAGGCTCTTGTCACGGGGACCGTTCATGGTGATTTCATTGCTGAGACCCCAGCACACAATAGAGGGATGGTTGTAGTTCTGTACGATGAGCTCGGTCATCTGGCTGACGGTGTTGTCCAGACCGTCGGGCATATGTGCGGAGATATAGGGAATTTCTGCCCAGAGGATCAGACCCTTTCGGTCGCACAGGTCGTATACATCCTGATTGTGCTGGTAGTGTGCCAGACGGATGGTGTTGGCACCCATTTCCAGAATCAGGTCGATGTCTTCCTTGTGGTGGTGATATTCCAGAGCGTTGCCGATGTCGGGGCGGTCCTGATGACGGGATACGCCGCGCAGGGGATATGCCTTGCCGTTGAGAATGAAACCGCGGTTGGGGTCAACCAGGAAGCTGCGGCAGCCAAAGTCTGCGGAAACCACGTCTGCCTGCTCGCCGTTGCTGGTCAGAATCGCCTGTGCGGTGTACAGATAGGGGTCTTCCACGCCATGCCACAGATGGGGATTTTCAATGATGAACTCTGCGCTTGCCTTGCCGTCAACAACGGGGACGGTCTTGCGTGCAACCAGAGATTTTGCGTTGTCCATGATGTCGAAACGGACGGTGTCCCCTGCGGTTACAAAGGCTTCCACAGTAACGGTGGCGGTTTTGCCGCTGACGATGGGGGTAACGGTGATGCCGGGACCACCGAAATAATCCAAATCAAAGTGGGCTTCGTCCACACGAATCAGGGTAACATCACGGTAAATGCCGCCGTAGAAGGTAAAGTCGGCGTTCTGGGGATATACAAATTCGTTGGGGCTGTTGTCAGCGGTGACCACCAGCAGGTTTTCGGGCTGAATGTCCTCCAGCTTTACACGGAAGGTGGAGTAGCCGCCGTGGTGGGTGGTGAGCTTTTCGCCGTTCCAGTAGACCTCTGCGCTGGAGTTGACGCCTTCAAACTGAATGTAGTTTACAGGGGCGCTCAGCAGGGAGGCGGGGATGGACTTGGCGTAATAGCCTGTGCCGCGGTGGTAGTCATTGCCGCCGTCCTGACCGTCAATGCCGTTCCAGGTGTGGGGCAGGGTTACACTCTGCCAGTCGGTGGGCAGGGCAGCAGGTACGCCGTTTGCTGTGAGAGAAAACAGCCAGTTGTTGTTGAGTTGCACGAGAGTACGCATGATAACAGCTCCTTTGGGATGGTGAGAAATATGGCTTAGCGGCTGCGCAGCTGCCAGAACGCCACGGCAGCGGCTGCCCCTACATTCAGGGAGTCTACCCCATGGGCCATGGGGATTTTTACGGTATAGTCCGCGGCATCGATGGTGCTTGCCATGAGCCCGTCGCCTTCGGTGCCCAGAATCACCGCCAGCTTTTCTTCCGCTGCCAGAGCGGGGTCTTCGATGCTGACGGAGCGGTCGGTCAGAGCCAGTGCGGCGGTTTTGAAGCCCATTGCACCCAGCTGCGCCATGCCCTTTTCGGGCCAGTCCGCAGGGGAGTCTCCGATGCGCGCCCAGGGAATTTGGAACACGGTGCCCATGCTCACGCGGACGGAGCGGCGGTACAGGGGGTCACCGCAGGAGGGAGTCACCAGTACGGCGTCCATACCCAATGCGGCGGCGGAGCGGAAAATAGCACCGATGTTGGTGGTGTCCACAATGCTTTCCAGAATGGCAATGCGCCGAGCGTTGGCGCAAACTTCTTCCACAGTGGGCAGAGGCTTTCTGCGCATGGCGCACAGCACCCCACGGGTGACCTTGTAGCCTGTGAGCTGCTCCAGCACAGAGGCTTCGGCTACGTACACGGGGGTGTCGGGGCACATGGCGATGAGCGGGGCGCCCTGACCCTCGATGTGCTTATGCTCCATGAGCATGGACACGGGCTCATACCCTGCCAGCAGTGCATAGCGAATGACCTTGGCGCTTTCGGCGATGAAGATGCCCTTTTGGGGCTCCATCTTATTGCGCAGCTGTGCTTCCGTCAGCCGCGCGAATACGTCCAGCGCAGGGTCACTGAAGTCGGTAATATGTATGATTTGGGACATGGGTTGTCCTCCTGTGTGTTGTGTGAATTGTGTGCTACTCCATTATATCCCATACGACGCGGTGCAGTCAAAGGAAACATACACGCGCGTAAATTTACCGCCGCACCCCGCGAATTACTGCCAATATTGGCCAAGGGTTGACAGAGTGAGGCTATTTGCTATAAAATAAGCTGATATATTGTGGGCAGCTATGCCCCGATATAAATACATTTGGAGGAAGTGACGCAATGATTCGGCGTATTGCTCGCATTGTTCAGAAGGTCAAGGAAAGCATCGCAGACTATGGTCTGTTCGGTACTCTGGAATGGCTTTGGAACTGTGTGGTATATAAATTCCGCAAAACCTTCAGAAAGAAACAGCTGAATGGCCCCGACAGCATAAAGTGGCCCGATTTTGATGAATATATTCTCAGCAAAGAGGAAAAGAAGTATCTGACCTTGAAGGAAGGCCGCAAGGTGTATATCTTGGCAGGTGTTCCCTATTACGATATTGGCGGCGGTCAGCGCTGCGCACAGCTGGCAAAGGCATTTAACCGTCTGGGCTACCGTGTATACTATTACTATGCATTCCCCAGCGGGGACTTCAAGCGCGAAAACCATGTGCCTGTGCCCTGTGTTACCCATCTTCCCATTCGTGACTTCTTGATGCTTGACTTCGTTAAGACTGCAAAGCCCGACGACTTGATGATTGTGGAAAGTCCTGCGGATGCATTCGTGCCCTATGTTCTGACTGCTAAGGAGCTGGGCGTGAAGGTGGTTTATGAAAACATCGACAACTGGGAATCCTCTCTGGCAGGCTCTTTCTTCTCCAATCGTCAGACCATGATGACCATTGTGGAAAAGAGCGACGTGCTGGTTGGCACCGCAAGACTGCTGGCAGACCAGCTTCACGGCTACTGCGAGACACTGGGTGTGGAAAAGCCCATTCTCTATCAGGCAAACGCTGTGGACGATGAGCTGTTCTCCCCCCTGCGCAGCTACGAAAAGCCCGAGGATATGGTTCTCGGCTCCAAGACCCTGCTGTACTACGGCAGCCTGTGGGGCGAATGGTTCGACTGGGATTTGGTATACGGTCTGGCAAAGCACGACCCCACCCTGTCCATTAACCTCATCGGCGGTCACCCCGACAAGCGCATTATGGGCATCGCACCCGAAAACGTGCATTTCCTGGGTCTGAAGAAGCAGCCCGACCTGCCTGCATACCTGAAGTATGCTGACTTTGCACTGATTCCCTTCAAGACCGGCGACATCGGCGACTATGTCTCCCCTCTGAAGATTTTCGAGTACATTTCCGCAGGCAAGAACGTTCTGACCACTGCGCTGCCCGACATCAAGGGCTACCCCAATATGTACAGCGGCAACGATTTGGAATATTGGATTCATGCTGTGGAAACCGCAACCGAGCCCGATTTGGCTGCTGCGGAAGCATTCACCGCCGCAAACACCTGGGACAACCGTGTACAGGGCATTCTGGATGCGGTATACCCCGCGGAAGCTCAGCGCTGCGACGAAACCTTCTACGGCAAGATTTCCGTTGTGGTTCTCAACTACAACAACAAGAACATCATCGACAAGTGCGTGGCTTCTCTGCTCCGTGGTCGTGACCGCTACGACTACGAAATTGTGGTAGTAGACAACCAGAGCAAGGACGGCTCCTACGAACAGCTGCAGGAACGCTTCGGCGACCAAATCAATCTGGTACGCAATCACAAGAATGGCTGCTCCAGCGGCAGAAATCTGGGTGTACAGGTGTCCAAGGGCGACTACATCGTATTCCTGGACTCCGACCAGTGGGTCAGCGGCCGTTACTGGCTGGACGGCTACTTCGAAGTTTACCACCGCGCTCCCAACTTCGGCGCTGTGGGCTGGGCAAGCGGCTGGTTCAATAAGGAAGGCGCAGCTGAGCACGTGACCGATGCCTTTGTATACAACTACGTACCTCCCGTGGGTCTGTGCCGTCCCGACATCGGCTATCTGGCAACCTGCGGTCTGCTCATGGAAAAGAAGCTGTTTGAAGAAATCGGCGGCTTCGACGAATACTACGACCCCACCTGCTACGAAGATACGGACCTGTCTCTGCTGATTCGTCATGCAGGCAAGGAACTGTACCACTGCCGCAGCGTAGGCGTGAACCACCTGCCCCACCAGACCACCAAGTCCGGTACCGAGGGTCACAAGCGTCTGCTGGACGAAAAGCAGAAGTATTTCACCGCTAAGTGGAAGAAGCTGCATCCCCAGCTGCTGAACTACATCAAGGAGCTGTAAACATGATTAAAGTAATGAGCGTGTTCGGCACCAGACCCGAAGCCATTAAAATGGCACCTCTGGTCAAGGAACTGGAACGCAGACCCGAGATTCAGTCCATCGTCTGCGTAACTGCTCAGCATCGCCAGATGCTGGACCAGGTGCTGGAAACCTTTGATATCACTCCCGACTATGACCTGAACATTATGAAGCCCGGTCAGACCCTGTCGGGCATCACCTCCAACGCCCTGCTGGGTTTGGAGTCCGTCATCAAGGAAACTCAGCCCGACATCGTGCTGGTCCACGGTGACACAACCACCACCTTCGCAGGTGCTTTGGCAGCCTTCTATAATCAGGTTGCCATCGGCCACGTGGAAGCAGGTCTGCGTACGGACAATAAGTACAGCCCCTTCCCCGAAGAAATGAACCGCCAGATGGTAGACCGTATGACGGATATGTTCTTTGCTCCCACGGACGTCAGCAAGGAAAACCTGCTCCGTGAAAACATCGATCCCGCAAAGATTTATGTCACCGGCAACACCGTCATCGATGCCATGTCCACCACCGTCAAGGAAGATTACACCCACCCCGAGCTGGAATGGCTGGGTGAGGGTGAACGGATGATTCTGCTGACTGCCCACCGCAGAGAAAATCTGGGTGAGCCCATGCACCGCATCTTCCGTGGTGTCCGCCGCATTGTGGAGGAATTTCCCGATGTGAAGGTCATCTACCCCATCCACATGAACCCTCTGGTTCGTCAGGTGGCAAAGGAAGAACTGGACGGTTGCGACCGTGTGAAGCTCATTGAGCCTCTGGAAGTATTCGATTTCCATAACTTCCAGAACTGCTCCTACATCATCCTTTCCGACAGCGGCGGCATTCAGGAGGAAGCACCCTCTCTGGGTAAGCCCGTGCTGGTGCTCCGCGATACCACCGAGCGACCCGAAGGCATTGCCGCAGGCACCTTGAAGCTGGTAGGTACCGATGAGGAAGTCATCTACACCGAAACCAAGCGTCTGCTGACTGATGCAGCGGCATACGATGCCATGAGCAAGGCATCCAACCCCTATGGTGACGGCCACGCCAGTGAGCGCATCGCCGATGCCATTATTGAAAAGTTCAAAGACAAGATTTAAAAACAAAACCCCCGTTTCGTAAGAAACGGGGGGGTTCGTGTGTCAAGGATAGGAATGTTGGGGTAATACGCAACCGGGTGTGACGTAAGATATCGCTCCTCCCGGGGAGAAGCTGTCGCGCAGCGACTGATGAGGAACGCGGGCAGAAATGTAAGTTAATCTCCAATAGTAGTACCTACTCCTTTGTTGAACATTGGAATAGGTACTTACTTTATACAGAATCTAAGTGCATTTCCCGCATTCCTCATCCGCCCCTACGGGGCACCTTCCCCCCGGGGGAAGGGATACGCCTTATGGAACAATTTCTGTTCTTTGATGAAGTGAACCCCCGTTTCATTGGAAACGGGGGTTTTTGAGTTGGGTTATTTGAGGATGTAGGTTGCAAGCACCTTATCCAGTGCGCGAATATCTACACCTCGATTGAGATTGATTTTGATTTTGCCGGCCTTGGTCCACAGTTCTACTTCGGAATTAAAATCAAGGAATTTGCCTGCGTTTTCTGTGGAATACATGATGATGGAGGAATAGGGCAGGGTATAAATTTCAATTTTCTTGCCCGTGATGCCTTGCGCATCACGAACGATCAGTCGCTTGTTGGTGAAGATTGCCATGTCGCGTATGGTTTTGTAGGCGCATACGGGTGTTTCACCGGGAACGAGCATACCGGAAACGTCACGAGGCACGGGGCATTCGGATACAAATGTCCAAGCGGCCAGATGCTGCAAATCGTTTGACATAAGACCCTCTCTTTCTCTCTGTTTGAGGCGTTGTTGTGTGTTTACAGATTATAATATGCTTCGAATTCTGCGGGGTGGGGAATCTGTGCCATGCGTGCACATTCGGCGCGCTTGCCCTTGATGAAGTTCATGATGAGTTCTTCAGGGAATACGCCGCCTGCGGTCAGGTAGTCGTGATCAGCTTCCAGCGCATCCAGCGCATCTTCCAGACAGGTGGGCAGACCCTTCAGCTTTGCCTTTTCTTCTTCGGGCAGGTGGTACAGGTTCATGTCGTAGGGACCCCAGCCGTTTTCATGGGGGGCAATCTTGTTCTTCACACCGTCCAGACCTGCCATGAGGATAGCTGCATAGCAGAAGTAGGGGTTGCAGGTTGCGTCGGGGTTACGCAGCTCGAAACGGCGCTTGTCGGGGCTCTTTGCGTAAGCGGGGATGCGGATGACAGCGGAGCGGTTGGAGGTTGCGTAGCCAACGGTAACGGGGGCTTCGAAGCCGGGCACCAGACGCTTAAAGGAGTTGGTGCTGGGGTTGGTGAGTGCGCACAGGGAGTCGATGTGCTTCAGCAGACCGCCCATGAAGTAGTGTGCGGTGTCGCTGAGGTGTGCGTAGCCATTGTCATCGGAGAAGACGGGCTGACCGTCCTTCAGCAGAAGCATATGCACGTGCATACCGCTGCCTGCTTCCCCGTAAATGGGCTTGGGCATGAAAGTTGCGGACTTGCCGTACTTCAAAGCGGTGTTGTGGATGATATACTTAATCATCATGGTGGCGTCAGCCATGTGGGACATCTTGCCCAGCTGAGGTTCGATTTCAAACTGACCGCTTGCCGCTACTTCGGGGTGGTGGTAGTTGATTTCGATGCCTGCGTCCTTCATGTGCAGGCACATTTCGCTGCGGCATTCGTAGCTGCTGTCAAAGGGCTTTGCAATGTGGTAGTTCTTCTGCTTGGGAACGACCACACCCAGACCCTGCTCTGCGCTGTTCAGATAAGAGTTTTCATTGTCCACAAAGAATGCCACACGGTCGGGCTGTACGTCCCAGCCCACGCGGTCAAACAGATAGAATTCAAATTCGGGGAGGATGAGCATGGTATCGGCAATGCCGCTGTCAATCATGTACTGCTCGGCAGCCTTGACGATGTTGCGGGGGTACTGCGGCAGAGGTCTGTTTTCGGGATTGTCGATGATCATCGCGTCGCCCGTCATCGTCAGCGTGGGAATGGAGCAGAAAGGATCGATGAGCGCGGTGTCAGGATCGGG
>JAZREI010000163.1:0-19870 GCA_045660685.1 Oscillospiraceae bacterium
CTGCGGGACCGTCCATCAGGCAGCTGCGCTTGAACTGCTGGCTGCACAGACGTACGCAGTAGCTCTTCAGCCACATAATCAGTTCTTCGCGGGTGAACTCATCACCGTATGCCATTTCGGACAGACGCAGGGTCTTGGTGGGAGTGAAGCCGCAAATGAGCATCTTGTGGGTGAAGAAGTCCTGCAGGGAGTAGGAGCCTACTTCTTCTTCGGACTTCTGTTCGATGGTGTCATCGGTTACGGGCAGCAGTTCGGGAGATACAGGGCAGTCCAGAACGTCCCACAGAGCCTTTGCCAGAACTTCGTCTTCGGTGGTGGAAGCAATGTACTTAACTGCAGCGCGAACCTGAGTCTTGGTCAGACCCATGTTGACGTTGTACATGGAGGTGTGGTCACCGTTGTAGGTGCACCAGCCGTCAACGTATTCGGACAGGTCTTCGGTACCAACGTGCAGACCGTTGATCTTGTTTGCAACGTCCATGAGAACCTGAGTACGTTCACGAGCCTGTGCATTTTCGAATGCTACGGAGTAGTCATCGTGTGCGTGACCGATATCGTCAAAGTGAACCAGAACGTTCTTGGTGATGTCGATGACGCGAACATCGCAGCCCCACTGTTCGGAAACAACGATTGCGTTGGACTTGGTACGGCTGGTGGTGCCGAAGCAGGGCATGGTGATTGCTACACAGTTGGAAGCGGGCAGACCCATCTTCTTCATTGCCATTGCGCAAATCATGACACACAGGGTGGAGTCAACGCCGCCGGAGATACCTACGGTGCAGTGGGTCAGACCTGCGAACTGCATACGGTGAACCAGAGATTCAACCTGGATATCGATCATGCGCTTGCAGTAAGAGGGGATATCCTTTTCCAGAGCAGGCAGATGGGGGTTCTTGTGGTAGTGACGGGTCAGTTCGGTGACGTTTTCTTCAATGCCCCAGTCAGCTACATTGTAAGCCAGATCGGAAGCACCGAAGCTGCCGTTCTTGCGGCGCATGTTCATCATGTGGTCAACGTCGATTTCGCTGACTGCCAGTGCGTTGGGTTCTTCCTTGGAAGCCAGAACAACGCCGTTTTCAGCGACCATGCACAGGCCGGTGAATACGTTATCGGTGGTGGATTCGCCGTTGCCGGGAGCAGCCATGACCATACCTGCCATCAGGTGCTTGGAGCGGTAGCGAATGTCCAGAGTTGCTTCGTCCTTGCTGGTAACGGTTGCGGGGAAGGAAGCCATCTGTGCGATGATGGTTGCGCCGTTTGCAGCGTGGTTGCCGCCCAGATCCAGCAGGCTGTCCATGTCGCCGCCGATTTCAACAGCAACGGTCAGGTCCTTGTTTACATTGGAGGGGAATACCACGTCATTGGTCAGAGCGGTTACATACTTGCCGCCTACAACAACTTCGGTCACATCTTCATCGGGGTAAGAGAAGGGGCTGTTGGTCACATCGGTACGGGGTACCATAGCGATCAGGTCGCCATTGTGGATGGCTGCGCCTACGCTGTACAGCTGACCGCCCAGAGCATAGGGCAGACCAACGAATACCAGCATATCAATGCCTTCAGTTGCTTCCACAACGGTGCACAGAGCACGTTCTGCGCCGTTGAGCAGGTTGCGGTAGCCGATCAGATCGTAGCAGGTTACACCGGTCAGGGTCAGTTCGGGGAATACCAGAACCTTAACGCCCTGTGCGTCTGCTGCCTTGATGCTTTCGATAACGCGCTGTGCGTTATAAGCGGGGTCAGCGACCTTGATCACGGGAGAAGCGGCTGCTACTTTTACAAATCCGTCTTTCATAGGACATACTCACCTTTCTTATTCTTTGTATCTATTTTGTTTTTCTTTATCGCTGTTCAAACAGGAACAGTTCCCTGTCAAACAAATCAATGATCACCGCGCGGGTTTCGATATACTTGCTGCTGCGAATGCCAACAACAAGCCGATCGTCCACAGCCTCGCAGGAAACAACCCCCTCTACATGAGGGAATACTTCCTGCTCCAGCTCCGCTTGCAGTTCATCTATATTCTGCGCATAATACGCAGTATCGTGTTCGGGGGTGTAGTCGAGCTTTTGGGGACCTGCACTGAGCATGGTCAGCACAAACACAAGGCTGAACAGCAGCACCGCAATGCCGCCAAACAGACCCAATCGCTGTGCCCACTGCTGCCCCGCAGTCTCATACTCCCTCTGTACTTGTTCATTTTGTTCCATATAAAAAGTTCTTCTGCCGATAGAACTGTGCCCACCGCATCTCATCCAGCAGTGTGCGCTGTTCGGCTGTCAAATCTTCCTCAAACAGCAGTTCATCGTGGGAGAGATAATAGCCCACAGAGCTGACGGTCTGCAGCTCTTGGCGTACAGCTTCCGTCATCTGCATATGGCTGTCACCCTTCCAGCCCAGCTGATTGAACAGCTCATTCATCAAAAACGCAGTGCCCACAGTGGGACCTTCGCCCTTGAAGTCATTGCCGATGCATTCCTTGGCTGCCTCATTGGCCCAAATCACATACTCGGTACCGTAGTAATTTTCCACCCCATCACGGGTAGTCACATCCAGATTGATGCCCAGTTCGTGATAAACACTTTCGTAGTCACCCATCCAAGGCTTATGGTCACCGTACAGCAGCACCACAACGGGTTCTTCATCATATCGCAGCTCGTCCAAAAACTGCAGCATCCGCTGAGAAGTGTCCATAACACTCCAAAGGTAGTTGTTCAAAATAAACGGGGTCTGTTCCGACAAGCCTGTGTAATAGCCCGTATCCTTCCAGTACCAGTCCCCATAGGGCACCGAATAGGTGTAGTAGGGACCGTGACCCTGATAGGTCACATTGAAGTGGAACACAGGGCTCTCCCCTGCCGCAGACTCACGATACAGCCGCAGCATTTCGGGCAGCGCCTCATTGTCATAGGTGGGGAAATCCTCGCGGAACCGATTATAATGGTTTTCGATGAACAGATAGTTATCAAAGCCCAAACGGGGATTGATGTTGGCACGGTTATAGTACCAAGAGAAGCAGGGGTGACTGCCCTCTGTGACATAGCCCTGTTCCTTGAGATACCACACATAGGAGTTGGTGTTCTCATAGAACTTGGGCAGCTTCGTCAAACCGGTCAGTAGGCTCCATTCGGAGTCCGTGGTGCCGCCCGCAAAGATATTGGTCATGAGAGAGCCGCTGTAGGCTTCATTACAAATCTTGTCGTAGGCAGCGTAAACATCCTTGTGGATACCTTCCACACCCAGCTTACGCAAATCGGTGAATGCCTCCAGCTGGAAGGCAATGAGATTCACCTGCTTGTCCGCGGGTATGTCCTCATCTTCATACCGCGCCAGAATTTCCTGTGCGGCATCGGCATCATAGTCCTCCGGCATACTGCCAAACACATCGGTCAGGGTATACAGGAAGGGATAGACAAAGCCCTTGGACACATAGAAATCCGTGGTTTCCCAGTAGTTATCCATAGCGGGGTTGGAGGTCAGCTCCTTATACACCCACTCGTTGAGATAATACTGCCTGCCCGCAGTAAACACGCACACCGCAGTCAGCACGATGGCAGCCACACGGACTTGCCACGGACCACGCTTTCTGCGCATGAGCAGGAACAGAACCAGCGCACCTAAAATCGCCATTGCGATAGCCACCTGCATATTCAGCGTCAGCTCCATTTGGTAGCTCTTTGCCGCATCGTAACCGGTGGAGAGGATGGTCAAGTCATTGAAAATCACGGGGTCGTCCCGAAACTTCAGCTTAAAGCAGTTGGCGATGCCCCCTGCCACGATGACCGTCGCGGTCACCACATAAGACAGGGTGACCCGACCGGTCAGTCCCCACAGCACCAGCAGCAGCGCCAGTACGGGGAAGAAATTCAGCTTCAGAATCAAGGGATCGGCAAAATACCCTTGATACACTGCTTCGGGATAGTGGGCGTAGGCCAGCACAAGGCTCAGCCATGTGACCCACACAGCGGCGGCAAACAGTGCCGTCAGGCACAGGGAAGACCCAAGGACAGCCGCCTTGACCTTGGTAAAATCGGGGAATTTGCGCTGATTCAAAGATTAAAATGCAATCTTCTTGGAAACGTAGTCAACCAGCTGGTCAACGGGGATACGAACCTGTTCCATGGTGTCGCGGTCACGAACGGTGACGCAGTTGTCAGCAGCAACCTTATCATCGCCAACGGTTTCGAAGTCAACGGTGATGCACAGAGGAGTGCCGATTTCGTCCTGACGGCGGTAACGCTTGCCGATGGAGCCTGCTTCGTCGTAGTCAACCATGAAGTGCTTAGACAGCTCAGCATAGATTTCCTGTGCCTTGCCGCCCAGCTTCTTGCTCAGAGGCAGAATTGCGCACTTGAAGGGAGCCAGTGCGGGGTGCAGGTGCATAACGGTACGAACGTCGTTCTTAGCGGGGTCAACCACTTCTTCGTCGTATGCTTCTACCAGGAATGCCAGAGCAACACGGTCAGCACCCAGAGAGGGTTCGATAACGTAGGGGATGTAGCGCTGGTTCTTTTCCTGATCGAAGTAGCTCTGGTCCTTACCGGAAGTAGTCTGGTGAGCGGTCAGGTCAAAGTCGGTACGGGAAGCAACGCCCCACAGTTCGCCCCAGCCGAAGGGGAACAGGTATACAAAGTCGGTGGTAGCGTTGGAGTAGTGGCTCAGTTCTTCCTGTTCGTGGTCGCGCATACGGATGTTTTCAGGCTTCATGCCCAGATCATCCAGCCACTTGCGGCAGTAGTTCTTCCAGTAGTCGAACCATTCCAGTTCGGTGCCGGGTTCGCAGAAGAATTCCAGTTCCATCTGTTCGATTTCACGGGTACGGAAGGTGAAGTTACCGGGGGTGATTTCGTTACGGAAGGACTTACCGATCTGGCAAACGCCGAAGGGAATCTTCTTACGGGTGGTACGCTGAATGTTCAGGAAGTTGACAAAAATGCCCTGAGCGGTTTCGGGACGCAGGTAAACAGTTGCTGCGGTATCTTCGTTAACGCCCTGGAAGGTCTTGAACATCAGGTTGAACTTACGAACGTCGGTGAAGTCGTTCTTGCCGCATTCGGGGCAAACGATGCCCTTTTCACGGATGTAAGCCATCATACCATCATTATCCATTGCTTCAACAATGACATCGGTGATGCCCTGTTCATGGTTCCAATCCTCGATGAGCTTGTCTGCTCTGTGGCGAGACTTGCAGCTCTTGCAGTCGATCAGGGGATCGTTAAAGGTTGCGACGTGACCGGATGCCACCCAAACCTGAGGATTCATCAAAATTGCGGAGTCCAGACCTACGTTGTAGGGATTTTCCTGAACGAACTTCTTCCACCATGCTTTCTTGACGTTGTTCTTGAATTCAACGCCCAGAGGGCCGTAGTCCCAAGTGTTAGCCAGACCGCCGTAAATTTCACTGCCTGCATAAACAAAACCGCGGTTCTTGCACAGGGCTACTACCTTGTCCATTGTCTTTTCTGTGTTTTTCATATTTTCCTCCTAAAACTGCGCCGATGGCTTCGGCGTGTCAATAAGGCACATGATGTGCCAATGGTAATCATAGCATATTTCCCCACATATTACAACTCATTTTCAGTTCATACGAATATTGCAAAAGAATAAATCCCCCCACGAGTGCACAGTGCACTCGTGGGGGGATGTTGGTTTGAATTGTTTTATGGGGAATTAGCCCATCAGGCTGCCGAGCAGCCCCTGCAGTTCAGCCGTGTTGAAACCGTTCATCAGCAGGTCGGTGGTAGCTTCGGGATTATTATCGGTGCTATCGTTGATGATTTCCAGAGCACCAAGGAACGCGGTCATGTCGTTCTTTCCCTGTTCGCTGTTTACAAACTTAAGGAAGTTGGGGTCATTTTGCAGTGCTTGCATAACCCGAAGGGGATTCTCTGCGGTTGCCTTCAGCTCATGGCTACCGTACGCTTCGGAGTTTGCGTACGCGGAGGACATGCCGTAAACAATGGCTGCCTGTGCCATACCTTCTGCAGTCTTACCGTCAGTCAGCAGATTTGCCTTGATGGTAGCATAGTCTACAGTGCCGTCAAACAGATCCGTGATCTGGTTGTCGGTGAAGTTTACAGCATTCTGTGCTGCATACAGAGCCGCAGCGTTGGCTTGTACCTGCATCATTGCTTCTTCGGGAGACATGCCATACTCGATTATCAGTGTATCAATAATTTCACCCAGCACAGCCTGACATTCTTCCATGGTGGTTGCTCCCAGTGCCTGCATAGCGGATGCAATAAAATCATCGTCGTTGAACATTGTATCCAGCTTACCCGCCGCCACTATCTCTGCAAAACCGACCACATCCTCTACCTTGTCCAGCAGACCTGCGGAGCCGATATCGCTAAAGGTAGAATTTTGGAGATCCTTTAATGCATCCGCAGAGACAGTAATATCCTTGCCGCCGTAGTTTACAGTGATCTGACCGGCCTTGGCAGGATCCACAAAAATATGCTTTGCCGCATCAAACACCAATGTTGTGATGGTTTGGAACGCGCTGTTCACATTACCGCCGTAGTACAGCTGGAATGCCTCGTTGACTGCAGCCAGATCCGCACCATTTGCACTTGCAATGCCGACAACCGCGCTATTTTCCCACAGCAAGGCAGCCGCCTTCACATCGCTCACATCGGTGCCCGCTGCTGCGCAAGCCGCCGCAAAGGCCTTATTCAGGCTCTGCAGCAGGGCCTCGTCGTAGTTTGCAGGTGCCTTGTAGAAGTTCAGTCGTGCGCTTTCGCCGTAGCTGACCATCCACTTGACCATATTAACCAGCTTCGCGTCGTCCCCATTCAACTTGTTGGCTGCGTATTCCTCGGGGCTGTAGCTCACAATGCCGCTGCAATGCTCATTGCCGTTCTTGTCGGTGATGACCATAGCCGCATAGACCGTATCGCCCAGTTCCTTGGCAGGAATCTGGCCCGATGCCACAGTGCATTCCCAGCCATAGCCGTCGGTGTACTTATAGTATGCAGGAGTAGCGAGGGCATAGGTAGCATTTTCCTTGGTCAGCACGCCGCCCTGTGCAAAGATTGCATCATAATCCGCGCCGCTCCACTGATACAGGGTACCTGTGCAGCCCTCGAAGGGAGTCTTGTCCTCCCCTACGGACATATAGTAATTGATGGAGACTGCACCTTCCAGAATCAAGCTCTTGCCTGTAGAGCGCAGAGTGCCCTTCTGTGCAAAGTTCCCGGCCATGGAGGGCAGTACAGGGAATACAGGAGTCAGCAAACTGCTGTCCCAGCTCAGGTTCAGATACTCAGCCTTCAAAGTGCCGTTCTGTACATGGGTATTCAGGCAGTCGTTCATGAGCTTTTCGGGTGCCTTGTAGTCGCCTTTGCCATCAAAGTACTGCTGTGCCGCTGCGCCATAATGCAGCAGACTTGCCAAAGTGGCTTTCAGCTTTTCAGTCTTTGCATCGGTATCGGTCTGTGCCAGCTTATTGTTGGCATAGGTCAGAACACCGTAATCCTGCTCTTCCCCGTAGACCTTTTCACCTTCCACTACAAGATAAGGACGGATCTTCAGATTCTTGTCCATATCCTTGGCGGGGATGCCGGAAGAGCTTACGGTATATTCCTGAATGCCATTGTAGACAGAAACCTTCACCAGGTCGGTACAATCCACCACAGTACCGTCAGTCATGGTAAATTCTACACCGCCGTTTTCCAGAACCTGTTCCACAGGAAGATTTTCATCATTTTCATTCAGGAAGCCCACATAGACATTCACGCTGACCATGCCCTCCAGAATCAGGGACTTGCCCGTGATCATGGGTGTCACATGAGTTTCCTTTTTGCTGCAGACAGTGCATGCGCCATCAGCATAGCTATGTGCAAGCAGCTCGCCAACTTCCACGGTCACAGCATCGCTAACCGCCTCACAGTTATCGCACAGGGCGAAATTGGTCTGCTTTGCGGTACAGCTTGCGTCGGTGGCCTTCTTGTCGGAAGCCTGATCGGTGAAGCTGTGTACTTCCTCACCTGCAGCAGTCACTGCCTCGCACAGGCTGCACAAAATGTCTGTGGTGCAGTCGCCGTCATCTTCAGCGGGGGTATGTGCTTCGGGTTCCCCGACCACTTCTTCGCAGCAGGCATAGGCCTTCACATGGCTGCCGTCTTCCTTATCCAGATAGGTAAATTCACTGTCTGCATGGACTTCGGTGCCCGCAGTGTTGGAGTAGCCTGCAATGTCGTTCTTACAGCTCATCACGGCATAGACCTGCTCGCCCTCGTAAGCAGGCAGAGCATCGGTGCCGATGGTCTGCTTAAAGACGAGCTTGCTTTGATCGCCGTTCAGCAGGTAGGTCACTTCGCCGCCACTAAAGGCTTCCGCAGACTTTGCCACTGCCTGACCTGCCACATCTCTGCGGTTAATGCCGCCTGCAGCAGTCCCGCTCAGGTAATAGCAGTTGGAGGTGGTGCCGCTCTTCTTATAGCCCAGCACACCGCCATCGGTGCCGCCGCCCTCGGTGGCGGTAACCGCGCCTGTGTTGTAGCTGTTAGAAAGCTTGCCGCCTTCGCAGTAGCCCAGCACACCGCCCACATTCATGCCGCGTACTGTGATTTTGCCGGTATTGTAGCAGCCCTTAATGGTTCCGTTATATGCGTTACCCACCACGCCGCCTACATTTTCACCGAAGCGGTCATAGTCTTCCTCATAATTGCTGTTGGGGAATTCACGAATGATATCCCCGGTGTTATAGCAGTTGGTGATGGCACCTTCGGTTTTGCCTACAACACCGCCCACATTCGTTGCGGCACTGTGGATGGTGCCGGTGTTATGGCAGCTGGTCAAATTACTGCCCCCGCCTGTAATACCGCCCACATAATATGCAATGCCGTACAGACTGCCGGTAACACTGCCGGTGTTATAGTTCCCCTCAGCATTGCCGCCATAGCCAAACAGACCACCGGCATAGTAACCCGACCCGTTCACACTGCCCATAACATCGCCGGTATTGTAGCAGTTTTTCACAGTCACCGCACTGCTGTAGCTGTTATAGCCGATCAAGCCGCCAATATAGTTAAACGAATCGTTGGTGCTGCCAATAACCTTACCGCTGTTGTGACAGTTTTCCACCTTGGCCAAATGGTTGCAGCCAATGAAGCCGCCAACGTTGTCAGCACGGCCACCGATAATATTGCCGATTACATTACCGCTGTTATAGCAGTCGGTAACGCGTCCTTCGACGACAACATAACCAATCAGACCACCGACATATTCACCGTCCACGGAGCAGACCGTGCCTGTGTTATAGCAGTTGGAAACAATGGCTCGATATGCATAGCCCAAAATACTGCCCACAGACTTCTTGCCGCAGAAGTAGGAATTGACAATGCCTACATTTTTTATATGGCCGTTTTCGGATCGTCCAAACAACCCCACACTGTTCGTCGCAATATTGCAGTACAGACCGGAAACAAAGTGTCCGTCACCGTCAAAGGTGCCCCTGTAGTATTTTTGAGAGGCATTGCTTGCAATGGGTGTCCAGTCGCGCCAGTCATCGGCCTTGGTGCCGCCGCAGCCGGCCACATCACCCTCGTTGACGATAATATCCGCTGTCAATCTGCCATAAATACTTTCGTATCCGCGGTTGACCTCAGCGGCAAACCAGTAGAGCTTGCCTGCATTGTCGATCAGATAGGGAGCGGAATAGTCCCCCTCCCCGTCGGGTCTTTCAAAGGCATCACAGTTGGGACAGAACCCGTTTTCATAGGGATGTGCTTCGTTTGTGTATCTGCCGCAGCAGGCAAAGGACTTTTTATGGGTGCCGTTGCCGTTGTCGGAATAGGTGTAGTCTGTGCTTGCGTGGTTATAGGGATCGGACTTGCCGTAGTCCTGACCACAGACCTCACACTTGGGCATTGCCAGACAGGTAGCAGTACCGCCCGTATGCGCACCCGTTGCGTAGATGACAGAGCCTTCCTCGATCAAGCTCTCGCAGCCCAGACACCAAGTGTCGCCGCTGTAGCCATCTGCGCCGCAGGTGGCATCCGCTGCATTGCGCAGCTCGGTGCCGCCGGCATGGTTTTCGGGAGAAAGCTCACCATATTCCTGTCCGCACACGTCACAAACCGCCTTGCTGCCGCAGGTAGCTTCTCCGCCGCCGTGCCCCAAGGAAGCAATGATTTCCTGTGCAATTTCCACCTTGCCGCAGAGGATACACTTGCTGCCCTCGGTCAGACCGTTTGCGGTGCAGGTGGGTTCCACTGCAGGAAGGGTGATTATTTCACACTGTGTGACCTGTACGCCACAGACGCCGCAGGTATGTACCAGATTGTTCAGCTCGTTATTCACAAAGCGGACAAAGTCGGTATGGTTAAAGCCCTTTACCGCCAGAGCTTCCACAGCGGGAACGCTGCCCACTGCACCTCGTGCGATTCTCAGAGCCGCCAGCATACCTGCCAAATCCCTCTGACCTGCATCACTTGCCACATAACTGCGGAAGTCATCGTTTTTAATATTATCCGTAGTTTTCGTAGGACTGGAGTTCTTGAGGGTTGTGTTATCGGTGGCATAAGCAAACGCATTCAGCATACCGTAAGCGATGCTGATCTGCATAAAGCCCTGTTCGCATCTGGTACTGCTTGTGAAGTTGCTGTAAATGGTGCTGCCGTTGCTCTGAGAGGTCAGCAGTGCAGTCAGTTCCTCTTGGCTCACACTCTCGGTCAGCTGTGCCGCATACAGCACCAGAATATTGGCGCGAATCTTCAATGCCTTTGCGGTGTCATTGTCGGCCAGTTCCAACAGGCGGGTGTACAGATTCGTCACCTCTACCCCCAGACAATCCGCTGCAAAGCGCTTGAATTCTTCATTGCCATAAATATTGTTGAAATAAATGTTGTAGATACTGCTTTCCTGTGCCCCGTAGTTGGCGCAGTTATTGACCTTGCTCAGCAGCGCAGAGACGCCCATGTTTGTGACAAAGGTCGTGGGCTTCAGCAGTGCAACATCTCGGGAGTCGATTCGGATGATACCGCCGCCGTATTCCCGTTCGTAAACGCCGCAGATGCTGACGAGCTCACCGCACACATCACAGTTGTGATCAACGGGGGCCTTGTCCACGCAGTCGCCGCCCGCAGCAATCACGGTGCCCTCTTGGAGCATGGTCTCACAGTCCGGACACCAAATATCGCCGCTGTAGCCGGGCTTGCCGCAGCTTGCTTCCGCAGCATCACGGAGCTCGGTATCATCCGCATGGTTTTCGGGATCGATTGCGCCGTAGCTCTCTCCGCAGACCTCACAAACAGGCTTCGCTGCACAGGTGGCTTCGCCACCCTTATGACCTACAATTTCACCCTCGGTGTTGGAGTAGCCTTCCACTTCGCCCTTGCAGTTCATCACCGCATAAACCATCTCCCCTGTGAAATTGGGGCTTGCATCGGTGCCGATGGTCTGCTTCCAGTGAATATCGTCCGGATCGCTGTTCAGCAGATAGGCAACCTCGCCGCTTGCAAACTGTTCGGCGGTTTTAAAGGTAGTGCCCTCCAGTGCATCGGTTTCGGAATCCGCAAGGTAGAAGCAGTTGGTAATGGTGGCTTCGTTGCCCTCATTTGTGTTGCTTCCCACAATGCTGCCAACTTCGCTTTCGCCAATAATAAGTCCTGTACAGAAGCAAGTTACTACCCAACCTTCGCAATTCCATGCAGCCACACCGGCAACAGCATTCTCACCGCAGACAGTGCCATCGAAGCTGCACACTGCAACTGTGCCGCCTTCCAAGCAGCCTACAATACCGCCAACCTTGTTCATACCATGGATATAGCTGTCTGCAACTGTCAGCACATCTACCTTACCTGTTTCACCGACATGGCCAAACAGACCTACATAAGAAGCAGATTCGTCATTGAAATACAAGCCGCTGATGGTATGATAGGCACCGCAGAAGCCCCCGGCAAATGCCACAGTTTCACTACCGATGGGTGTCCATTCACGGAAGTTCGAGCCATCGCCGTTGAGGCTGCCATCTTCCGCAAGTACATTTTCATTGATCACGATATCCGCAGTCAGCTTGCCATGGATGGCGGTATTACCGCTGTTTACTTCCTTGGCAAACCAATAGAGCTCATCTGCAGTTCCGATGAGATAAGGTGCTTCCTGTGTGCCTTCGCCATCGGGCTTCTTTTCAGGCTCAATTTCACCACATACAGAGCAGAATCCGTCAATGTAGCTGTGTACACCGGTATAGATACATGCCTCGTAATGGATGTTTGCACCGGTCAGCTTGCTGTTATTGTCGGGATCCACTGTAATTGCGCTCCACTGAGTCGCCGTGCCGCCGTAATACACATCGGTAAGTGCACTGCACTTTAGGAACGCAGCCATCCCAACAGTCTTCAAGCTGTCGGGGATACCAATAGAAGTCAGATTGGTGCATTCCGCAAATGCCCATCGATCCATAGATGTCACACCATCGGGAATGATGACAGATTCCAGACCGCTTTCTTCAAATGTGCTGCCCGCAATGCGTGTCAAACCGTCGGGGATGTTCACAGAGGTTAGGCTGCTGCACCCATAGAATGCACTGGAGCCAATAGAGGTCACGCCATCGGGAATGTCGATTGTTTTGAGGTTTCCGCAGCCGGAGAACACCCCTACACCAATGCTTCGCAGACTATCCGGAACAACAACCGTTTCCAGATTGTCGCAAGAGGAGAATGCGTACTCACCAATGGTGGTCAGACCATCGGGAAGGGTTACAGATGTAAGGCTTTGACTACAGGAGAATGTGTAGCCGCCGATGGAGGTTACGCCCACGGGCACAACAACGGATGTCAGGTCGTCGCAGTGTGTAAATGCATATGTGCCAATATTTGTTAACCGCTCGGGGAGCTCGATGGAGGTAATACCGGTATAGGAGAATGCATGACTGCTAATGGAAGTCACACTATTGGGAAGCTGAACGGAGGTAAGCTGATCGCAGTGTGTGAATGCATAGTTGCCAATACTTGTGACACCTTCCTCGATGATCGCTGTCTTCACAGCAACCTCGCACTCTCTCCAAGGGGAAGAATCATAGCTGCAACTCCACATTGCCCCTGTACCGCTGATGGTCAGAAGTCCGTCAACATGCAGGACCCAAGTGAGGTTATCACCGCATTGCCCCCTGCCCACAATTGTTGTATCTTCAAACATCCCACATTTGTCGCAAACACCATCGGTGTAGTGTTCATGGGGACATACAGCTCCGCAGGAAGAGCAAATGCCATTATCATTGTAGTTATGCTGGGGGACAACTTCTTCATTGGAATAGCCGCTTGCTTCGCCCCCGCAGTTCGTAGCCTTATAAACAGTCTCCCCTGTGAAATTGGGGCTTGCATCGGTGCCGATGGTCTGCTTAAAGACGATTTCGCTTTGGTCTCCGTTCAGCAGATATGCTACCTCACCGCTTGCAAACTGTTCGGCGGTCTTGAAGGTGGTGCCTTCAGATTCGTCCTTCTCGGAGTCGCTCTGATAATAGGAATTGATAATCGTGCCGCCATAGTGGCTTACAAAATCCGACACATCGTTCACACCGCTGACATCGCCTGTATTGTAGCAATTTTCAATGATGCCGCTGTAGAAGTAACCAACCAGACCGCAAACGGCTGCACCGCCGCTAACAGCACCGACATTATAGCAATTGGTCACCACGCTGTCATAGTTGTTGCCTACCACACCGCCAACAAAATGACCGTCTACAGACCCTGTATTATAACAATTTTTAATGGAAGCATTGACACTGTTGCCCACTACGCCGCCGACATAATTGCCGCCGCTGCTAATAAACCCATCGTTGGAGCAGGAATCCACGGAACCATTATAGCACCTACCCACTACGCCGCCCGTGTTTGCGGTGCCGGCCACAATACCGCTGTTGCGGCATTCGATTACAGCACCCTTGTTGTAGCCCACTACGCCGCCTGTGCCATCATCCTGACCCTTTACAATACCGCTGTTATAGCAGTTGATGACGGTACCGCCTTGGTTATAACCAACAACAGCACCCGTATAAGAGAGGCCATAGAAATAGGAATCCACGATTCCCAGATTTTTCACAACGCCGCCGTCCAGCTGACCGAAGAGACCTTCGGCAAAGACCGAGCCATTGCTGTACAGACCGGAGATGGTATGCCCGTCGCCGTCGAAGGTACCGCTGTAGTAAGCATTACCATACGCCATGGCAGTCCATTCACGGAGCATTCCCACATTCAGAACATCTCCATCCATCACACTTTCATTGACCACGATATCTGCGGTCAGCTTACCATGGATGGCGGTATTGCCGCTGTTCACTTCCTTGGCAAACCAGTAAAGGTCGCTTGCATCGGCAATCAGATAGGGAGTTTCTTCCTCCCCTGTGCCTTCAGGTGCACTACCGTCGTCACCGCAGATGTGACAAACTCCATCGGTGTAGCTTTCATGAGCACACTCCGCACCGCACGCGCTGCAGAATCCATCCACATAGCTGTGCTCGCCGGTTGCGGGGACTGTTTCAAAGCCGGAGAGTCTCTTGTCGCACAGCAGGCACTTTTTGCCTTCTGTCAGACCGGTCCTTCCACAGGTAGCTTCCTCTGCAGGCACAGTCACCGCCAGATGGTCGGTAATTGCCTCGCCGCATTCCTCGCAGGTATGGGCATTGCCCAGCACCGCATGATCATAGATGATGTACAGAGGCTTATCATGATATCCGTTGCTAAACATCCGTTCGAGCACCTGCGGATATTCAGAAGTGGCTTGATACAGCATTTTCAAAATCGCCTTATAGGCCATATAGTCCCGGCTAGCCTGTGAATAACTACTATCAACATACCTCATATGATCCCCAAAGGTCTCACCGTAGGCATTGGTTTTCCCCTTGATGATTGCAGAATTCATAACACTGGGAGCCTTCGCCACTTCCTTTGCCCCTTCAGGATCAAAGGCACCGTACATCCCATACGCAATGGCAAGCATTGCCAGACAAAGCTCACCGGATCCACTAATACCATTGCCAAAATAAACCAACCTCAGAGACTCTTTGAGCATGGACTCTTCAGCTCTGCTCATCCCGATCACGGTGTCGGCAACATTCATCACAACGGTGCGCCCCAGATAGCGCATGGCCTCCTCGGGATTCTCGCTCATCATTTCATCCAGCTTAGCACCAAGCGTTTCCACATCTATGTCCAACAGCTCCGACATAGCAAGTGCATGTGCCTCACTCATAAGCACCTGACCATAGGTACTTCCTTCCTCGAGCAATATAATGGACAAATCAGAGATATGCTCCAGCTGTGTAGCAGGCACTTCCCAGTCATAATTACCGAACGCACTGTTGCGGATGAGATTTATCTCTGCAGCCGGGTAATTTACGATCTCACCATAAACATCCACATAGAGATCCCCGTCCACTGCATTCACAGCAGCGTGGCCATGTCCATCGGGAAGTATGCTACCGGCATTGTTTTGAATAGAAGCAAAAAATTCCATCACATGCTCATTCTCGGTAAAGCCATTGCGAAGCACATGATCCATACCTTCGGGCTGGTTGGTCACTGCGGCATGAACAATTTTAATCAGTGCCTTGCAGGCCAAATAGTCCTTTTCTGCCTGAGATGCGGAAACAAAAATCTGCGATATATAGTCACCAAAGCGCACACCCTCGTCATTGGTTTCATATGCCAAAGAACGCACAGAAAGGAAGTCACCGCTTTCTGCAAGATTTGCAGCCTTATCGGGCGCAAAAGCCGTAAACATGAGAAGCTGCAGTCCCCCCAGTATCAAAGCCTGTTCGGGCCACTCCTGCAGCAGAGAGTACAAATCGTTGAAATCCTGAGAAGCGAGCCTGCTCTTAACATCGTTTTCATACCAGCTGTTCTCATCGTTCATTTTGTCTGCAACCAGCATCACAGTACCGTTGCCGGCAAACTCCGCAAACAGCTCCGGCTCATTTATGCGCATTTCTTCCAGCTGCATCATCAGCTCTTCATAAGATGTGCCCAGCTTTCTCGCAAGATTGTCCAGATTTCCCTCGGAGAGCAAAGCACTGCCCACAGCCCCCTCATTGACAACCAGCTCTTCTGCTGCCAGCGACAAATGGTCAAAATAGCTCAGCAGGCTGTAGGCGGAGAGATCAACCAGGCTGCTGTTGCGAATCAGCATGATCTCTTCGGCATATTGGTTAGGAAAGCCCGCATACATAAGTCTGTACAGCTCGCTTTTCTCCTGATCCAGCTCACTCAGAGAGCCCGCCAGCGACGCAACCTCATCTACCTTCTCCAGCAAGGACTCTGAGCCAAGGCTCTCCGTAAAACTGCTGTTCTGGAGCGCCTCCAGCTGTTCGGGGGTCACAGTCACAGTCGCCGACGCTGCATCATCTGCAAATACCGCCGTGGGCATGAGAGATACCAGCATCGCCAGACACAGCAGCAGCGACAATACTCGTTTACAGTTCATCATGAGATTTTCTCCTTATGCTATGATATTGCGGACGATCTTCCGCAGAAAACGCGCACAAGCGCCCTATTTTGTAATATTAGTAACAAAATGATACCACTTTTCGCTATCCAATTCAAGTAAATAATGGGACACATTTTCATTTTTGGTAAAATTTAAAAATTTGCTCACATTTATACCGCCCGACAAACTCCCCCGCGGAAACTTTCGGGTAGAAAAACCGTCTGATATATGATAGAATAATTAAAATCACATATCATAAGATATCCCATGTGTTTTGAGATAAAGGAAGGATACAATGAAATCTCTGATTACCGAGCTGCGTGAGGACCGCAATCTGCGCAATATCCTCATTGCCATTCTCGTGGCCGCAGTCGCAGCCTCCCTGCTCATGGTCATCATATCCAAAAGCGCAAAGGCACTGCAATACGAAAACAATATGAATTACGGCTACTCCGCCTTGGATGCTGCCGACTATGAATCCGCCGTGGAAGCATTTGAAGCCGCCTACGCCGCTGACCCCACCCATGAGGCTGCGGTAGGTCTGGCAAAAGCATGGCACGCAGGGGGCAACACCACCAAAGCCATTCAGGTGGTCACCTCCCGTATGGAGCTGTATGAAACCAATGAGGAACTGGAAGCTCTGCTGGAGGAATACAAGGAGGCCATCGGCTATTATAAGACTGTGGAAATTGCAGGCAGAACCATCAGCCGCACTGACACCGCCTTATTCTTCGAAAATGTGACTCTGACAGAAGAAGACAAAGCCAACCTAACCAAGTTCAAGAATCTGGTAACCGTGAGCCTTGTAAACTGCGGACTGACCGACATTGAGTTCCTCCGCGGCTGCGAGAAGCTCATGTCCATCAACGTGTCGGACAACCCCATCTCCGACTTCTCTCCCCTTTACGATAAGCCCGACTTGCGTACTCTGGTCATGGACAATACGGCCATCACAGACCTCTCCCAGCTCCATAAGCTCACAGGGGTCACCACCCTCAGAGCAGGCTACATCTGGATTACCGTGGACGAGCGTGATGCCCTGTATGCAGCGCTCCCCCAATGCACCATCCATATCAGCTATGACTATCTCATCAGAAAGCTGACTCTGGGAGGCACAGAGTTCTACACCGATGCCAAGGAGCTGGATTTGAAGGACAGCGGACTGACAGATATTTCCGTTCTGTCCCAGTGCATCAAGCTGGAAAAGCTGGATGTCAGCGGCAACAAAATCGGCTGGTTCTCCGGCAAGTTTAAGGTTCCCACCCTCACCCATCTAAACCTCAGCGGCAATCCCCTGTCCAACATCGACGCACTGGACCAGCTGACCAAGCTCACCTATCTGAACCTGAACGGCAGTCAGGTCACCAACATCAAGGTGGTAGGGCTCATGCCCGACATGACGGAGCTATACCTCAGCGGCAACCCCATCTACCATGGACACAGCGAGCTGGCAAAGCTCACCAAGCTGCAAAAGCTGGACCTGTCCAACGCCCTCATGCAGGATAAGTATTTGGAATACATCCCCATGGATGCCCTGACCGAATTGAACCTGCAGGGTAACCCCGGCCTCACCGAAGACGCGGTGAAGGCATTGGCAGCAGAACACCCCAACTGCACGATTTTGCACGACTATCAATAACATGAAAAAAGCACCTTGGTTTCCCAAGGTGTTTTTTTATTATGTTATTCAATTATACAAAGAGCATGCCCAAAACCAAGAAGACTACAAAAGCGACCACCACGCCGGTCCAGCCGGTGCCACTGTTCTTCTGAATATACACTTCCCGCTCCTCGGGCTGCATATCCATGGCCTTGTCCGTGCGGTTGTTGACGTCCTTCATGTACAAGTAATTGCCCAGAACGCCGACAGCAAGGCTTACCAGAAGCCCCAGCCCCGGAATCGTAAGCATAGACAGCAGCTCGACCACTACCAACGTTACAGCACCGAAGACGTACATCTTGCGGTACAGCATCCACCAGTAGCTAAAGAAGAAGGCAGGCCAGTTCCAGCTTGTGAAGCTGTTCAGCAATTCCATTTTCTCGAAACGAGGCAGATAATATTCGGTCTTCGTGCCAATCAAGCGTTCACGAACCTCTCTCGCGTCCACAGCAGGGCTGTCATACCGTTTGGGAGGCATAATGATTTCCGCATCCACGATTTCGGGTTCTGCATCTACTACCACAGGTTCATCTACACGGGACAAAGGATTGCCACAGTGTTCGCAAAAACGATCACCATCGTCTACCCATGCACCGCAGCTTTTGCACAGCTTTGCCATAGTTCTTGCTCCTCTCTTTATAACATCGCAGCCAGCATACCAAGGAAGCTCATCCCCATCATCAGCCAGAAGGGGATGCTGCCCAGAGCAGCCACCACCAGACCAATGATGACGGCGCTATTGGAAGTGCCGGCATATTTTTCAACAAACTGACTGCGTGCAGGCTCACCGAACTTCTGCACATCCGTCACGCGCTTCTGCACAGTCATCATATACAGATAGTTGCCAAACAGACCGTAGCACAAGGTCAGTGCCAGCCCCAGCACACCGCCGAAACTGCCCAGCATACCTGCCACAACGGTGGTCACTACCGCACCGATGGCAACACCGTACATTTTACGGTACAGCATCCAGAAAATACCGAAGAACAGCGCCGCCCAGTTCAGACTCACCTTCTGGTTCAAGGTACGCATTTCATTGAACTTGCTGCGGTAATAGTCCACATTGGTCTCAATGAATCGGTTTTCCTCCTGCTCATAAGGTACATAGTCCTTCTGGTCCAAAAAGTACAGCAGCGAGCCGAAGCCCCCTTCAAAGGTGCGCTTTCCCTGTTCCCATGCAGAACGTCCGTCTTCACCATATGTATTGTGGGTATGGCGGCTTCCATCAAAGGCAGCACCGCATTGGCTGCAGAATCTGGCGCCGCTGTCACGCTTTGCCCCGCATTCACCGCAGTAGCCTGCGTTCATTTCTTCATATCCGTTCATATCAGTTCCTCCTCATATATCATATCTTTGTGATACTATCTTACACCGACAACGAAGCAATCACCACCGCGGTTGCCGCAAAATAGAGGGCACTATTTCCGCAATATCCGCGTAATCATGAGGACAAAATGCAAAAAACGCATTGGAAAACCTTCTCCAAGCCTTCCCAACACGTTGTCTATATCATATCGCATCCCCGCAAAAAAGTCAATTGTATTTCATAGGAATGACTCATTTTCTCCTCATTATCCAATTTCCACAAGGCGCTATTGTCTGTAAAGTCATTTTTACAGCAAGATGCTGTAAATGTCTTTCATTTTTTCTGAAACATGGTATAATATAGTCAAGATAAGCAAAGCACTTCCCCCCTCCGCTTATCAAATAGCACAAAGGAGCTGATTTTATGATGAAGTTTACATTCACCGAAAAGAGAATGGACGCTACCCCTGCCATGAA
>JAZREI010000164.1:0-3829 GCA_045660685.1 Oscillospiraceae bacterium
CCTGAAGAATCTGGAATTTTTGGAACTGGTATTCTGCGACTACCTGAAGGACATCTCTCCTCTGGCAGGCTGCACCGGTCTGAAGTATCTGAATATTTCCATCACCCGTGTCAGCGATCTGACTCCTCTGAAGGACTGCCCTCTGGAACGTATGGTTGCTCTGCAGATGAGCCAGCTGACCCAGTCCGAACGTGAAGAATTCGCAGCGGCACACGACGAATGTCTGCGTGTATGGTACGGCACCCAGCCCTACGGCTACGGCTGGCGTTACAGCGACCAGGGCTATACCTTCTATAAGTACTATGCGGACCTGCGTGTGATTTTCGACTACGACGACAAGTATAAGTACAACGGCCGCTACTACACCGGCAAGCGTATCGATCCCGCATCCGAACCCTCCCCCACTCCCGTGCCCACGGAAGCTCCCGTAGTCACCGAGACTCCCGCTCCCACGGAAGCACCTGAAGTAAGTGCAGCCCCTGCACCTACAGTTGCCCCCGAAGGCACCGTGACTCCCGCACCTACACCTGTGCCTACACCTGTGCCCGGTGAAAACGAAACCGAACGCGATACCGAGTAAGCATAACAGCGCAGCACCGATTCAGTGCTGCGCTGTTTTTTCAGTTCAAGGACACGGGGGACGGTTTTCTGTCTGATAGCGGTAATGTGATTTGTGCTGTACTTTGGTTAATCAGACCGAAAACCGTCCCCATTGTCTTCCCGCATCCTTGTTTTTCGGAACCATCTGTGATAGGATTTCGTCAGACAGATTACGACAAAATTCCACACGGAGGTATCTATGAAACGCAAGCTGCTCGCCCTGCTGCTGACCATCACCATTTTATATTGTTTCAGCGGCTGCTTTGTACAGGAGCTGTACGAAAACTACAAAACCGAAGCCGTGACTATGGTGGTAACGGAAGAAACCATCATAGAGCTGGAGGACTTCCCCAATCTACTCACCGCCGATTTGAGCGGCAGCACCTGCTACGATGCCATAGAAGCCTACAAAACCGCCCACCCCGAGGTAGAGGTCACCTATACCATTCAGGTGCTGGACATTTTCTATCCCATGGATACCGCCGCACTTGACCTTTCGGCTATGACCGCCGCTGACCTGCCCCAAATCCTGGATGCTCTGCCCCGTCTGCCCAAGGTCACGGACGTAAATCTGATGAAGGCGGACGGCACCCCTGCCCTTTCTCTCGGTGAGCTGCTCACCCTGACAGATGCCTTCCCCCACATTATATTTAACTACCAATTCGACTTCTTCGGTCAGACCGTGGACCTGTACGCAGAACGTCTGGACTACGTAAAGGTAGATATGGGTGACGATGCGGAAACACAGCTGCGTGAAATGCTGTCCGTCATGCCCAAGCTGACCCGTATTACACTGGACCGCTGCGGCTTTACAAGCCCTGTACTGGATGCCGTCAACAAGGACTTCCCCGACACCAAGGTAGTCTGGCGTGTATTCTACGGCAAGAACAACAAGTTCAATGCCCTGACCGACGAAACCGTAATCCGCTCCAGCCACCATTTGTCAAATGACACCGTCAGCGAAATGAACTATCTCACCGACGTGGTATACATGGACATCGGTCACAACGAGACCTTGACCAACGTAAGCTTCCTTGCCCATATGCCCAAGCTGAAGCTGCTGATTCTCTCGGGCAGCCCCGTAACGGATATTTCCCCGCTGACCGGTCTGGCAGAGCTGGAATTTGTGGAGCTGGCCTTCTGCGGCAACCTCCGTGACCTGACTCCCCTTTCTACACTGACAGGCATGAAGTATCTGAACATTGGCGGCACCAACTCCGACGACATCACCTGTCTCATGGAGCGCCCCATGGAACGATTCGTATGCATGCTCACCCGCATCCCCCAGGCACAGAAGGATGCTTATGAAGCAGCCTATCCCGACTGCATCATTGTCAAGCGCGGGGTACAGCCCTACGGCTACGGCTGGCGCTACATTGATGACGGCTACAACTTCAACGAATACTACAAGACCATGCGTTTGATTTTCCACTACGATGAGGAATCCCTGCTCAACGGCTACGCATGGGACGAAGCCACAAAAAACGACCCCTGGTAATGCAAAAACGGACTTCCGAGGAAGTCCGTTTTATTTTATCTATTTTCGATTGGTTGTTCCAATTCCGTCAGCGCTGCACCGCGCTTGGCATCGCCCACCAGCAAGTACTGATATTCCCTGCCGCTGCCATCCACCCAGCGCAGCAGCATGGTTGCGCCCTCCTCGGGTACATCCACCTGCAAGCCGAAGCTTTCACTTGCCACAACGGAGCTGTACAGCTTCTGCTTCTCGATGGTAGGACCCAAAGCACCTCTTTGCTTGCCGGCACTGATTTCCTCCACAGAGAAGTCATAGATTTTTCCGTTGACCTTCACCACAAGGCTTTCGCCCTCGGTATCCGTCACAAAGTTCACCGCCGCAGGCTCGGTGCTGTCCACTTGGGTCACACTGACCGAACCGCCGCCATGTCCCTTTTCCACAGGATGCCACTTTTCCAAAAGCACATGGGCAATTTTCTCATAAGGCACCGTAATCCGCAGGGTACCCATAGCATAGGTTGAGATAATATAAGGCTGTGCAATAAACTGCAGACCCTCATCGGTCAGCACCCAGTTTTTCATCACAGAGTCCAGCTGATTTTCAAAACCCTCCATGAGATTTTCTCGGTTGGGGAAGTCCTCCGCGTTCATCACATCCAAAAGATGCTGTCTGCACACCAGCTTCAGACCTGCCTCGTCCTCGGTGAGGCTTGACAAAGTCATATGCTCACCGCTGACCATGTCATAGGTCATACCATATTCATATGTATTGCCGTGAACACCGCCGTTGAACACATAGTCCGTATAGCGGAAGCTGACCACAGCATCATCCAGACGTCCTACAGAAGTTTCTCGCTCCAGCGCATAGCAGCTAAACCATGCTTCCTTCCAGTCCATCTTGGCAAGCTCGGTCATTTCCTCCACACCGCCGCTGCCATACAAAAAAGCAGTGGTCGCATTGTCCAGCTTGGTGTTGATCATGTGGATGCCGGGTGCGCTGCCCTGCAGTACGGGCTGCTGGTAGCTATACACAAAAATTTCCGTATTCTCTTCATTTTTGACACTGCCTGTCTCCTCGCGGTAGGTTACCCAAGTCCCCTCCGCTGTCTGCTCTTGTTCGCTTCCGCAGCCAAACAGGCACAGCAGCAACAAAACGCTCAGCAGCATTGCCACCAACTTTTTCACACTCTCACATCCGTTCCCTATGGGTTTCTTTTCGTAATTTCAGTTTACATAAATCTTTCGCAATTTACAATGGTAAATCTCATGGATTCACAAAATTTTCATAATTTCAGCCTCATCACAGCCTCACCGCAAAAAGTCCCGTCCTTTCTCGCTTTCGTTAGTATTTATGTATATTTTGGCGTATGTTGTCATATCTTTTAGTTTATCATTTGACAATGTAGAGGTATGCCTCTACCCCATAAAATTGTACGTAATCGAACATAGTATGACGAGTAAAGAGGTTTTGTCGACATATGGAAAAGAAAATCCCCGTAACCACGGACGTAAAGAATCTGCGTCACTTCAACATTTACAACAAGAGCACCGTTCAGTTTGAACCCACTTTTGTTTCCACCGGCCGCCAGATTGAGTCCATCGCACATACCAAGCCCAACGAAATCGCCATTATCGAAATCAATAAAGAAGACACCTGCGTAAAGACCATTACTTGGTGGGACCTGTACATCAAGTCCAACCAGCTGGCATGGATGTTCAAGGAACACGGTGTCAACGATAAGTCCACCGTTAT
>JAZREI010000165.1:0-6847 GCA_045660685.1 Oscillospiraceae bacterium
CATACTCCAAAGCCGACCTCTCACCAGGTCGGCTTTTTCTGATTTATTCACAATTTGTTCTTCATTTATTTACGCATATCGTGTATAATTAACTTATGTCCCCCCCTCAAAGACAAATATAGAAATAGGAGGAACGATTATGACTAAAAGATTCCGCAGTATTTTAAGCTGTCTGCTGGCAGTGTTACTGCTTGCCGCTATGCTGCCTATGACCGCAGCAGCTGCTTCCACACCCTTTACGGATGTTGCCGATAGCGACTGGTTTGCCAATCCCGTCCTGTGGGCTGTGGAAAAGGGCATCACCAACGGCATCAGCCCCACACAGTTCGGCCCCAACAATCCCTGTACCCGCGCTCAGGTCGTTACCTTCCTGTGGGCAGCGGAGGGCAAGCCCGAACCCAACAGCACCGACAACCCCTTCACCGATGTGCCCAATGACGCATGGTATGTAAAGCCCGTGCTGTGGGCCGTGGAACGTGGTATCACAGGCGGCACCTCTCCCACCACCTTTTCTCCCGATGCGGAATGTACCCGCGCCCAGATCGTCACCTTCCTGTACGCAGCCGCAGGGAAGCCCGCAGTCAGCGCAACCGAAAGTGTGTTTATTGACGTGACAAGCTCCGACTGGTTTTTGACTCCCGTGCTGTGGGCAAAGGAAAACGACATCACAGGCGGCACAGGCCCCGATACCTTCGGCCCTCTGAATGTCTGCACCCGCGGTCAGGTGGTTACCTTCCTGTTTAAGGCTTATGACGGCACCGTCCCCGAAGTCACACCCACACCCGAGCCCACTCCCGAAGTGACTCCCACTCCCGAACTTCCTGTAGACCGTGACCCCTCCATGTCCATGCCCTCCGCACTGACCCTTGATCCCGGTCAGTCCGAAACCATCACTGTCCTCGTGGACAAGGGCAGCTATAACGGAAACCTCAATCTGGTTTATCAAACCTCTTACTCCGACATTGCCTCCGTACAGTGGGGCGAATTCACCGAAACCTCCAGAGAACTCATCGTCACAGCCTACAACCCCGGCACGGTGGACATTACCATCACCATGGGCGACGAGGGCGGCAATATGGTAACATCCGCGACCCTGACCGTCACCGTAACCGGTGAGCCTGCATCTAATGGCGAACGCGCATTTGAAGCCCTGAAGTATTTCATTCAGATCAATTGCACCTCCGTGGTTGATGGCACCTACATCTATTCCGAAATTTACGAAGAAGAAAACGGACAGGTCGAAATCGCACTCATGTACACCCCCGGCGAGCCCAATATCGAGATTTGCGTCTGGACTGACGTGGTAGTTGGTGGCATTCCCGCTTATTTTGACACCTTCCTGTTCTTGGAACACAACTTCCTCACCTCTTACGCAGGGATATATTTCTATTTGGGCGAATATTCCGATGCAAATCTGATGTTTGAGGGTCACACAGACATCTGGAAGAACGAGTTCAACAAAAACCACAACATCTCCTTCTACGAATCTCACGGAGATACCGCCAACACGGCCACTTACGCCGACTTCCTGAAGGAATGCACCATGTCAGCACTCACTTACGTAGATGAATTGTTGGCACAGCATCTGCCCGAATTCAGCATTGCCGACTTCGGCTACACAAACATTTATAACTGATCTCTAACAGCCCCCAAACCCGACCTCTCACGAGGTCGGGTTTTTTCACTTCGTACGAACATTTCTGCTGATCGTTACACACACGGTATCCCATTTGCGACATTCCACGTCCACCCCCACTTGCATTTCCTATAATTTGTATATATAATGAATCCATATATACCTCTCCCAAATACAAAGGAGGCTGTTCTATGAACAAAACATTCCGCAGTATATTAAGCTGCCTGCTTGCCGTCATCCTGCTGGCAGGGATGCTCCCCATGAGCGCCTTGGCTGCGTCCACACCATTCTCGGACGTATCTGCCAATGACTGGTTTGCCAATCCCGTCCTGTGGGCAGTGGAAAAGGGCATCACGAGCGGCATCAGCCCCACAGAATTCGGCCCCAACAGTCCCTGCACCCGCGCACAGGTGGTTACCTTCCTGTGGGCAGCAGAGGGCAAGCCCGAACCCAAGACCACCATCAATCCCTTCAAGGACGTTCCCAATAACGCATGGTATCTCAAGCCCGTGCTGTGGGCAGTAGAACAGGGCATCACAGGCGGCACCTCCGCTACCACCTTCTCTCCCGAGCAGGAATGCACCCGTGCCCAAATCGTCACCTTCCTGTACGCAGCCGCAGGGAAGCCTGTTGTAAATTCCACTGCAAGCGGCTTTATCGACGTACTTGGCACCGACTGGTTTGTGAACCCCGTACTGTGGGCAAAGGAAAATGACATCACAGGCGGCACAGGTCCCGACACCTTCGGTCCTCTGAACGTCTGCACCCGTGGTCAGGTAGTTACCTTCCTGTATAAGGCATATTCCGCACCTACTCAGCCTACTCCCGAACCCACTCCCAAGCCTACTCCCGAGCCTACTCCCGAGCCCACGCCCGAACCCACTCCCGAGCCCACTCCCGAGCCCACTCCCGAGCCCACACCTACACCCCCTGCTAAGCCCGAGCCCATCAGCAGCTGCGGAGCCTCCCAGCAGGATGTATATAATATCCTCATTTCCCTGAAGGACGAATATCCCGAGGGCATGCCATGGGACAACGGCGACAGCTATCGGTGGAACATCAACAACACCACCGGCTATGGCTGTGCCGGCTTTGCCTTTATCCTCAGCGATGCCGCCTTTGGGTATCTGCCCTCTCAGAAAATTTATGAAGATATCACCATTGACGACCTGCGTGTGGGTGACATTCTCCGTGTAAACAACAACACCCACAGTGTGGTAGTACTGGAGGTTCACGAAAATTACATCGTTCTGGCGGAAGGCAACTACAACAGCTCCATCCACTGGGGTCGCACCATGAGCGCCCAAGAAGTTGCAGCATCAACGGACTACTTCTTCACCCGCTACCCCGAGCATAGCTTCAAGAACGGCGTTTGCACCAAATGCGGTACACAAGATGTGCAGGTCGCACCCACACCCACTCCTACACCCACTCCTACGCCCACACCCACTCCTACACCCACTCCCGAACCTACTCCTGTTCCCAATACAGCTCTGAACGCAGAACAGATTTACGAGAAGTGTGCATCTGCGGTCTTCTATATTGAAATCTATGACCGTAACAACCAGCCTGTCAGCAGCGGCAGCGGCGTATTCCTGAATGCCGACGGTCTTGCCATTACCAACCACCATGTGGTTAACGACGCCTATTCCGCAAAGATCATGACCAATGATGGAAGCGTCTATAATGTCAGCGGGTACTACGACGCAAAGGAACAGATTGACTTGGCTCTGATTCAAGTAAATGGCAGCGGATTTGATTATCTGGAAGTCGGCAACTCCCGAGCCATCGCAGGCGGGCAGAGCATTTTCACCATCGGCTCTCCCTTGGGTCTGGATAATACCATTTCCACAGGCATCATCTCCAATCCCAACCGCGTACTGGACGGTGTCGGATACATCCAGATAACCGCCCCCATCTCCCACGGCAGCAGCGGCGGTGCTCTGATCAATGACAGAGGTCAGCTCATCGGCATCACCTCCGCAGGCTTCGAAGCAGGACAAAACCTGAATCTGGCTATGCCCATCCATCGTATGGAGGAGCTCAGCAGTAATACCCTGCACAGCTTCCCCCTCACCGAAAACGTACCGGATGTACCCACCTACTCCGGCGCAGCCATAAACTTCACCCGCTCTCTCGACGTAGAGTTTGGCTGCGAAGCAACCGTACATATTTCCTGTGAGCCCGGCAACTACGGCGGATACCTCACTATTCAGTATGATGTTGCAAGCGAAACCATCGCCACTGCAAGTTGGGGCGAATGGAGCGGAAACGACGTCCCCCTCTTTGTGTACGGCAACTCCATAGGCACAACCACCATTACCATTTCCCTTCTGACGGAAGATGAGCAGCTGCTGGCTAGGGAAACGCTCACGGTCACCGTTACCGACCCCAACGACAACTACGGTGCAGACCTGATTTTCAACCCTAATCTGTCCGTTGAGCTGGGCAGCACAGCCACACTGCCCATCACAGCAGACGCCGGAAGCTACGACGATGAATTTTACCTGTCCTTTGAAATTTCCGATAAGGATGTAGTTTCTGCTGAATGGGACAATTGGAATGATATGGACATCAATCTCTATATCCACGGTCTTGAGGTCGGCTCCACCATCGTCACTGTATATTTCATGAGCGACGATGAACAGGTACTGGCTTACAAAAACCTCACTGTTACCGTTACCGACCCCATAGCCCCCAGAGGCCAGCAGGCCTTTGAGGCAATGCGAGACTGGATCTTGACGAATTACAATTCCACTCTGGATGATTCTTACGTCTATTCCCAGACCACGTATGAAGATGGCGGTTATTACGAATGTGCGGTCATTTACACCCCCGGCGACGATTACATCGACGTTGCTTGCTGGAGCAGCATTGACGACTCTGCCGGCACCGCACTGGTTGATGCATACATCGACCTTGACCCCAATTACGACCAGGCATATTCGGCCATTTACTTCTATTTGAACAGTTACTCCGATTCCAACCTGTTGTTCAAGGGCTTTGCAAATGTAGATAAAGCAAACTTCAACCGTTCTTCCTCCATCTACTTCGAGGAAGTTCATGGGGATACCGCAAACGCTTCCGAATACGCCGAGCTCTTAAAGTACTCGGCTCTGCTGGGTCTGAAATTCGCCGATGATATCTTTATCAACTATCTCCCCGGCTACAGAATTACCGACTTCGGCTACGGAAACATTTACGCCTAAATAAACAAAAATCCACGGAGCAAAAATGCTCCGTGGATTTTTCATTTTCTTTCATAGAGGACGTAACTTCCATCAACCCCCGCAAAGTCGTTACCGTGTCTGAACATGACGATAAGCTGAATGTCCGTACGAGCTAAAAAAACGCCTCTCCTTTCGGAGAGGCGTCTGTTATTTATGGATAGATTAGCGAGCCTTCAGAGCTTCGATCATCATGTCGCAGACGGTGTCCATATCGCCTACGATGCCGTAGTCAGCAACGCCGAAGATTGCTGCTTCGGGGTCGGAGTTAACAGCAATGATCATGCCTGCGTCCTTCATGCCTGCGGTGTGGTTGATTGCGCCGGAGGAGCCGAAGGAGATCAGCAGCTTGGGCTTAACAACAACGCCGGACTGACCAACCATCTGCTTGAAGGGCAGAATACCACGGTCAAAGATGGGACGGGTGCAGCCCAGCTGGCCGCCCAGCAGGTCAGCCAGTTCCTGGTACTTGGGCAGCTTGTCGGAGCCGGACAGACCGTTGCCCAGACAGACAACTACTTCTTCGGTAGCCAGGTTGAATGCGCCGTCGTCTTCTTCGGGGATGAACTCGATCAGCTTGGTGCGGATCTGTTCCAGGGGGAAGTCAACGGTTTCGTGGATGATTTCGATGTTTTCCTTTTCGCCAACGGGTTCGTACTTGAAGGTGCCGGGACGAATGGTGCCTACCTGAGGACGCATAACGGGAACGGTGATAACAGCCATCATCTTGCCGCCAACAGCGGGTTCGATGAATTCGATGTCGCCGGATTCGGGGTTGTAAACAACTTCGATTGCGTCGGAAGTGCAGCCGGTGTTCAGACGAGCAGCGAAACGGGGAGCGAAGTCACGACCGTTGGTGGTGCCGCCTACGAAAACAGCGGAGGGGTTGTACTTCTGGCACAGAACGGTGAACAGGTTGGTGTAAGCATCGTTGTTGTAGCGTTCGTAGCCGGTGCCGTGGATGAACATCATCTTGTCAACGCCGGTAGCGCGGATCTTTGCCAGTTCGGATTCGGGCAGACCGTCAACAGCAACGGAAACCAGCAGGTCGCCGGTTACGTCGCACAGCTTGCGTGCTTCGCACAGCAGTTCCAGAGAAACAGTGCTGATCGTGGTGCCATCGTGTTCGATGTATACCCACATATTCTTGTAATCAAACTTAGTCATTGTGAGTACCTCCTTATACCAGACCCTTGTCAGCCAGGATTTCCATAACCTTGGCTACATTCTTTTCTACGCTGCCTTCGTTCAGGATCATGCCGCCTTCTGCCTTTTCGGGGGGGTAAGTACGGGGAACGATGGTGCCGGAGCCGGGAGCGCCGATCTTGTTGCGATCCAGACCTTCGATGGTGTCAGCGGTCAGCTTGGTGATGGGAGCGGTACGAGCGTACTTCCAGCCCTTGAAGTTGGGGATACGGGGCTGGTAGTTGGTCTTTTCAACGGTGAACAGTGCGGGCATCTGCGCTTCCAGAATTTCCATACCGTTTTCCAGTTCACGTTCTGCAATAACGGTGCCCTTTTCTTCGTTTACTTCCATGATCAGGCTGGTGGAGGAGACCATGGTAGCGCCGAAGCGTTCTGCCAGCTGGGAGCCCATCTGACCGGTAGCGCCGTCCAGAGTTTCCTTGCCGCAGATGATCAGGTCGTATTCGCCGAACATCTTAGCGCCCTTGCCGATAACGTAGGAGGTGGACAGAGTGTCAGCATCCTTGAAAGCGTAGTCGGAGCACAGGATTGCGCGTTCTGCGCCAACTGCGATGCATTCACGCAGAACAGCAGCAGCGTTGTCGGGACCCATAGTAATAGCGGTGATTTCTGCACCGTAGGTTTCCTTAATGCGGACAGCAGCTTCCAGAGCGGAGCCGTCCAGGGGGTTCATGATAGCGGGAACGCCGTCACGAATCAGAGACCCGGTTACGGGGTCAATCTTTACCAGGTTCACGTCGGGAACCTGCTTAACACATACCAGAATTTTCAGCATTTG
>JAZREI010000166.1:0-8722 GCA_045660685.1 Oscillospiraceae bacterium
TTCAGAGTTGCACGAACAGCACCCTTGCCTGCAATCAGTTCAACAAAGTACTTGCATACCAGATCAGCCAGACCAACTTCAATCAGGTCAACACCGAAGATGGTGGTGTTGCGCAGGATGCCTTCCAGCTTTGCCTTTGCGTCTTCTACGGAAACAGCTTCGCCTACCTTGAAATCAGCAACGTAGGGACGAGCGATATCCAGCAGGGGATCGGGGGAAGGTTCGAATGCATTGCCTTCGTCGTCGATAGCCATCAGGTAACGCAGCCAGCCAGCGTGAACCATGGGAATCAGCTTTAGATCACTGACAGACAGCTCATCGGATGCCATGTATGCCTTGATGGTTTCACCAAAGCGGATGGACAGCTTCTGAGAGGTGTCGGTTGCGATACGCTGGGGAGTGTCGGGCAGGAAGGGGTTGGGGATACGAACATTAACAACGGTATTAATGAAGTCAATGGGCTTGATGATACCGGGGTCGGTAACAACAGGCAGACCTTCCTTGTAGCCAATAACATTGACCAGCTTGTTCAGGTCTTCGTCCTGCATTTCCTTCCAGATACGGTCAAAGCCCAGCAGGCAGCCGTAAACAGCCAGAGTAGTGTGCAGAGGATTCAGACAGGTGCAGACCTTCATGCGTTCAACCTGGTCTACGGTTTCACGTGCGGTAAAGTAGATGCCTGCCTTTTCCAGTGCGGGACGACCGTTGGGGAAGTTATCTTCGATAACCAGATATTCGCTTTCTTCAGCGTTAACAAAGGGAGTGCCTGCTTCCAGACCGTCAGCTTCCAGCATAGCGGAAACGGATGCGTCGGCGCCGGGAGTGATGTTGTCGATCATGGACCAGGGGAAGGAGACCTTTCCGGAATCCAGAACATAAGCAGCAAAGCCTGCGTCGGTCATACCTGCTTCGCTCCAAGCCTTTGCGAAGCCGCCAACAGCTTCCTTCAGCTTGTCACCGTTGTGAGAGCAGTTATCCATGGATACCATTGCTACGGGAGCAGCGCCGGCCTGATAACGTGCGTACAGCAGAGCGGTCAGCTTGCCCATGTAGCTCTTTGCACCTGCGGGACCTGCAGCCAGGTCAGCAGCGATTTCGGGGAGAATTTCACCCTTACCGTCACGCAGAGCATAACCCTTTTCGGTGATGGTAAAGCTTACCATCTGCAGAGAGGGATTTTCGAAGATTTCCTGAAGACGAGCTTCGCCGCCATACAGGTAAACAGTTTCAGCGATGGAACCGACAACAGCCTTTTCAACCTGACCGTCGGAGCGCAGAGTGACCTTGACAACATAGTTGTCGCTGGTCATGGGCTTCTTTTCACGGCGTTCTGCAGCAATGATACCGATATCGGTCAGACCTGCATCCAGCATACGCTGTGCAGCATCTGCCTGGAATGCCTTGAAAATGTTGCCTGCACCAAAGTGCAGCCAGTTGGGATTTGCTATGGTCTTTGCAACCATAGCGGGGCGGTCATATGCGGGAAGACGGTAACCTTTTTCTTCCCATTCGGCACGGTTCAGCATGCCCTGTTCGTTGAGAACCATATAATTTCCTCCTTATTTGCCTGCCAGTCTGTCCAGCATATCCCATACGCCCAGCATGTACATGATGCCGAGAGCACGGTCATACAGACCGTAGCCGGGACGGACGGTACCGGGACCTTCGCCCCACAGGTGACGGCCGTGGTCGGGACGGATGTAGCCTTCGTAGCCGCAGTCGTGGTAAGCCTTCAGAACTTCCAGGATACCGGTGTCGCCGTCGCAGTCACGGTGAGATGCTTCGGAGAAGTCGCCGTTGGGGAAGTGCTTGACGTTGCGGACGTCACCCAATGCAATGCGGTCGCAGTACTTGCGAACGATGTCAGCAACATTGTTGTCGGGATTTGCGTTCAGAGAGCCGGAGCACAGAGTCAGGCAGTTGCAGGGGTGGTCAACCATTTCCAGGAAACGCTTGATGCCTGCTTCGTCGATCAGCAGACGAGGCAGACCAAAGATGTCCCAGGGGGGATCGTCCATGTGAATAGCCATCTTGATGCCGCATTCTTCGCAAGTGGGCATGATAGCTTCCAGGAAGTACTTCAGGTTTGCCCACAGAACTTCGTGGTCAACATCCTTGTAGTCCTTGAACAGCTTATCCAGCTGAGCCATACGTTCGGGTTCCCAGCCGGGGAAGGTCATGTCGTACTTTTCGGTGAAGTCCATGATGTACTTTGCCATTGCATTGTAGTCATCCTGGATCATGTTCTTTTCGTAGAACAGAGCGGTGGAACCGTCGCCAACGGGGTGGAACAGGTCGCTGCGAGTCCAGTCAAAGATGGGCATGAAGTTGTAGCAAATAACCTTAACGCCGAACTGAGACAGGTTGCGGATGGTCTGCTTGTAGTTTTCGATGTACATATCGCGAGTGGGCAGACCAATCTTAATGTCGTCGTGAACGTTGACGGATTCTACTACATCAATGCAGAAGCCGTATTCGTCCAGCTGACGCTTTACTTCTGCGATTTCTTCTACTTCCCAAACTTCACCGGGCATCTTGTGATGCAGTGCCCAAACGATGCTGGTTACACCGGGGATCTGCTTGATGTCGGAGAGCTTAATCTTGTCGTTGCCTTCGCCGTACCAGCGAAAGCCCATCTGCATAGGCATGGTTTGTCCTCCTTTTAGTCTTCATTCATACCAATCAGGTCAAACTTTTCGGTGGATACCACAATATCGAAGTCATTTGCCTGAGGTTTATTACATTTAACCAGAATGGTGCGATCGGAAAGTTCATAGTACCAGCCTTCCTCCGCATCTTCCCAGTTATCGCGAACAATATAACGAGGGATCTGCTTACCGTCTACGGTGACCCAGAATGCACCCTTTTCTTTGCTGACCACTCGCAGTGTCAGCTTTTCAATGGTGTCTGTGTAGCTGCCTTCCTTGTGGAAGGAGATAATCTTACGATCACCGGCTTTAACGGTAATGGTTGTTTTGGCGTAATCGCCTTGCTTGTAGTTTTCGGTGTGACCGTCATCATCGTAGAATACGAAGCTGCTGTCGCTTTCTGCCGCAATGGTCAAGTCAAGCTGCTTCATAGTGTCTGCGAGGATGTACTTTACATCTTCACTGGTCAGGAAAATTGCACTGCCGCGCAAGAACATGGGAATCGTACCCAAGGTGACAGGAACTTCAATGGTCTGACCGCCTTTGTAAGCTTTCAGATTATTGTTCATGTCATACCATGTGCAGCCTGCAGGCAGATATACGGTTCTGGTTTCTGTGCCTTCTTCCACCACGTTTGCTACCAGCAGGGAAGGACCATACATGAAGGTAAGGTTTTTATCCTTATAGCATTCAATATCATGGGGGAATTCAAGGAACAGAGGACGCATGACCGGCATACCGCTGACGCTTGCCTCATACATCAGAGAGTACAGGTAGGGGAGCATGCGGTAACGCAGCGCATAGGCCTCACGGACATAGGGCAAATGTTCTGCGTACATCCAAGGCTGCGTGACGGTGTTGTCGGTGTTTGCAGAGTTGATGGTAAATCTGGGCTGGAAAACACCGCTCTGAATCCAGCGCAGGAACATTTCACCATCGGGGGCGCCGCCTGTGAAGCCACCAATATCGCAGCCCATATTAGCACAGCCGGAAAGACCCATGCCCATAATGGTTGCGATATTATACTTTACGGTTCTCCAGTCGGTGAGGTTGTCACCGCCCCAAACCTGTGCATAACGTTGGATGCCTGCAAAACCTGCACGGTTAATGACGTATGGACGCTCGTTGGGGTAAACATTTCTTAACGCTTCAAGCGCAACATAAGCCATCATGTTGGAGTGAATAATCTTCAGCTCTGCCATGGTGCCCTTAGCGCCTTCAAAGTCGCACTGTGCATCACGGTCTTCGATGCCGTCCATTTCACAGTTATCGTTCCAGACAGTCTTGGTGCCCTTGCGGAGAATATTTTCCTCCAGCAGCTCTCTCCAAGCATTACGGCCGGCAGGACCTGTGAAGTCAATGAAGCGACCTGTGCCGCCCCACCAGCGACCGTAATAGTCGTCAGAACCGTCAGGGGTCTTAATAAAGGCATCGCGCTCTTTATAATATCCCGCATAAGGGTGGTTTTTCAAAACACCGGGCTTCAGATTACAAATTACATTGATGCCCATAGCATTCATCTTTTCGAAGAATGCTTCGGGATTGGGGAAGCGCTTTTTGTTCCAGTTGAAGGTATAGCGCAGCCCATCTGCTTCACCGGAGGAATAACCGGAAGCCAACCAGAAGTTGTCAATGTAAATCTTTTCCTTGCGGTGCTTATCGATGACTTTATAAATTTCCTGGTCGCAATTCTGTTCCAATTCAGCGTAGTACATGGTAGACATGCAATAGCCGAGAGATTGCTTGGTGGGCAGAATGGTGCGGCCTGTCAGCCAAGTGTATCGATCAATAACGTCGGTCATTTTGGGACCGTTAATGAGGAACAAATCTATATCGCCGCCATCGGTCTGGTAATAGCAGTAGCGTTCCCAGTAGCCGCTGATTTCCTGACCCATGTCGAACACGCAGTCATAGGAGTTATGATAGAACAGACCTACGGAGTGCAGGTCGTTTTCATTAACGCGGATATAGAAGGGGATGTGCTTATACATAGGATCGCCGATTTCGGGATCGTGACCGATAGCATCTTTGGGAGACATACGGAGACGACGTCCCTTTTTGTCCAGATGTCCGGTCTTTTCACCGAAACCATAAAAATGATCCTTTTCGCGATCCATACAGGAGTAGTGACTAAGTCTTCCCAACTGGTCCTTTTCATATGCTCGCTCAGTCAGGTCACGATAGATTGCGTGGCCGTTGAGATCATTAGCAGAGAAGGAGAAGGGGGCTTTTTTCAGAACAAGCTGCATGGTATTGGTGGTGAAACGCAGAGACGTTTCATCCTCTTCGCAGGGAACGTCCAATGCGGTAATCCGCTGACGCTCGCCCTCAAAAAGAGGGTCGAGACGGTCAGCCCACGCGGTAGTAACCAGCGTGTAGGATTCTTCGCGGAAATCCCTGTTGAAGGACACGCGGATGCGAATTACATCATCGGTCATGAAGACGACCATAACATCCGCGGTGTCGCCGTGGATCAGCCAGCCATTTTCTGTTTTTTCATGAGAAATATACTTACGCAGAAGCATGGCGAGCTCCTTTCAAATTACATGCCAATCAGGTCGAAATCTTCGAAGGATACAGTCAGAACGGTATCCTGCTTGGGATTTGCGTACTTGACTTCTACTGCGCGCTTGCTCTGGCTGTAGTACCAGCCTTCGGAAGCTGCGTCGAACTTCTTGCGGTTCAGGTAGTGTTCCAGCTTTCTGTCGCCCAGAGCAACCCAGAAGGGAGAGCGGTCCTTGCGGATCATTTCTACCTTAACGGTTTCAACGAAGTCGGTGTATTCGCCTTCGGACTTGAATGCGACCTTAACAACGCTGTCGCCGGTCATTTCGATGGTAGTCTTGCGGTAGATGCCCTTCTTGTAGTCATTGGATACACCGTCGTCATCGTACAGAACGTAGCTGCTGTCCTTGCCGGGAGCCATGGTCAGGTGCAGAGCGGTCATGTGGTCACGTTCCATGCTCATGAGCTGATTTTCAGCCATGGGAACGATACCGCCTTCACGCAGGAACATGGGGATGGAGGTGATGTCAACGGGAATTTCGATGGTCTGGCCACCTTCGTAGCAGCGGAACTTATCGTTCCAGTCGTACCACTTGCAGCCGGCGGGCAGGTATACCTTACGGGAGGTTGCGCCTTCTTCCAGTACGTTTGCAATCAGCAGATCGCGGCCGAACATGAAGTCGAAGCTTTCATCGTATACGTTTTCGTCATTCTGGAATTCGTATACCAGTGCGCGCATGATGGGAGCGCCGGTCTGGCTTGCTTCGTATTCAGCGGAGTACAGGTAAGGAGTCATACGGTAACGGAACAGGATTGCGTTACGGATGATGTCAGCGGAGTCACGGAACATCCAGGGCTCGGTAACGGTGTTATCGTTAGAAGCGGAGTGGATGGAGAAGCGAGGCTGGAAGATGCCGTTCTGTACCCAACGTACGAACAGTTCTTCGCCGGGAGCAGGACCTGCAAAGCCGCCGATGTCAGCGCCTTCGTTGGGCTGACCGGACAGACCCATACCGGTGATGGTGGGAATATTGTACTTCAGAGCCTTCCAGCTGGTGTAGTTGTCACCGCACCAAGTCTGGGCGTACTGCTGAATACCGGAGCTGCCGGAACGGCATACAACGTAGGGACGTGCATCGGGATTGTGTTCAACAACTGCTTCGTTGCCCAGCTTGCACATGATGGTGCACATGATGGGCTTCAGCTGACCGATGGTACCACCCTTGCCGTCAAAGTCACAAATAACGTCCTTGTCCAGCAGGGAGTCATATTCACAGTTGTCGTCCCATACGGAGTTGGTGCCGTAGGAGATAACGTTTTCAATCAGATAATCCTTCCACAGGCGACGTGCTTCGGGCTTGGTGTAGTCCCAGAATGCGCCGGGGCCGCCCCACCAGGAGCCGACTGCGTACTTTTCGGGGTTCTTGCTATCCTTAACAAATACGTCCTGTTCAACGAACTTATCGAACCAGGGGTGGCACAGCAGAATGCCGGGCTTAACGTTGGGAACGTTTTCTGCGCCCTTTTCGTTCATTGCAGCAAAGTATGCGCGAGGATCCTTGAAGCGTTCGGTGTTCCACATGAATACGCAGCGCTTGCCGTTCTGGCTGGTGTAGCCGGAGGACAGGTGGAAGCCGTCAATGGGGAAGCCTTCTTCCTTAATGGTGTCTACGAAGCCCAGAACAGCATCATCGGAGTCCTTTTCCAGTTCAGGGTAGTACATGGAAGAACCCTGATAGCCCAGACCACGCTTAGGCAGCAGTGCGGGACGACCGGTAACCAGAGTGTAGTTGTCTACAACCTTTGCCAGAGTGTTGCCGCCCAGCAGGAACAGGTCGATATCGCCGCCGTCAGCACGCCAGTAGGAGTAGCGAGCCCAGTAGTTGGACTTTTCACGACCCATGTTAAATTCGGATTCGTAGAAGTTGTGATAGAACAGACCGACAGCCTTTTTGGTCTTGCGGTTCAGACGGATGTAGAAGGGGATGTGTTTGTAGAGGGTATCGAACTTTTCAGGATCGAAGCCCAGAGCGTCGGTTGCGCGTTCGCGGATAAATTCTTTATTTTTATTCAGATTACCTGCCTTTTCACCAAAGCCGTAGAAGCAGTCATCTTCTTCCATGCGGCTGTAGTGAGTGACACGGTTATTGGAGTCAAGGGTAAAGGGGCTGCCGATCTGAGAAGAATACAGTTCGGTGCCTTCAGCATCGTACAGACGGATGCAAATGGGGTCAATGTCCAGCTCAAGACGCAGAGCTGCAGAGGACAGAACATACTGCTTTTCGGATTCTGCTACTGTGGGAACAACGCCGGGCAGACGAACACGTTCTCCTTCGAACAGACCGTCCAGACGGTCTTCCCAAGCGGTAGCTTTCAGAATGTAGGATTCTTCTGCCAGTTCCTTGTCAAAGGAAACGCGTACGCGAACAATTTCATCGGTGACAAAGGTTACCTTGATATCGGCGTTATCAGTGTGGAACAGGAATGCGCCATCAAGGCGTTCAAGACCTGTGATCTTAGAACAAATATCCATAGTTTACTCCTTCAATGAATAAATTTGCGGGAAAGATTGTATGCGAGGGGTTAATAAAAACGGCGGTCCGCCGCTTTCCCAGCAAGGCGCTTGGGGTGGAGGAGGACCGCCGAAAGATTTTAAAAGAACAGAACGTTTTAGAACATCCAGCCCATAGAGTCGATCAGACCGGACCAGTAAGGTACGGACAGAGGAATCTGAGGAATGAAGGTAACCAGGAACAGTGCAACGACCATCGCAGCGAAGATGGGAACGATGTACTTGGTAACGCCTTCAATCTTAACGTTAGCAATACCGCAGCCTACGAACAGGCAGGAGCCAACGGGAGGAGTTACGGAACCAATGCCCATGTTCAGGATCAGCATCAGACCGAAGTGAACGGGGCTCATGCCGATAGACTGTGCGATAGGCAGGAAGATGGGGGTGAAGATCAGAACTGCGGGAGTCAGATCCAGGAACATACCCATAACCAGCAGGAATACGTTCATAACCAGCAGAATGACGTAACGGTTGTCGGAAATACCCATGATAGCATCGGAGATAGCCTTGGGAATACCGGTACGAGCCATAACGTAAGCCATGATGGAGGAAGCTGCAATCAGGAACAGAATGGTAGCGGAGGACTTCATGGTGTCAGCCAGCAGGTTGTAGAAGGTCTTGAAGTCCAGTTCGCGGTAGATGACAGCCAGAACCAGGCAGTATACACACATAACAACGCCTGCTTCGGTAGCGGTGAAGATACCGCCCAGAATGCCGCCCATTACGATTACAACAGCCAGCAGAGAGGGGATAGCATCAACCAGAATCTTCCATGCGGGATCTTCTTCTTTAACGGTGGACTGCTTGTAGCCCAGCTTAACAGCCAGAATCATTGCTACAACAGCAACACACAGACCCAGAACGATACCGGTGAAGTAACCACCCATGAACAGAGCTGCCATGGAAACGCCGCCGGCAGTGATGGAGTAAAGAATCAGGGGACCGGAGGGAGGAATCAGAATGCCGGTGGGAGCGGAGCAGATGTTAACTGCTGCGG
>JAZREI010000167.1:0-6313 GCA_045660685.1 Oscillospiraceae bacterium
TTCCAGATCGGACTTTGCAGCCGCTGCAGCCTGGTATGCCTTGATTTCGTCCACATTGGTCAGACGATCCATCCAATTTGCAACCAGTTCATGTTCGGGGCTGAGAACCATATAGGTAGCGCCAAACAGAGTGTCGGGACGGGTGGTGTAAACAACGATTTGATCACCCATAGTGGAACCGAACTTTACTTCCGCACCGTGGCTGCGACCAATCCAGTTGGTCTGCTGTGCCTTAACACGGTCGATGAAGTCCAGACCTTCCAGATCGTCGATCAGGCGGTCTGCGTACTTGGTGATGCGCAGCATCCACTGGCTCTTTTCCTTACGAACAACGGGAGCGCCGCAGCGTTCGCATACGCCTTCCACAACTTCTTCGTTTGCCAGAACGCACTTGCAGCTGGTGCACCAGTTTACAGGCATCTTTGCCTTGTAAGCCAGACCGTTCTTGTACAGCTGCAGGAAGATCCACTGGCTCCACTTGAAGTAGCTGGGGTCGGTGGTATTGATTTCACGATCCCAGTCAAAGCTGTAGCCCAGAGCCTTCAGCTGACGGCGGAAGTTCTTGATGTTGTCTTCGGTAACGATACGGGGGTGGATGTGGTTCTTAATCGCATAGTTTTCGGTAGGCAGACCGAAAGCGTCGTAACCCATGGGGAACAGCACATTGTTGCCGTCCATACGCTTCTTACGGGCAATGATATCCATTGCGGTATAGGGACGGGGATGGCCTACGTGCAGACCTGCTGCGGAGGGGTAGGGGAATTCTACCAGACCGAAGAACTTGGGCTTGTCCCCGCCGTTTTCAGCCGCGTAGATTTTCTTTTCGTCCCAGATATCCTGCCATTTCTTTTCGATAGACTGGAAATCGTAAATCATGTTTCACTCATCTCGTTTCTTGTTATTTCTAAATTGAGCGTTTAGCCCAGGTTTTCAATTTCAACGCGCTGTGCGTCAGCCCACAGGCGTTCCAGATCGTAAAATTCTCTTGCTTCTTCCATGAATACGTGAACGATCACGCAGCCGAAGTCCAGAACGATCCAGCCGCTGTTGCGGTCACCTTCACGCTTGTGTGCGGGTTCGCCAACTTCTTCCATCTTGAATTCCACGATATCTACCAGACTCTTAATGTGAGAGGTGGAATTTGCGGTGCAGATTACGAAGTAGTCAGCCAGCACAGTTACGTCGGTGGTGTGCATAACGGTAATGTTCTTGCCCAGCTTTTCATCCAGCGCCAGCGCTGCGATTTTTGCCATTTCTGCAGGTTTCAACATTTGTATCATCCTATTCTATAATAATATTTTTTGTTACTTGGGTCCTTGGGTGTAGTAGAAGGAATTGCCGCCGTCCATACTGGACTTGATATCCAAATGCCACTGTCCGATTTTGTCCTTATAGGGGTTCAGGTGTTCGTTGATGACGTCTACCCATCTGCCGACAGAAATGAACAGGAAGCTCTGATTGTTAATCATGCCGCCCATGTGCTGGGGCATGCTGACAAAGTTGATGTTTTCCATGTCCATTTCCAAGAAGTTCTTGGCATAGAACAAAATCATACCGGGAGTCAGGTTGGACTGAACGTGTTCCTGATAAATTTCGATGGCAGCACCCAGATTGGGGATGTTGCCGATGTCCAGCATCTGCTCAGCCAGTGCCTTGATGAAATCATGCTGCACATTGATTCTGCCCAAGTCACCGTTTACATAGCCCTTACGGAAACGCAGAACCTTAACAGCATCGGAGCCGGACAGCTTCTGATAACCCTTGTTGATGTGGATTTCCAGATCCTGGCTTACGTCGCTGTAGTGCATATCCATGGGAACGTCAAAGTATACGCCGCCAACAGCATCAATGAGCTTTTCCACAGCTTCTACGTCAACGATGGCGTAGCTGTCAATGTCAAAGCCAACCAGCTTCTTGATTTCACGCTTCAGACCATCAATACCGTTGCCGCCGGAAGCGAGGTTACCCGCATAAGCAGTGTTGATTTTCAGGTCTGCTCTGTTGGTCAGGGTATCTCTGGGGATGCTGACCATATTGATGGTGTGGTTTTCCGTATCAAAACGGCCCACAATAATAACGTCGGTACAGCCGCTTGCTACGTCACGAGCCGCAACCAGGAATGTGTAGCAGCCCTTCTTGCGGGTCTCATCCAGAGGGATTTCCTCGATTTGCTGCCCCTGATCGATCTGCACATGTTCTACATCATCTGCATAGATAATGTCTCCGGTGAAGTCAGCCTGATAAATATCCAGAACTTCATCGGTGACCCACATTTCCTGTACAAAGTAGCCTGCAAAGCCTGTAATCGCCAGTGCCAGCACCAGTACCGCCGCTACCAGAGCTTTCTTTGCGGGAGACCACTTTCGTGCAGCCTTCTTTGCCGCTTTTGCCGCTTTCTTTTGGGCCTTTTTCGCAGCCTTCTTTTCCTTGCGAGTCAGCTTCTTGCCGTCATAGTCCGCTGCTACGGAACCAGCATTCAATTCGGCAGTGGTTTCTTCGCTTTCCAATTTCATTTCCTCAGGGGAAAGGCCAAGGGTCTCCGCAATGGAGTTCATAAAACCGTCCTCCTGCTTTGCTTCGGAGAGGGTCTCCCCTTCCATTGCAGCATCCACTGCAGGAATCTCCATAAACGCAGGGCTCTCGGTCTGTTCCGCAGGGACTGCGGCTTCTTCTATAATGGGCTGTTCAGCTTCCGCAGCTTCCAACATATGTTGGGATCCTGCTTCATACACGGCATCCTTGTTGTGGGCGCCGCCTCTTTTTCCGCCAAATAGCTTCAAAGTCATCCTTCCCTTCGTGATTTAAACCATTCATAGGCCTGTGCGGATATCTCCAAAATGGGATTGCCACGGGAAGTCAAATCCTCCATGGTCATCCGCAGGCCATCTTCCATTGCCGCATCCAAGCTCTCATAGCTGAGGGCACGGATTCGGTCTACGCCGTCGAAACAGCGATTGGGTTCGATATAATCCGCCAGATAGATAATCTTTTCCAAGCAGCTCATATCCGGCTTCCCGGTCGTATGCCACCGGATGGCATCGCGGATTTTTTCGCTTACACCGAATTCGTGATAAGCCACCGCCGCGCCGGTAATCTGATGCAGGGTTTTATCCGTACCCGCAACAGACATATCGATTATGATACCATATTTATCGCACAATATCAACTGTTCCGCCACAGACAGCTTCTTGGTAATATCATGCAAAATCCCCGCTGCGGCAGCGTCATAGGCATCCTCGCCCCAACGCTCGGCCAACCGTACAGCCTCCTGCTCGCAGCCCACTACATGAGGAACACGCTTGGGCTTGAGCATGGCATGGGCTTTTTTCCGCAGCCAGTCCAAATCCGCTTTCGCACCATACAGGCGGTTGCGGATAATATGTTCATAAACAGGTTCTGCCAGCAGCTCAGTGCCGCCACCCTGCTTCAATGTATTGCGCACATCCGTGGAAGCAGCGGGATATACCCCCGCTTCCAGCAGCGTAATGCGTGCGCCATAGGTTTCGCACAGATACGCAATATGACTGCGCACCTGCTCGTCTTCGTCCACGCCTCGCAGCAGAACGGCGATATCCGCCAATTCCATAACTGTTTCGGGACGATACCAGGTTTCCAGAGACAAGATCATATCTGTGCCCATAATCAGAACGATGGTATCCTCGGGATACATCTCCTTCAGCTGAGCAAGGGTATCTGCGGTATAGCTTCTGCCCTCTCTGATCATTTCCAAATCGGAGACCTCCGCCTGTTCGATCTCGGCAAATGCCAGCTCACACAGGTGCTTTCTCACAGAGGGTGCAGGGGTATCCTCCGCCATCACTTTATGAGGGGAAATGCAGGTTGGCATGATCAGCAGGCGATCGGGATGAATACAGGAAACAACAGACCGAGCCGCTTCCACATGCCCCAAATGAGGGGGATTGAAACTTCCGCCAAACAGAGCAATTTTCATAAAGATCTCATCTCTTTTCTTTCAAATTAAAATAGATGCTTTGGGATATGGAAAATGCCGAATTACTTTTTCTTGGATGCCTTTACCAGTTCAATCTTGGGGTTCTGGGGGTTACGCTTAAACAGAGCAAACTTGCTGCCGATAACCTGTACGGGTTCTGCGCCGCATGCTTCGCACAGCATGTCGCATGCTTCTCTTGCGGTGAGCATGGAATTTTCCAGTACCTTGCCCTTAACCAGTTCTCTTGCTGCCAGTGCATCGCGGCACTGAATAATAACGTTTTCGGTGATGCCGCCCTTGCCGATGTGCAGGATGGTATCTTCGGTTGCTGCCAAGCCTCTCAGCTGAGCACGCTGCTTAGTTGTGATCATGTAAATACTCCTTCAGTTTGTCATAAAATTTCATCAGTGCCTTGCCGCGGTGAGAGATGGAATTCTTTTCATCCGCGCTCAGCTGTCCCATAGAGCAGTCATAGCCCACAGGACGGAACAGGGGGTCATAGCCAAAGCCGTTTTCGCCGTATTCCCCGTCCATAATTTCACCTTCGCACTCCCCTCTGGTATCGATGCGTTCCCCATTGGGGAAGGTGCAGCTGATACAAGAGACGAATCTTGCAGTGCGATGTTCCACGCCTTCCATGTTTTTCAGCAAAAACAGGTTGCGGTCCTTGTCGGTATCCTCATGCTTGCCGGTATAACGTGCGCTGTAGATGCCGGGGGCACCGCCCAGTGCATCAACCGCCAGACCGGAGTCATCCGCCACAGCGGGGAGCCCCGTTACGGCAGTAACCGCAGCAGCCTTCAGATATGCGTTTTCTTCAAAGGTAGTGCCTGTCTCATCCACTTCGAAGTTGCAGCCCGCAGCGGACTGGGGCACCAGCTCGATACCCAGAGGAGACAGAATCTCATTGAATTCTCTTACTTTGTGTGCATTGTTGGATGCAAGGATCAATTTCATTTCAGCAGTGCCTCCACAAATTCTGCGGGGTCAAAGGCCATCAGGTCATCCACACCTTCGCCTACACCGATATACTTCACAGGCAGACCCATTTCACCTGCAATGGCAAATACAATGCCGCCCTTTGCGGTGCCGTCCAGCTTGGTCAGCACGATGCCGGTGAGACCTGCGGTTTCCGCAAACTGCTTTGCCTGAATCAGACCGTTCTGACCTGTGGTAGCATCCAGTACCATCAGAGTTTCCAGGTCTGCATCGGGCAGCTCACGGCGAATAACACGAGTGATTTTATTCAGCTCGTTCATCAGATTGGACTTGTTGTGCAGACGGCCCGCGGTATCGATGTTGACTACGTTGGTGCCTCTTGCCTTAGCAGCCACGCAGCCGTCAAATACAACGGATGCGGGGTCGGAGCCTTCTTCATGGCGAACGATGCTGCAGTTAGCGCGTTCGGACCATACGGTCAGCTGTTCCGCAGCAGCGGCACGGAAGGTGTCGCCTGCCACCAGCAGTACCCTCTTGCCCTGTGCGGTAAAGGAAGCTGCCAGCTTGCCGATGGTGGTAGTCTTGCCAACGCCGTTTACGCCGACCATCAGAATGACGGAGGGCTTGGTGTTCAGCTGCAGAGACTGGTCACCGGTCTTCAAAACACCGGTCAGAATGCTTGTGAGCGCATTCTTTACTTCCACATTGGTCTTCAGGCGTTCGGACTTGACCTTCTTGCGCAGGTCAGTAACCACCTTGGAAGTGACCTGCATACCAACGTCAGCCAGAATCAGGCATTCTTCCAGTTCTTCATAAAAATCATCGTCAGCCTTGGTGAAGCCTGCAAACAGACCATCCAGCTGTACGGTATTGCGGGTCTTTCTCAGACCGCTGAAAATCTTATCAAAAAATCCCACGGTTTAGCCCTCCTCGGCTGCAATTCTCATTTCGGCTTCCGCCACATCCAGTTCAATGATGCGGCTGATGCCCTTTTCCTGCATGGTAACGCCATACAGTCTGTTTGCCGCTTCCATGGTGCCGCGGCGATGGGTAATGACGATAAACTGGGTATTGCTGCACATGGTACGCAGGTACTCCGCAAAGCGAATGACGTTTGCTTCGCCCAGCGCCGCTTCAATTTCGTCCATGACGCAGAAGGGCGTGGGACGTACCTTGATGATGGCAAAGTACAGGGCGATTGCCACAAAAGCCATTTCGCCGCCGGACAGCAGGTTGATGCTGCTGAGCGCCTTGCCGGGAGGCTGTACCTTGATTTCGATGCCGCATTCCAGCACATCGTTTTCGTCTTCCAAAACCAGTGCTGCCTTGCCGCCGCCGAACAGTTCCAGGAATGTCTTGCGGAACTCCTCGTTGATGATTTTGAACTGTTCCATGAACACTTCCTTCATCTGGGCAGTCACA
>JAZREI010000168.1:0-10295 GCA_045660685.1 Oscillospiraceae bacterium
CCCGAGCCCACTCCCGAGCCTACGCCTAACCCCGCAGGCATCCCTCTGGGCAGCGATACCCTGACCTCCGACACCGGGGTTTTCCTGAACATTGACGCCATCTGGAGCGCGGTCACCGCCTCCCAAGACACCGCAGAAGTCACCGTTCTGATCAATCTCCGTTCCTTCGGCATCAACACCCCCGCACGCAAGGGTGCTTTGACCATCAAGCTGAACGATCAGGAAGTCGTACTGGACGTAGACAAGATGGTGATTGAAACCGACGTGGAAACCACCACCGAACTGGGCAGCCACACCTTCACTGTATATGCACCTCAGGATCAAAATACCATTCTGGACCTGCAGGTCATCTGGAATTTTGACGGTACATACAGCGGCAAGAATATTGAGTTCGTAGAAGCCAAGGGCTTTGTCACTCTCATCCCCTAACCAAACATATAATGAATAGGGCTCTCCGATGCCTCGGAGAGCCCTTATTATTTTATCGGAGGTTTTTTCATGTCGGATCAGAACTGCAATTGCAATATGAAACGCTCGGGAGCCTGCGACTCTTGCAGCTGCTGCCCCGTATTCATTCCCGGCAGCACACTGGTGGGGCCACAGGTCCCCAAGGCCCTGCAGGTCCCGCAGGCGAGACCGCCACAGTAAGCAATGCCCTTGCTTATACAGTAGCCCCCCAGATTTCCGCCCCCGAGGACGCAGTGGACTTTATCACCTTCCAAATCAATGCCGCTGATGGCTCTATCGAGCAGTTGGGTACCACAGGACTGTCTTTGGAAAGCGGCACGTATCTGGTGACCTTTACCGCCGACGTAGCGCTCAGCGGCACAGGCATAGCTGTAGGGGCAGCTCTGGCACTTGATGGCACCATTCTCCCCTATGCACAAAGCTTCACAAACACAACGGACACCAACCCCCAGCGCATCACAGTGAACACCATCATCACCGTGGATGAGGGCGCCCAAACCCTCACCGTGGTCAATAACACGATCAACAATCTCAGCTATACCAATGCCGCACTGACGGTAGTGAAACTTGCGTAAAACATCGGGCCATCCTCGCCCTCCGAGATTGACATCCATGGGGGCAGGAATGCCTGATCATTGCAGCAGAAACGACACCGTGCTTCAGTATAACGACACGCAAACTGTGCGTACGAGCTAAAAAAAGCACCCCACAGATGCTTATGCTCTGTAGGGTGCTTTTCATACGCTGCACCATGGGGCGCAGTTCAATTTACTTATTGCTCAGTGCACGTTCCAGCCAGATGGTAGCCAAATCCATAGCGGCATACAGGCTGTCCTTTTCGCTCTTCTTCACGATGCGGTCACGGCTCTTGATCTCGGGATCGGTCAGCTGAAGCTGAACGGAGACCTTGGTGGCAATATCCAGATCCTTTACCTTCTTGGTATCCATGATCTGAATCTGAACAATGTACTTGTCGGACATATCGCCGAAGTAAATCAAGTTATCCTTTCTGCGGAGAGGATGTCCTTTATATTCCAATGCGTTTTTTGCCATTTCTCTGCAACCTCCGAAATTACTGTCACCAAATTGTAACATTAATACCGTATTCTGTCAACTCTATTTTATTCAGATTTTCAGACAAACTCTTACATTCTCAAACTTTTTATCGACATATTCCCCTATTTTTCGCAGCATTTCTCCAAGATTACCGCAAAAATCCCGCGTAAAGTTTTTACGCGGGATTTCACGGATTATTTACAATTTGGTAAACAACCTATCAGGCTGCCGCATCCCCATTCCCCTGTGCATCGGAGGGCTGCTCCAGAGGCGGCGCAACCACCACGGGTGTGGGCGTGGGTACAGGAGTGGGTGTGGGTACGGGCGTAGGTGTAGGCGTGGGTGTGGGGGTAGGCGTGGGAGCCGCAGTTTCGGCAGGTGCCACAGGAGTGGGTGTGGGCACTGCAGTCACCGCGGGAGGTGTGGGCGTTACCGCAGCTTCGGGAGTGGAGTCGGGTTCCACGGTGGGAGTGGGTTCCACGGAGGGGCTGGGAGACAGCTCTACCTCATCTTCCTCGGAGCCGAAAATCCCTGTAGGCGCCTGGTAGGTCCCGTTAGGGAAACTCTTTACAGGAAGTCCTTCATGAACAGCCTTCATGACACGGGAGAAAATCTGGGCAGCAGGGTTGCCGGAGAAGTACATGTTTTCATTCTGGTCGTAGCCGGTCCAGACAGCGGCAACATAGTATGGGGTATAGCCTACGAAGTAACGGTCCTTGCTTCCGGTGGTGGTGCCGGTCTTGCCTGCAACGGGCATAGAGCCGATACGTGCTTCACCGCCTGTGCCGCCTGTAACAACACCGCGGAGCATACTGGTCATATTCACTGCCACAGTGGGAGAGAACGCCTGAATGGTTTCGGGGTCATTCTGGAGAATCAGGTTGCCGTCCATATCGGTAACCTTGCTATAGGTGCGGCTGTAGGTAAACACACCGTTGTTGATGAAGGAACCGAATGCCTGAGTCATTTCACGGACGGTAATACCGTACTTCAGCTGACCCAATGCCATAGGTGCGTAGTCCGCATCTTCGGGGTGCATGGACTCGAAGCCCAGACGGTTGACCATAAAGTCATAGCAGACCTGAGGCGTCAGCTTATCCACAATCTGCGCGGGAACGGTGTTCAGGGAGCTGGTCAGCGCACTGCGGATGGTGACCCAGCCGGAGTAGCTGTCAACGGTGTAGTTGTGGGGGTACCACCAGGTACCGTTGAGCTTGATATCGGGGTCGTCATTGACCTGTGTGCTGGGGGTAATGAGCCCGTATTCCATAGCGGGGCCGTAGGATGCAATGGGCTTGATGGCAGAGCCGGGGGAACGATACGCGTTCACCGCACGGTTGAGACCGAAGTTGATTTTCTTTTCACCGGTACCGCCGGTCAGCGCCTTAATTTCGCCGGTGTAGGGGTCCATAATGACCATAGCGGACTGGAAGTGGTCCTTGCTGTCGTTGCGCCAGGGCTTGGGCATTCTGCTGAGGTCGGTGTAGTAGCTGTCCAGAATATTCTGCATATCCATATCGATGCAGGAGTAAATCTGGTAACCGCCGTACAGCAGCAGCTGCTTTGCGGTCTTTTCGTTGATGCCCTTCTGTTCCATCAGGTCGTTGATAACGTCTTGATAGACCACTTCTTCGTAGTAGGAATAGATTTCCTGTACAAATTCGCTGGCCTCGCTGCGGACAAAGTGCAGTTCTTCTGCCTTAGCCGCATCGTATTCTTCCTTGGTAATGGTCTCGGTGGTCTTGTACATTTCCGAGAGAATGATTTCCTGACGTTCCTTGTTGTTGGCACGGGAAATGAAGGGGTCATAGCGGCTGGGGTTGTTGGTAATGCCTGCCAGAGAAGCACATTCCGCCAGAGTCATTTCCGAAGCGGACTTGCCGAAATAGGTCTGGGCAGCAGCTTCGATACCGTAGCAGCCCTCACCAAAGTAGACCACGTTGAGATACCATTCCAGAATTTCTTCCTTGTCGTAGGTCTTTTCAAACTCCAGCGCCTGGAAGATTTCCAGCAGCTTACGCTGTACGGTGATATCGTCCTGCTTGGTCAGGTTCTTAATGAGCTGCTGGGTAATGGTAGACCCACCAAAGTCGTTGCGCATGGTAATGAACATATTCACCAGCGCAGCGGAGGTACGATACCAGTCCACGCCCTTATGCTCATAGAAGCGCTTATCTTCGATGGACACGATGGCGTCCAGCATATCCTGAGGAATCTGGTCGTAGTCGATCCAAATACGCTTTTCGTCGCTCTGGATCATGGTCAGCTCTTTCCATTCCCCCGAGGCCTTATCCTGGTAGAGGATACGAGAGGATTCGTTTACGTTGAAGTCCTCCAGAGACAAATCAATATCGTCGGTCAGTGTGGTCTTTACGTAGTAGGCAAAGATGCACATAAACATAATGCCCGTCAACAGACCAATCAAAAGCACCGTCAGCAATACCTTGCCGACTCCCGCCGCGGTAAAGCGAACTCCGCCGAACACCGCATTCACAACTTTTTTCACAGTTTCCATAGTAGACCGGTTGCCCTTTCTTTAAGAATTATAGCAATCCACGTACGTGGAGAAATAATCATTCAGTATAGTATAACACGATTGCATTCAAATGTTAAGCACAAAGGAAAAAATTTAAAAATTCAGTAAAATGGTATCAATTTGCCCCTCCGCGGACATAGTATATATGGAGGCGATGCCCATGCTGCTGAAACGACAGCTGCTCATTCTTGTCCTGTTGGTAATTGGGGCAATGCTGAGCATGACCGCTACCGCCATGAGCTTCACAGAGGCGGGCGTGACGGAAGAAATTTTCCCTGCGGTAGAAGAAAAGTACACATCTTTCCAAACCGCCGCATATATTGTAAAGGAACACGGCGGATATGTCGCGGTTTTCTCGTCGAATCCCTCGGGACTTTTGGAAATTACGGAAATCCCCGTAAGCACCCTGCCCGCAGGTGACCGCACCCTGCTGCGTACGGGCATTACCGCAAAGGACCGCAAGGATTTGCTGATGCTGCTGGAAGACCTCAATTCGTAGCATTCCTAAGCCCATCAAAGAGGGAAATGATGTCTGACGCGAAAGGACACCCTGTGGAGCGTGTTCAGATTATATTTGTCAGGCTAAGATTGGGGATTGATTTTGGTCTGCGGCTGTTATACAATATAGGCAGAACAAAACAACAGGAGGCCAATTATGTCTGAAGAAAACTTTGCTCCCGAGCTGCTGACCGTCACCGACGAAAACGGCGAAAGCCACGTTCTGGAGATCCTCTGCGATATGGATTTCAACGGTAAGACTTATTACCTGTTCGTTCCCGCAAACATTGACGATATGGACCCCGCTGACCCCGACTATGGCTACATCATTCTGGAAGCCATTGAAGAAGACGGCGAAGAATTCTTCTACTCCATCGAAGACGAAGATGAGCTGAACTCCGTTTACGAAATGTTCATGGCACTCATCGAAGCCGGCGAAGACGAAGAAGAATAATTTCATCCATAAGACGTTGGAACTGAAGCCTTAGTTCCAAATCTTCCCAAAAGAATTTTAAATTCCTGCCCTGTTCGTGGAATTCGGCCCGTTTGGACCTACATTTCTAATAAGGGATGCCGGACTTCCCCTGTGAATTGCAGGCCTCCCGGTCAGGTCATAGAGCCTGATTGGATGTTGGAAGCAGAGAAGCAGAGGAGAGGCGACCCACCTGCGAGAACCGCAGGTTATAACTGGGCCCCACGGCAGGGCGGGTACTTTTCAAAGCTAAGCCTGAAAAGTGAATAGTTTCAAATCCAATTCTCACGAATTGGATTTTTTCATTTTGTACCAAAGCAAAGAGTTTCGTTTCATCTCCGCACGGTATCGTTTTTGCGGCAATAAACGAACATCGCCTCACCCGCGTCTTTGCTTTTTTACTTTTTTGTCCACATTTCATAGGCATTTCACGCAAAATCATGGAAAATACCTATTTACCATTGACAACAATTCGATTATAATACCTTCGTGTGAAAATGTTCTTTCACGCCCCTCATTTATAAAATACACTGTAAGGAGTGCATTCATATGAAACTTTCCCCTCTGCAGATCGCTAGATACGGGTACACCCCCAAGCTGCCCGGTATTCTGAGAAACGGCGTATCTGAAATTTGCGTATGCGAAGGCAGCGCAACCCAGAGCGTAGCTGACCAGGAAAAGGTCGCAGCACTGTTCCCCAACACCTACGGCAAGCCCGAAATTACCTTCCAGAAGGGTAAGAACACCGCTGAAAGCAAGCAGCTGGTTGTTGGCGTTATTCTGTCCGGCGGTCAGGCTCCCGGCGGCCACAATGTTATCTGTGGTCTGTACGATGCACTGAAGGCTGCAAACAAGGACAATGTTCTCTACGGCTTCAAGGGCGGTCCCAGCGGTCTGCTGGAAGACAGCTACGTCATCTTTGAAGACAACTACATCGATCAGTACCGCAACACCGGGGGTTTCGATATCATCGGCTCCGGCAGAACCAAGCTGGAAACCGAAGAACAGTTCGCAGTTGTTGCAGAAGTCTGCAAGAGCCACGGCGTAAACGCTGTTGTTATCATCGGCGGCGACGACTCCAACACCAACGCAGGCGTTCTGGCTGAATACTTCGCAGCTCACAACACCGGCATTCAGGTAATCGGCTGCCCCAAGACCATCGACGGCGACCTGAAGAACGAAGACATCGAATGTTCCTTCGGCTTCGACACCGCTACCAAGACCTACTCCGAACTGATCGGCAACATCCAGCGTGACGCAAACTCCGCTAAGAAGTACTGGCACTTCATCAAGGTTATGGGCCGTTCCGCTTCCCACGTTGCTCTGGAATGCGCACTGCAGACCCAGCCCAACATCTGCCTGATCGGCGAAGAAGTTGCTGAAAAGAAGATGTCTCTGGCTTCCATCGCTGACTACATCGCTGACTCCGTAGCAGCTCGCTCCGCAAACGGCGAAAACTTCGGCGTAGCGATCATCCCCGAAGGCATCGTTGAATTCGTTCCCGAATTCTCCGTTCTGATTGCTGAAATCAACGAACTGCTGGCAGGCGCAAAGGCTGACGAATTCAATGCACTGCCCAGCTGGGCTGCAAAGTACGCTTTCATCGAACAGGGTCTGACCGCTGAATCCATGGCAGTATTCGCAATCCTGCCCGAATCCATTCAGCAGCAGCTGTTCCTGGAACGTGACCCCCACGGCAACGTACAGGTATCTCTGATTGAATCCGAAAAGCTGTTCTCCGCAATGGTTAAGGCAAATCTGGACGCACGCAAGGCAGCAGGCACCTTCAAGGGCAAGTTCGGCGCACAGCACCACTTCTTCGGTTACGAAGGCCGCTGCGCATTCCCCTCCAACTTCGACGCTGACTACTGCTACGCACTGGGCTACAACGCAGCAATGCTGATTCAGTACGGCTTCAACGGCTACCTGTCCAAGGTCTCCAACCTGTCCAAGCCCGCTGAAGAATGGGTTGCAGGCGGCATGCCCATCACCAAGATGATGAACATCGAACGCCGCCACGGTGCAGACAAGCCCGTTATCCGCAAGGCTCTGGTTGAGCTGGACGGCGCTCCCTTCAAGTACTTTGAAGCACACCGCGACGAATGGGCAAAGAACACCTGCTTCGTATACCCCGGCGCAATTCAGTACTACGGTCCCTCCGAAGTCTGCGACCTGACCACCAGAACTCTGGCACTGGAAAAGGGCGAAGAAATCTGATTCCGTAACATCACATAACAAAAGAGCTATCCCAATGGGATAGCTCTTTTTCAGTTCGTACGAAGGTTTTATTTATTGTTTCAACGCCACACGGTATCGTTTTTGCGGAGTATTCGGTACACCGCCCTTGTAGGGTCTAACCAAAGCAATCCGCTTTCGCCGCACTATCACAATGCGTGTAGGGGGCGGCGCCCTCGACGCCCCTTTCCCTTACAGCACCTTCGCCTTGGAGGGCTTGCTTTCATCGTATGCAACCTGCACGGAGCTGCCCACCGCAGGCACGGGCTTTCCCGCACCGATCCATTTGCGCTTGGTGTAGGTCACTCCGTCCACAATATATTCTACCTTAATGATATAAGGAAAGGTCGCTCCGTCCATGGTGCCCATACGCACTGCCTTGGTATTAACCTTCAGCCACCACTGTCTGCTTGCGGTAACCACTGTTCCCATGGTCTGTCCCTTCATATTAAGCCTCCCCCAGTGCTTCCACCAAAGCCACCAGTGCCAAAGACTGACCGTATGCCATGGGGCTCACAATGATATTGCGGTAGTGGTCCGCGTCGTAGCCAACGGTAGTGCCTGCGGATACCCCCAGCACGGTGCCGTCCTCGGCAACCTTGCTGCAAATACCTTCCACAGCGCGTTCCGCACATTCCTTGAAGGACTCGTCCAGAATTCCCAGACGAATGCCCTTGAGCATACCCCCTGCAATGGCGCCGGAGCCGGAGGTTTCCTCATAGCTGGTGGGGTCGGTCAGCACCGTATGCCACAGCCCCGAGGGCGCCTGCAATGCACGCAGGGCTTCACACTGAGCGCGGTAGGTATCGGCAATATAGGTAAACACACCGGGGTCCAGAGTATCCTTTGCCATTTCCAGATAGTCCATAATGCCGTAGGTAAACCAAGAGTTGCCGCGGCACCAGAAAACCTCACCGAAGTTGCCGTTTTCCACAAAGCTCCATGCATGGTGCAGCAGGCAGGTCTTCTTGTCGTAAAGATACTTGATGTGCAGCAGTACCTGACGGGTAGCCTCGTCAATCCAGTCCTTGCGGTCATAGAGATGCCCCATCTTGTTCAAAAACAGCACCGTCATAAACAGAGTGTCCGCCCAGACCTGCCCCTCATTCAGACGGCTGGTGGCAGTGTCGTGAACATTGGTGACGGTGTGCTGGAAGCCCCCCTCCTTGGTCTTGGGCAGACCGTGCATGACCCATTCCGCATGGTCCAGACACAGCTGCTCATAGTCGGGATTGTTCAGCTGACCCAGCAGACTCGCCACCACCAAAAAGGGCATGGTGGTATTTACATTCTTGGGAGGCAGACCCTTTTCCAGATTCTTGCGAATCCAATTGTCGAAGAAGGGCACATAGCGGTCATCACCGTAGTACTTCTGCAGCTTATACAGGCCGTACAGACCTACACCCTGAGGCCATTCCCATTCTTCAATGCCAAAATCTCTGGCAAACAGACCTGTTTCAATCTGCGCCTCGGTCATGGTCTTGTCATAGACCCAGTCCGTACCGCCCAGATTCATGAGCTTATCCATTACACGGTAAATCACAGGCAGCAGTTGTTCTTTTGTCATAGGGCATCCTCCTTGATTATATTCCTTTGATACAATCATATCACAGGGGATATCCTTGGTACAATCCCCTACACTGAAATAATCCGCGCTTCTCAATCCCCTCCCCAATATGACAAAATCGACAAATCTTCAGACCGTGTTCAGGTAATGTTTTACAGCCCCAATCCCTTGACATTACCGCCTCTCCGTGATAAATTTTATTAGATAGGTAATACTTATAATAGCCCTAAAGCGGCTTAGTGCATATTCGTCCTGCCGCTTTTGGTCAGGATATTTTTTTGCAGAAAGGAGAAGCAACATGGCAGCAACAGCAAAGAAAAACGTCATTTCTTCTCTGGGCATTGCTTTTGTTTGCAGCGCTTGTGTTTCTGCTTTTATTTCTCCCGCTGTTTCTGTTTGTCGGTCTTTTTGATTTGCGTTTGCATTTCAAAGGACCGCTTTTTTATAACAAAAACACCCAAAAAGTAAACCCATCAAGTTGATTTTTATAGATTGAAAGAATTTAGGAGGAAAATTCAATGGCTAAGAGAACAGACATCAAAAAGATTCTGATTATCGGCTCCGGCCCCATCGTTATCGGCCAGGCTGCTGAATTCGACTACGCCGGCACTCAGGCTTGTCTGGCACTGAAGGAAGAAGGCTACGAAGTTGTTCTGTGCAACTCCAACCCTGCTACCATCATGACCGACACCATCATTGCCGACAAGGTCTACATGGAACCCCTGACTCTGGAATATGTGGCAAAGATTATCCGCTATGAACGTCCCGACGCAATCATCCCCGGCATCGGCGGTCAGACCGGTCTGAATCTGGCAATGCAGCTGGAAAAGAAGGGCATCCTGAAGGAATGCCGCGTGAAGCTGCTGGGCACCTCCAGCGCATCCATCGAACGCGCAGAAGACCGCGAACTGTTCAAGGAACTGTGCGAATCCATCGGCGAACCCGTCATCCCCTCCGAAATCACCTACTCTCTGGAAGAAGCTAAGGAAGCTGCAAACCGCATCGGCTACCCCGTTGTTCTGCGTCCCGCATTCACTCTGGGCGGCACCGGCGGCGGCTTCGCATACAACGACGAAGAACTGGTAGAAGTCGGTCTGAACGCATTCAAGCTGTCTCCCGTAAATCAGGTTCTGGTTGAAAAGTCCGTAAAGGGCTACAAGGAAATCGAATTCGAAGTTATGCGTGACTCCAATGACCACGCGATCACCATCTGCGGTATGGAAAACATTGACCCTGTTGGTGTTCATACCGGTGACTCTCTGGTCGTTGCTCCTATCATGACCCTCTCCAAGGAAGACGAGAAGATGCTGAACGATTCCGCTATCAAGCTGATTCGTGAGTTGAAGATCGAAGGCGGCTGCAACGTTCAGTTTGCGCTGAATCCTGAAACTTCCGAGTACTATCTGATCGAGGTTAACCCCCGCGTTTCCCGATCCTCTGCTCTGGCATCCAAGGCTTCCGGC
>JAZREI010000169.1:0-2169 GCA_045660685.1 Oscillospiraceae bacterium
TTACAGCCGCCGTGAAAAACGGCGGCTGTTTTTTTATACGCCTGTCAAATCAAAATCGGGAATCATCTCATCTGTTGCGGATTCGGGGTCCTGATAATACCCGTCTTCGATGCCCTTTTTCAGCATATACCGATAGCAGAAGTCAGCCAGAGCGGGGGTGACACGCTGCTGCAGCTCGGGGTACGCCTCCAAATTAGGCATAGGGGTATACTGACTCATGAGACTGAATAGGAAGCTGCCTTGGGGCAGCAGGGAAGTGAGGGTATCGATGACGCCTTTGGTGTTGGTGGGGCGATTGGGCATAATGAGATGCCGCACCAGCAAGCCACTTTGCAGGATGCCATCCTCGTCCATGCGGTAAGGTCCTGTCTGACGGTACATTTCACTGATGGCAGCTGCTGCCACGGTGGGGTAGTTTTCCGAGGCGGAGTATGTTTTTGCGAGGATAGGGTCAGAATATTTGAAATCGGGCATATATATTTGTACTTTGCCTTCCAGCATCTTCAGGGTCTCCACGCTGTCATAACCGCTGCTGTTCCACGCCACGGGGATGGTCAGCTTTGCCATATCCAGTGCTTTGGCGATTTGATGGGCATAGTGGCTGCCTGTGACCAGATTGATATTGTGTACCCCTTGGTCCTGCAGCTCACGGAAAATGTCTGCCAGACGTTCTACCGTGACCACGCTGCCTGTCTGTCCGCGGCTGATGGTGTGGTTTTGGCAAAATACACAGCGCAGGTTGCAGCCGGAAAAGAAAACAGTGCCCGAACCCCGTGTTCCGGTGATGCAGGGCTCCTCACCGTAGTGAGGGGCGGCACGTGCAATCATAGGCATTTCGGGAACTTGACAGAAGCCAAAACGGGCATTTCTGTCCATATTACAGCGTCTTGGGCACAGATTGCACAAATTCATATCCTCATCTCCTTGCACTTTTGAGCGAAATCAGTATATCCCAATCACGCAATTTATTCAAGGGATATGTTTTTGTACAATGTGTTGAAATGAGAAAACAAATCCTGTGGACTATTTTTGATGAGAAAACGTCAACTTTTTATCAAAAACAGTTGAATTTCAAACTTATTGGCGCTATAATGAGCGAGGCTGGTTTAAAAGGCAAATAAAACGGAACATTCAGCCAAAAGGAGATAATATGGTTAATATTGTACTCGTTGAGCCTGAAATTCCCAATAACACAGGTGCCATCGGCAGGACCTGCGTCTGCACAAATAGCCGCCTGCATCTGATTCGTCCTCTGGGCTTCGATATTTCCGACAAGGCTGTTAAGCGTGCCGGGATGGACTACTGGTTCGATATCGACCTGCATGTGTATGATTCCATTGATGAATACTTTGCAAAGAACGGCGATGAGAATATCTGGCTGGCAACCACAAAAGCTCCTCACAGCTACCACGAATGCGACTTCACCACGGAAGATGTTACCTTCCTGTTTGGGAAGGAATCCGCGGGGCTGCCTGAGTGGCTGCGTGAGAAATATGCAGACCGCTGCATCCGAATTCCCATGAACCCTGCGGTGCGCAGTTTGAATCTGTCCAACGCCGCTGCAATCCTCACCTATGAGGCTTTGCGGCAGCAAGATTTTCCCAATCTAAAAGACTATGGATCAATGAGAAAGGAAATTTGACCATGAATTACAATAAGAAGTCTATCATGGACATCGAAGTTACCGGCAAGCGCGTTCTGTGCCGCTGCGACTTCAACGTTCCCACCAAGGAAGGCAAGATCACTTCCGACAAGCGTATCGTTGCTGCTATGCCCACCATCCAGTACCTGGTTGACAATGGCGCAAAGGTTATCCTGTGCTCCCACATGGGCAAGCCCAAGGGCGAATGGAAGCCCGAACTGAGCCTGAAGATCGTTGCAGAACGTATCTCCGAACTGCTGGGCAAGGAAGTTGTTATGGCTGCTGACGTTGCAGGCGAAGACTCCAAGGCTAAGGCTGCTGCTCTGAACAACGGCGACGTAATGCTGCTGGAAAACACCCGTTACATCAAGGGCGAAACCAAGAACGATCCCGAACTGTCCAAGGCACTGGCTGACCTGGCTGACATCTTCGTAAACGACGCATTCGGCACCGCTCACCGCGCTCACTCCTCCACCGCAGGCGTAGCAGACCACCTGCCCGCTGTTTGCGGCTTCCTGGTAGAAAAG
>JAZREI010000170.1:0-7045 GCA_045660685.1 Oscillospiraceae bacterium
CGGTGGTTCGAATCCACCCGCTCCCACCAAGCAAAAGACCGATGCGAAAGCATCGGTCTTTTTGCTTGGTGGGCGGATGAACAATGTTCGCCCCTACTGATCTATGTTGTCAGATTTACGAGGGGGGTCACACCATGGAGCAAAATAGATACCGTGCAGAATGGTAACGACAGGCAAAGCGTTTGTACCAACTAAAAATTTGCGTTTTTGCGGTTTGTCTGATATAATCCACGTAATACTCCCATAGGAGGGCTTTTATGAACAAAAAACTCTTTTTGATGATATTGACCTTGTGTTTGCTGCTGTGCGGCTGCGGTGCCGATGAGGAACTGCCTGCAGAGCCCGTTGCCAAGGAATTTGTGGGTGCAGGACTGCATCTGACCTTGACCGAAGATTTTGCGGAAAAACAGCATGCAGCGTATACCGTCTATTACGAATCTGCGGACTTGCTGGTGTTGGGGCTGAAGGAAGAATATACCCTGTTTGAAAACACCGACTTTTCCGCTCAGACCTCTCCCGAACAGTATGCTGCGCTGGTTTGGAACGCCAATCAGCTGGGTGGGGAAGTGCCTTTGGTGGATGACGGTGAGCTGCTGTGGTTTGAATACGACAATCACGTGAACGGTTGGGACTACCGCTATCGTGCCTATGTGTTTAAGGACAACGAGGGATTCTGGCTGCTGCAGTTTGCTGCCCGTGGGGAAGACTTCGATGCCCTGTCCGAGACCATTCGTGGGTACGCCGAGTCCGTATATTTTGACATGCCCTACATCTCTACTCTCCCCGAAATCCAGACTGATTAAAAAATGAAGCCGCTGTGTATTGCAGACCAGCTTTTTTACGTGTTATTAACCGATGTTGGCATTGGTCAGATGGTCGATGGCCCGACGGAGTACAGCCAGGAAGGTGTCTGCGTCCATGACTTCGGAATCTGTCAGCCAGGTTTTCAAAATAGCCAGCACTGCTTCCGCCAGCAGTCTTTCACAGGCCAAATCCTCTTGGACAGGATTCTCCATGGCTGCCGTGGCTTTTTCCTTGATGAAGGCACGCAGATATTCCTCAAAGCAGTTTTGCCCCTCGTAGCGCAGTACAACACGGTAGAACTCCCTCTGCTCATACAGGTAGCGGCACAGCTGCTCCAGCCATGAGCCTTGGTCATTGCGGAGACGGTACTCGGTGAATTCGGAGTCAAAAATGAAGGATACCAAATCATACTTGTCTTTGAAGTGGTAGTAAAAGGATTTTCGGCTCATATCCGCATGGTCTGCAATATGAGATACGCTGATTTTGCGGAAGGACATGGTATTGGTCAAATCCTTTAATGCAACCGCCAGCTGAAGTTTAGTCAGTTCGGAACGTTTCACTTTCGATCTCCTTTCGGTTTTGATACAAAAATGATACAGTGTGAACATGAACTCAAAATAAACAATTGCGTATCCTTCGGTGTTATTTGCAATATTTTGGCAGTGTTACCGTAAAGGAAGTGACGTTGTTTTCGCTGGTGACGGAGACCGTGCCGTTGTGGAGTGTGGCGATACGCTTGACGACGGCGAGACCGACCCCGTTGCCTTCGGTGGCGTGGGATTCGTCTGCCTGATAGAACTTATTGAAAATACGGTCCATGGCTTCGGGAGGAATCCGGCTGCCGTGGTTGGTGATACATACGGCGATTTTGTCGCCCAGCTCTTGGGTGGTGACCTCAATGAGACCGCCTACGGGGGTGAATTTGATGGCGTTATGTACCAGATTGATCCACACCTGCTTCAGCAGCTCCTCGTTTGCCTGAATCATCAGCTCGTCCATTTCCAAGTGGAACTCCAGCTGCTTTTCTTCCCATTTTTTTTCCAGCAGCAAAATGCTGTCGCGAATTTGTTCCGCCAGATTAAACTCCGTCAGGTCAGTGAGAATGGTCTGATTTTCTATCTTGGTCAGATTCAGCACATTGGTGGCCATATAGCTTAGGCGTCGGGATTCGCTTTCAATGATTTCCAGATACTCCCGTGTCTGTTCTTCGGTCAGGTTTCCTCGCTGCAGCAGCTTGGCAAAGCCTGCAATGGACACAATGGGGGTTTTAAATTCATGAGAGAAGTTGTTGATGAAGTCTGCGCGGAGCATTTCCGTGTCTTCCAATTCCTCTGCAAGGGTGTTGAAGGTGTCGGAAAGCTCTTTGTATGCAGGGTATCTCCACAGCAGACCGCGGGGAGACAAACGGGTGTTGAAGTGTCCGTCAGCCAGTGCGTGCATACTTTCTATCAGTACACGCAGAGGCTGCAGGGGGATGTTGGTTACGCAGAAGGCAATGATTGCCCCAACGGGGATACTGATTAGGGCCTGTACCAAAATCAGCTGCCATGCCTGCATGGTGGCGGTGCCTGCGAAAAGCCATACGTCGTTAACGGACAGCGTAATCAGGAGCCAGCTGACCATAATGGTGTTGATGACCACGGCGCCCAAAATGATGAAACTGAAGAACAGGGTCAGCCAAAAGCGGACGGAACTGCGTTTGTACCTCACCGATGCTTCACCGCCTTATAGCCCAGACCGCGGACAGACACGATTTCGAATTCGTCCCAATGCTCAAAGCGCTTGCGCAGGCGGCCGATGTGTACGGTGACGGTTTCCCAGCCGGTTTCGCTGTCTGCGCCCCAAATTTCATCCATGAGCTGAATACGGGTGAAGATTTTGCCGGGGTAGCTCAGCAGCTTGTACAGCAGCAGAAATTCCTTGCGGGGCAGCTCCTGTACTTCGCTGCCACGGCTGACGGTGAGGGTATCGTAATCCAGTACCACATCACCGATGACGATGCGGCGGTCATTGGCGATTTTTGCGCGGCGCAGCAGCGCGCGGATACGCAGGAGCATTTCCTCTTCGTCAATGGGCTTTGTCATGTAGTCGTCGGTGCCCACCAAAAATCCCTGCTTCTTGTCCGCAGGCAGCTGCTTGGCGGAAACCATGAGAATGGGCAGGTTATTGTCTGCCAAACGCAGGGTTTTGGTGAAGGTATATCCGTCCATTTTCGGCATCATGACGTCCACTACCACCAAGTCGATGTGGCTGTGTTCCATAGCTGCCAGAGCTTCTTCGCCGTTTTCAGCGGTGACTACGGTATAGTTTTCAGCTTCCAGCACTGCCTTGAGAAGCAGTCGGGTATTTTTATCATCGTCAACGACTAAAATATTAAACATAAGGATTCACCTCGGGTAGGGTTCTATTCTTTTATTGTATACCAAAACCACATAAGAAACAACACCTCCGAATGATTTCGGAGGTGTTTGTGGCGTTATTCGTCATTGGGCAGGTATCGTGTGTGCTGCTTGTAAATGATGCGGTAGGCAATCATCTGGGCGATAAAAGTGGCCGTCCAGCTGACAATATAGGAAAGATACAGGCTCTTGGGGTCGTGGTATTGGGGCATTTGGAAGATGGTGTAAATCCATGCAATGCGGATGCCGCAGACACCCAAAATGGAAATAATCATTGGCGTGATGGAGGCACCCAAACCGCGCAGGGCACCTGTGGATACGTCCATGAGCCCCAAAATGAAGTAGGGGAGAGCCACATACAGCAGACGTTCCATGCCGTGAACAATGGCGGTGGGGGAGTCGGTGATGTAAATGCCCAGCAGCGTTTCCCCTGCGGCGTAAATGCCGATGCCCCCTGCCAGCCCCACAATGGTGGAGCAGCCCAGACACAGCAGCAAAATCTTGTTCACACGCTTGTACTGCAGCGCACCCACGTTCTGACCGATGAAGTTTACGGCGGTCTGATGGAAGGCGTTCAAAGCGATGTACAGGAAGCCCTCGATATTGCCTGCGGCAGCGTTGCCGCTCATGACAGCATCGCCGAAGGAGTTGATGGAGGACTGAATGATGACGTTGGAGATGGCGAACATAGAGCCCTGTACCCCCGCGGGCATACCGATGCGAATCATCTTCATGAGCTGGGGCTTGTAAATGTGCATTTCCCGCAGCTCAAAATGACAGGCATCCGTGCGGCGCATGAGAGCGCGGAGTACCAGCATTGCGCTGACCACCTGAGACAAAATGGTTGCCAGTGCAACGCCCGCTACGTTCATATGGAACACGGTGACGAAGAAAATATTCAGTACCACATTGATGACCCCTGCAAAGCTCAGGTACATCAGAGGGCTCTTGGTGTCCCCTGCGGCACGAAGAATGGAGGCACAGAAGTTATACAGCATGGAAAACGGCATCCCTGCGAAATAAATCTGCATATAAATCGCAGACAAGGGGAGAACATTATCGGGAGTTTCCATCCAAATCAGCACAGGGCGTGCCAGACAAATCCCGATGCAGGTGAGCATCAGACCTGTGATAACAGCGGTGGGCACAGCGGTATGTACCGTGCGGCTGACGGCTTCGTCATCCTCGCCCCCCAGACCGTGCGCGACGGTAACACCTGCGCCTACGGACAGACCGATGAACAGGTTGACGATGAGGTTGGTAATGGCGCCTGTTGCACCCACGGCGGCTACGGAAATGCTGCCGCAGAAGCGGCCGACAATGACAAGGTCGGCGGCGTTAAACAACAGCTGCAGTACCCCCGTGAGCATGACGGGGATGGTGTACAGAATGATGCTGCGAAACAGGGGGCCTTCCAGCATACTGCGGTTTTGCGTTCTCATAACAACACCTCACAGGGTTGGTTTTAACTGTATTATACTCCGATTGTTTCCTGTCGCAACGACAAATCCACACAAAATCTTTACAAATTCAATTGTACGAAAGCGGGTGTTTCCATGAAATCTTTTTCCCATACCGGCACAGACTTTTTGGCGGTATTTCTGCTGACCATGCTCATAGGTGTGGAGACCTTGAGTCTGCTGTTTGTATGGCGGACAGGGCTGCTGCCTGTGGCTGTTTTGTGGCTGCTGGCAGGCTGCGGTGGGGCGGTGACCCTGCTGCTGTGGCGTGGGCTGTTTCCCAAATCCCCAAGGCTTGCGTTGCTGAAGCGTTTTGTATCCTGCCTGCTGTGCATTTGCTTGACGGCAGCTTGTGGAGTAGGGAGCTTCATGGCAATGGAGCTGAGCAGCAGTTTGGATATGATGTTTGAGGACGGAGAAGCACCTTTGACGGCGGCACCCCCAAATCCCCACCAAGAAGCTTTTATCGTCTATCTGGGAGGCAGCGACACCCGCAGCGGCAAGCTCACCAAGGGGCGCAATGACGTGAACATTCTGGCGGTCATCAATCCCAATACCCAGCAGCTGCTATTGGTGAATACCCCCCGTGATTACTATGTGTCCAATCCTGCGGGGAATGGGGCGAAGGACAAGCTGGCGCACTGCGGACTGTACGGTCTGGAAAACTCCAAGGCGGCATTGAGTCAATTGTACGGGCTGCCTGTGGCTTACGGTGCGGTCATCAACTTCAAGGGCTTTGAAGCGCTCATTGATGCGCTGGGGGGTATTACGGTATATTCCGACACCGCCTTTACCACCACTGTGGGGGGCTATGCCATCCAAAAGGGGGCAAACACCTTGAACGGAGCCCAGGCGCTGGCCTTTGCCCGTGAGCGCAGCAAGGTGGCAGGGGGCGACAACACCCGCGGACAGCATCAGATGCAGGTCATCGCGGCCATGATGCGGCAGCTGTCGGCAGGGAATGTGCTGAGCCGCTGGCGTGAGATTCTGGACAGTCTGGAGGGCATGTTTGCAACGGATATGCCCCTTGCCACCATCACAAGACTGCTGACTGACGAGCTCGAGGATTTGGACGATTGGAAGATTTTCTCCGCAGCTGTGACGGGCAAGGGCGGTACGGCCCACAACTGGTCATCGGGAGGCAATGCGTATGTGATGTACCCCGATGAGTCCGTGGCGCAGGTGGCGGCGCTGATGCGGCAGGTGATGGATGGGGAGATTTTGGAGGAGACGGAATAAACAGTGGGCGAACACAGTTCGCCCCTACATCAGAAAATACCCTTTAAATTGGCGAATTTCCCCACTCTACTGCCCGTAGAGAACGTTCCAACGGCAGTTTCTTGCTTTTTTTCCATGAGAAGCGTTACAATGACTTCAGTAAAATGGGAAAGAAGGACAAATTTTATGAACTACAAAATTATTTCCGACTCGTCCTCCAACCTGATGCAGCTGGAAGGAGTGCCTTTTGAAAGCGTACCTCTGAAAATCGTTGCAGGGGATAAGGAATATGTGGATGACACCACGCTTGACCTTGCCAACATGGTTGGTGAGCTGAAAAAGTACAAGGGTAAGAGTGGTTCTTCCTGCCCCAATGTAGGGGAATGGCTGGATGCCTTCGGTGATGCGGAGAATGTATTCTGCGTCACCATTACCAAGAACCTCAGCGGCAGCTACAATGCGGCGGTACAGGCTTGTGCCGAGTACATGGAAGAACACCCCGACCGCAAGGCATACGTATTCGACTCTTTGAGCGCAGGCCCCGAACTGGCCATGATCGTTGATAAGGTTCGTGAGCTGGCAGAGGCAGGGAAGACCTTTGAAGAAATTCGTGACGAGGTTCTGGACTACCACAACCATCTGCACACCATCTTCTGTCTGGAAAGTCTCACCAATCTCTCTCGCAACGGTCGCGTGAATCCTGCAGTGGCAAAAATCGCATCCGCACTGGGTATCCGTATGGTGGGTGCTGCAATCGGCGGTACCATTCAGCCTCTGGTGAAGCCCCGTGGGGAAAAGAAGGCCATGGAAGCGATGCTGGCTCAGATGGAACAGCGCGGCTTGTATGACGGCGCGGAGGTACGTATTGCGCATTGCTACAACAGCGGCGGTGCCCTGGAGCTGAAGGAGCTGATTCAGCGCAAGTATCCCAACTGCCGTTTCATCATCGAACATACCACAGGTCTGTGCAGCTACTACGCGGAAATCGGCGGTTTGATCGTCGGTTACGGCGGCAAGTACAACACCGAAAACCTGAACCACGAACATTAAAGCAAAAAGCCACCCAATCGGGTGTCTTTTTTTGTTTGGTTATTTGTTGTATGCCTTGTACAGGAAGGTTGCAATCTGTGCCCGGGTGCAGGGTGCGCTGGAGCCGAATTTATC
>JAZREI010000171.1:0-3498 GCA_045660685.1 Oscillospiraceae bacterium
TGTAGGTGACGGAGTGGTCGGGAGCGATGCCGAATCGTGCGCCCTCAGCGGCTGCGTCGATGTTGGCGCCTAAAAACAGGAATTCCCAGCCGTATTTTTCCTGCTCGTGGGTGATGAGGGCCTTGACCTTGTCGTAGGTGTATTCACGGCTGGCGTTTTCCATGCCGTCGGTGATGATGACGAACAGGGTCTTTGCAGGCTTGTGGTCGGGGTGTGCGTATTTGTGGATGCGGGCAATGTGCTTGATGGTGCTGCCTACCGCATCCAGCAGAGCGGTGGAGCCGCCTACGGTGTAATCCTCCTCGGTCATGGGCTTGACCTGCTGCAGAGGCAGACGGTCGTGGAGGACGCGGAGCTTGTTGTCAAACAGCACCGTGGTGACGAATGCCTCGCTGCTGTCGGTTTTCTGCTTTTCCAGCATGGAGTTGAAGCCACCGATGGTGTCCTGTTCCAGTCCGTACATGGAGCCACTGCGATCCAAAATAAATACCAATTCTGTCATAATAAATTACCTCCTGTGTTCTTTGTGTCTTCATCATACAAGGAACACAGGAGGTTTTGGTCGCCTCGAAAGCGACATTTGCGAGACCTTTTTCGCTCTGCATCTTATTTTTATTTCAAATTCGCAGGCGAATTTTTGTGTGGATTGATAGGATGCAGCAGCGAATGGGTGGGCAACGGTTCCTGCGGGGGACTTACCCCACCACATTGCCTAAGGTGGTCAAATCCAAGGCGAACAGCACGTTGTTCAGCTCAAAGATGTCGTAAATTTTGTTTTTGATGAAAAACTCTACCACGATGTCCTGCTTGTTGGCGTGGCTCAACGCCAGCCCTGCGCGGCTCAGGAGCATTTCGGTTTCTTCCAAGTCCAGCTCCAGTGCAATGGCAAAGGCCAGCACCGTGGGCTTGGAGGGCTGGTAATTGGGGTTGCTGCGAATCTTGGAAAACAGCTTGCGGTCGATGTTGGCGCGCTTGTACACCTCCGAATCCTTCTTCCCGCTGCGGTCGATGAGCTGCAGCAGGGTGGCGGAGAAGCCCTCGTCCGTGTCTTCCAGCAAATGGTGCAGGTCGTCCATGGAGATGGCCCCTGCTGCCATGGGAGCGGGGAGGCATTCTTCCATGACCATGGATTCTCGTTGCTCTCGCAGATTGCGCATCCGCCGCTGATAGCGTACGGTTTCCTCAATCTCCGCTTCACGGGCCATGCACTTGTCCTTGAAGCCGTATTCCTTCAGCTTCTTTTGCTCAATATAGTGCTCGTCGATGTAGCTCTCTACGGATTGGAACAGCTTTTCCGATACCGCCACGGCCTCACGGCTGAACACCACCAGATACACCATCATTTCATGGTCCATGAGGAAGGCACTAATGGCGTCCACGGCAGTCTGCAGGGCAATGGTCTTGGGGAAGCCGTGATTGCCTGCGGACATGAGGGGGAAGGCCACGGAGCGGCACTTGGCTTCTGCAGCAGTTTCCAGACTGCGGGTGTAGGCACGGCGCAGCAGGCGCACCTCGCCCTTGTCGCCGCCCTGCCATACGGGGCAGACCGTGTGAATTACGTGCTTTGCGGGCAGGTCATAGCCATTGGTGATGCCTGCATTGCCCACGGGGATTGTGCCCAAGGCCTTGCGGGCAATGAGCAGGTCGGGGCCGGCGGCTTGATGAATGCCCATATCCACCCCGTAGCCCACGGTGGGGGAGGGGTTGGTGGTGTTGACAATGGCATCCACCCGCATCTTGGTCAGGTCGTTTCGGATGATTTGGAAGGGCATAGAGAAACCTCATTATACGTTCTTGGGTAGAGCGGTGCGCATATCACCCAGATGGGCGTCGTGGCCCGCTTCGGTAATGGTGAAGCTGCCGTTTTCGTAAATAGCAGTGGTGACGGAGGCGTTGGACACCCAAGGGATGTTCTTCATTTCGCTCAGAGGCAGACCGCTGCAGTAGTGCATGAAGGTGCGGATGGGTGTGGCATGGGTAGCCACTACCACGGTTTTGCCGTCATTTGTCTCGGCGATGATGCGGAGGGTATCGGCAATACGGGCCTGCAGCTGTGCGGTGGATTCACCGTTGGGGCTCTGTGCCAAGCCGATGTCCTTGAGCCAAATTTGATAGGCCTCACCATATTCCGTGGCAAGGGTATCGAATTTCACGGTTTCCCAGTCACCTGCGAAAATCTCGCGCATTCCCTGCAAGGGGGTGACGGGCAGACCCAGACGGTCGGCCACAGCCTTGCCGGTGTAAAATGCACGCTCCAAATCGCTGGCGTACACGGCATCCACATGGAAGTTGGAGACGATATAGTCCGCGGTGACTTCTGCCTGTTGCTTGCCTAAGTCAGACAGGGGAGAGTCAGTGTGTCCCACGAATACCCCCTGCAGGTTGGCTTCACTTTGTCCGTGACGGATGATGAGCAGCTTGGTCATAAAAATACCTCTTTTGATGTTGATAACCTTATTATAAACGGAAAACAAGACAGCGTAAAGAGAAAAAACCTCCGCTGCATTGTGCGGCGGAGGTTAGTGAGCTTATACCATGTGAGGGAAGCCCCAGCGGAATTTGACCTTGCAGCTGTATTGCAGGGTGTAGTTGGGGATTCCCTTGGAGATGGCGGTTTGGATTTCGGTGATCTCCTTGTTCAGCAGGTCTTCATCGGCGTACCAGCCAAGGAAAATGTTTCTGCCGCCGAAGGGTACGTTGGTGTCTGTGGTGAACAGGGCGTATCGGGGGGCATGCTTGCCCTTGCTCATTTTCTGAGATGCCTGTATGCTGTGGCAGGTTGCGATGACGTTTTCGTGAGGGGACGTGATGACGATACTGCCTGTGCCCTGCGGGGTGGGGGTGGGTGAGAAGCCTGTGGACATGAGGGTATCCAGCGAGATGTTCAGACGGTTGGACAGAAGCAGCAGCTTTTCTGCTTCGGGGTAGCCTTCCCCTTGCTCCCACTTGGATACTGCCTGTCGGCTCACATCCAGCAGCTCCGCAAGGTTTTCCTGTGAGAGATTTCGTTCTTTTCTCAGTTGTTTCAAATTTTCTGCAAAGCTCATTGTTCGAACCTCCTTTATGGGCTTATGATAAAGGAAGCGCATGAAAAAATCCACCAACCTGTGTTTGCAATTGCGCAACTTGAGGTTGCATAAAGGAAATCCGAAACATTACAATAAAAAAAGCCGCTCCGATGAGCGACTTTTTCTGTTGGCGGAGAAAGAGGGATTTGAACCCCCGCACGGTTATTAGCCGCCTCTCGGTTTTCAAGACCGACCCCTTCAGCCTCTTGGGTATTTCTCCGTATGAAATGTAAAATGTATTATATCATGCAAAATCCCCCCGTGCAAGAGAAATCGCAGGCGGATTTCGAACTTTTTCCCGAAAGTCGGAAAAAGTCGGGAAGTTTTCCTTGACAGTACAGGTTTCCTGTGATATAGTATTCGGGCAATCAACTGTATATACTTTGATTCGGCTTGCAGAAGTACCCAAGAGGCCGAAGGGGCTCCCCTG